>JBAPOM010000001.1:0-7252 GCA_049279635.1 Candidatus Acidiferrales bacterium
GGCTTTCTTCCCGCCCGCATCGAGAATATCCCAAACCTGCTGCGGATTTGCCTCGAATTCCTTCCGCCGTGCCTGCACCGGCTCGATCCACGTCACCAGATTCTCCGCCATCAGCTTCTTGCAATCAACGCACCCGATCGCGGCGCTGCGGCAATCGCGATCCACTTTCGCGATCGTCTCCGGCAACGAAAACAGCTTGTGATACGCGAATACCGGGCAGACCTCGGGCCGCCCAGGATCGGTGCGCCGCTGGCGCTGCGGGTCCGTCATCATGTTTCGAACCTTCGCGCGTACTTCGTCGGGCGCATCGCTCAGCCAGATGGCGTTCCCGTAGCTCTTCGCCATCCGCCGCCCATCGGTTCCCGGCAGCCGCGGCGTTTCGGTGAGCATGTGGCCTGGTTCGTTGAGGACCGCCCTCATCCGGAAGAATTTCTTGTTCTGCCCAACTTCTTTGAGGAAGTTGGCGTAGCCGATTTGTGCAGCTCGCCATCTAAAGATCCATGGGTTCTGCGCCAGCGTTTGCTCACCTGCAACTCCGGCATCTTGCACTGTGGGCGGGAACGGCACCTTGTACTTCAATTCGCGCAGTCGCTCTAGATTCTCGGGACGAAAGAGAGCATTCTTCACTTCAAATCCGAAGTGCGAATTGAACTTCCGAACCACCTCCCGCGTGATTTCGACATGCGGCACCTGATCCTCGCCCACCGGCACAAAATCTGCGTCGTAAATGACAATGTCGGCCGACTGCAGCAGCGGGTAGCCGAGGAAGCCATAAGTCCCGAGGTCGCGGTCCTTCAGATTCTCGATCTGCTCTTTATACGTAGGGACGCGCTCGAGCCACGATAGCGGCGTGATCATCGAGAGCAGGACGTGCAGCTCCGCATGCTCGAGGATGCTCGACTGCACGAAGAGCGTCGATTTCGCGGGATCGAGGCCTACCGCGAGCCAGTCCATCGCCACTTGCAGCGTGTTTTCGGCGATCGACGACGTGTCTTCGTAATGCGTCGTCAGCGCGTGCCAGTCCGCGACGAAAAAGAAGCACTCGTACTCTTCTTCCCCGGCGGGCAGTCGTGCATTCTGAAGGTTCAGCCAGTTGGAAAGGGCGCCGAAAAAGTGCCCGAGGTGAAGGCGGCCGGTCGGCCGCATGCCGCTCAATACTCGCTTAGCCTTTGTCTTGCGTTGCGCCACTCTGCGGAAAGGCTCCTCGGTCGGAAAATGGAAAAGCGAAAAGAGAATAGCGTACGAGCGATGCTAGCACAAGAATTCCGCCATAGAGTCAGGGAGACACAGAGAAAAAACAATTGCGCCCAGGCAGCATGCAATTCCGCCAGGACTAGCACTATTCCGCCCCGCGCCAAATCCCTGTCATTCCGCCTGCCCTGACGCAGGAAGGGAGCGAAGCGAGGAATCTGCTCTTGCTTCGTCCCTGCTTCCCTGCTTCCGTCCTTCCGTGCTTCCGTGCCTCTTTGCTTCCTGCTTCCTCTGCGTTCTCTGCGTCTCTGCGGTGGTATCGCCGTTTTCAATCCATTTTCTATTTTCCCATTTCCATTTTCCGCTTCTTAAAGCTTCAGCAGCTCCCTCAGCCGCTTCGTCTGCGCGCGCGACACCGGGATTTCGCTCGCGCGCCTATCATCCATTTTCAAAATGTAGCTCGATTTGAACCACGGCATCACTTCCTTGATGTGATTGATGTTCACCAGATACGACCGGTGCGGCCGCCAGAAAACCTCCGGATCGAGCGCCGCCGCCAGCTCCTCGACCGTCCGGTAGTTCGACTCGCCCTCGATCTCGCGCGAGAAAATCGTGATCGCGCCATCCTGAATCGACGCATAGATCAGGTCCTCGGCGTCCACCAGAATCATCCGCGACTGCGCCTTCACCAGTAGCTTCACCGTCAGCGGCGCTTTCGTCTTCGGCGCGCTCGCGTTAAGCTGCCCCACCAGCAACTCGAGCCGGTCGACCGGCGAGCTCTTCGTATCCACCATCTTCTTCGCGCGCTGCACCGCCCGCGCGATGCGCGCCTTGTCGAATGGCTTCAGGACGTAATCGACGGCGCTCACCTCGAATGCCTTCAGTGCGTAGTTGTCGTAAGCCGTCGCGAAGACGATTTGCGGAATCTTCAGCTTGCGCTCGACCAGCCGTTTGATCACGCCAAAGCCATCGAGCCCCGGCATCTGCACATCAAGGAATACGAGATCGGGCTCGTGCTCCTTGATCAGCGCCACTGCCTCGATCCCGTTCTTCCCCTGCGCGATCACGTTGACGTCGGGCAGCCCCTTCAGCAAGAATCCCAGCTCGTCGCGCGCCGGCCGCTCGTCGTCCACGATAATCGTATTCATTGGCATTGGTCGACCAAAGATGGCCGTGCCAAGTATAGAGGACTTCCGCGGCCTCGCGGAAGCGCGGGTAATGGATCAACCTGGAGTCATGGCAATCGGCAAACCTGCCGAGCCTGTCCAGAAGGCCCACCCGGAGGCTAAAATCGAGTGATGAATCCGAAGACCAAGGAATTGTGGGTCATTCCGATTATCATTGCGCTTGCTACAGGTATACCGCTCGGAGCCGTGTTCATGTTCTTAGGTCTGTGGCTTGCAGGAACCCCTATAAACACATTTTTTTCGCTCGAATGGATGAAGGCGGCCCTTTCTGCTTCTCTTCCGGTGTGGGTGACCCTAGCCGTCTTGGCGGGTGCGACCATCGTCACAGGACTGTTCTTTCGGCAGCGGGCCAAAAACGTTGAAGAAAAAGCAGAACGGGTTTCTGCCATTCATTCTCTCGATTCAGCGGAGAACCGGATTGCCAAGCTAAATGAAGAACACGCCGCTGAAATCGAGAAACTGAGAGCGAAAGAGCCGAGACTGCACGGCATCTGGAATCAGTCACAAGCGTTCTGGCATATGGGTAGGCACGGCGAAGAACCGGCAATGCAGATTGGCGGATGGATTGACCTTACGTCGAGCAACACGAAAGAGGTAATGTTCTTGCTCGCTGCATATATTGGCAAGCGCCGTTCTGAAATGTTCATGGACGTTGAAGTGAAACCGAACGTCGTCAACCGGTGCATGGTGATACTCTACATGGTGCCGCCGCTCGAAACGGATGCCGCGAAGCCATATGACGCAATGATCGTCGTCGAGGACCAGTACAACCGCAAGTTCTCTCTTCCTCTTCAACGATTCCGGGCGACGCCCGGGCAGACTCCGTTTCCGGCATCTGTTCCGGGAAAGCCCGCTCCCAAACTACATGTCAGTTGGCGAGGCGTCTCTGGATGGTGCTGGATGCGACATGAAGGCGAACGGGTCTTGCGTATCTCAGGGGATGGTCTAATCCTGCTTGACAACGTGGAAGAGACGGTGATCATCACGGGAGCACTCATCGAAGGCGCAGAGTTCGTCGGGGTCTTCGACAACTTTGCACTACCCCCCGGGCAACCAACGTTCCGCGGCATGAATCTCGACTTCAAAGGCATTAATCCCGTGGATAAGGAACCCGTGACGGTTAAACTGACATTCGTAGACCTTCGCGGAAACAAGTATCCGGCGAACGAAACGACCTTCAAACCGCTCTCATCGCCAAATCAGCACGGCGGATTGCCCTGGCCACAGTAGCAGCTTATTCGGACGTAACTCCCCCTGCCTAGTCAATCGGATTACCGAACGAGTGCCGAACCTCCAGCCCCAAACTGACCTACCGCCGACGCGCCCTGCGCTGCACAAGCTTTCTCGGGTGCGGTAGAATCGCAGGGCCGTAACGGGGAGACATCGTGGCGCGAGCATCGAAAAACAGCTCGAAGGGCGCGAAAATTCTCAGCAGCGAATTGATCTTTCAGGGCCGCGTGTTCGCCCTAAGGCGCGAGCAGCTCGTCGAGCCGAGCGGCCTTACGGTGACGCGCGAAATCATCGTTCATCCGGGCTCAGCCGTGGTGCTGCCCGTGTTTCCCGACGGGCGCATCCTCCTGATCCGACAATATCGCCACGCCGCGGGCGAATATCTTTGGGAACTCGTCGCGGGACACAAAGAGCCCGACGAAACCTTCGCCGAGGGCGCCAAGCGGGAGCTGATCGAAGAAACCGGCTACGCGGCGAAGCGTGTCCGTAAGCTTCTCTCGGTCTTCCCTTCCCCGGGCCTGCTGGGCGAGCGCATGGAGATTTTTCTCGCCACGGGCCTGACGAAAGGCGCGGCACGGCCCGAGGACGACGAGAAGATCACCTCGCGCACCCTGACGCTGCGCGAAGCCGAACAATGGATTCGCACCGGCAAGATTCGCGACGCAAAATCCGTTTCCGGAATCCTGTACTACGCGCGCTTCGTCGGAAAGCCGGGTCGTTGACCCCATCGGGCCTATAGCTTTGGTTAATTGACAGGATAGTTCCCAAGGCGTACATTCGGCTTCATCGAAGCTGTTCTAACCGCGCCTGCAGAATGGAGAGAATCCACGATGAGTAATCCCGTTACTTTCCCGCCGGTTTCGGTTCCGGGCTATCCCACAACCCAGGTCCCCACAACCGAGGTCTACGAACCGCTGCCGGGCACGACGGAACTTCCGACGCCCGTGATACCCCCCGAGCCTCCTCCGCCGGATCCTCCACCCACGCCGAAGAAAGATTAACCGGGTCCGTCGATGAGTGCCGCCGGCCTCGATTACGTTGGGATCGACGTCATCAGCGTTCTGCTCGTCCTGCTGCCCGGGTTTCTCGCGGCAGGGATCGTGCAGAGCCTCTGCGTTCGTCCGTCCGAAACGGAATTCGACAAGGTCGTCGAAGCGCTCCTCTATAGCTTTCTCTGTTACGTCGCATTTGTGGCCTTGGTCCACCGCATGCCGATTCGCGTCGTCGCCGAACACGTTTCCCCCACGGTGGACCACTACACGCCCGAAGTGCGGACCCTGGACATGTTTCTGCTGCTGGGCATTGGGCTCGCCCTGGGGCTTCTTGTGAGCCTCTCGATCACGAACGACCTGCACACGAAATTTCTGCGGAAACTTCACCTGAGTCAGCGCACTACGCGCACATCCGTTTGGAGCGATGCGTTCCATTCTCACCATGGCCCTGTCGAGATTCAGTTCACCGATCGAAGGCTCTTGATGGGCGTGCCCGTCTTCTATTCGGATACGCCCCGCGAAGGAAGTCTCTTCCTGACGAATGCCGCCTGGGTGGCGCGCGATGGCACTGTGACGCGCATTCCCGGCCCCGGCATACTCATCACCAAGAACATGCCGATCCAGACGATCATGTTCCTCAACCCGCCGCCCGCGCCGGCCGCCAAGCCGGCTCCGAAGGCGTCGGGTAGCGCCGCGGGCGCGTAACGACTCCGACGGGCGCCCAACCTGTCGTATAATTCGCCACAAATGGAAAACCGCGAAGTAGCCAGGATTCTGCGCGAAACGGCGCAGCTGCTCGAAATCGACGGCGCCATCATCGGTCGCTATCGCAGCTATGAAAAAGTCGCCGAGCTGCTCTACAGCATCCACGAGCGCATCGAGGATCTTGCCAAAGATGATGTAAAACTCAAGGAGTTGCCCGGCGTCGGCGAAGGCATGGCCGAGCACATCCATGAAATCCTGAAAACGGGCGACTACAGCCTGCGCCAAAAGCTACTGAAAAAATACCCCACCACGCTGCTCGACCTGCTCGAGCTGCAATCGCTCGGACCGAAAAAAGTGGCGTTCCTATACAAGAAATTCAAGGTCGCCACCGTCGACGGCGTCGAAAAGCTCGCCCGCGAAGGCAAGCTGCGCGACCTGCCCGGCTTCGGTGAAAAGAGCGAGCAAAATATCCTGAAAGCCGCCGAGCAGTTCAAGCACCTGGCAGGCTCGGGGCGATTTCTGATCAATGTCGCGGACGACGAGGCGCAAAAGCTCGGCGCCTATATCGCGAAGGCAGGCGAAGCGGTCGAATCCGTGACACCCGCTGGCTCGCTGCGTCGCGGCAAGGAAACGGTCGGCGACCTCGATCTGCTCGTCACCATGCGCCCCGGCCACGACAAGCAGAAAGACATCGACGCTGTCGCCGCGCACATCCTGAAATATCCCGGCATCGACCGTGAACTCGCGCACGGCGAAAACAAAGTCAGCGTCGTCCTCGGCAGCGGCCTGCAGGTGGATGTCCGGCTGCTCGAAAAGAAAAGCTTCGGCGCCGCGCTGCTCTATTTCACCGGCTCGAAGGAGCACAACGTCGCGCTGCGCGGACGCGCAAACGACATGGGCTGGACGCTCAACGAATACGCGCTCACCACGCTGAAAGGTGGCCGCACCGTCGCCAGCAAGACTGAGGAAGAAATTTACGCGAAGCTGAAGCTCGCGTATATCGAACCTGAATTACGTGAGATGACCGGCGAAATCGAGGCCGCGGAAAATGGCACGCTGCCCGATCTCGTCACGCTCGCGGACATTCGCGGCGACCTCCAGATGCACACCACCGCTTCCGACGGTCGCAACTCGATCGAGGAAATGGGCGAAGCCGCGCGCGAACTCGGCTACGAATACATCGCGCTCACCGACCACTCGCAGGCCGTCACGGTCGCGAATGGAATGGACGAAAAGCGCACTCTCGCGCAGATCAAAAAGATTCGCGCCGCCAACGAGCGCGTCCCGGGGATCCAGCTGCTCGCAGGCATCGAGGTCGACATCAAGAAAGATGGCACGCTCGATCTCGAAGATGAAGTGCTCGCCGAGCTCGACGTGGTCGTCGCCTCCGTGCACTCATACATGAATCTCGAGCGCGCCGAAATGACCGACCGCATCCTCGCGGCCATCGAAAATCCCTACACGCAGATCATCGCGCACCCCACCGGCAGGCTGGTCCTGCGCCGCGACCCATTCGTCTACGACATGGAAAAAGTTCTAGACGCGGCTGCCGCGCACGGCGTCGCGATGGAGTGCAACGCGTATCCGGATCGCCTCGACCTATCCGACGTTCACCTGCGCATGGCCAAGGAGCGCGGGTGCAAAATCGTGATCTCGACCGATTCGCACGCCACGAATCATCTGAACTTCATGAAATATGGAGTCGCCACGGCCCGCCGCGGTTGGATCGAAAAGAAAGATGTGATCAACACGCTGCCGCTCGAGAAGTTCCTCGCCGCCCTGCGGCCCAAGCCGCACGCCGCCAAGGGCCAGCCCGCGGTCAAGCGGAAATCCGCGTAGCGCAATTCCGCCCGGTGATGTGGTAAACGACCTCGAGTCTGCGCGTCGGCCCGAGCAACAAATTCGAGATCTTCCAAGTCGGCGATCTGTTCCGCAGGGATAAAACTC
>JBAPOM010000002.1:0-3185 GCA_049279635.1 Candidatus Acidiferrales bacterium
CGGCGGCTGCCGTCTTTCGCGGGCGGGCAAAGGCGGTCGAACAGCCCCTCCGGCTTCTGCGAGCTTTCGTGAAACCAACGCGTATCGATCGCGGCAGCGAGCAGGTTATTCGCGGCGGTGATGGCGTGGATGTCGCCGGTGAGATGGAGGTTGAATTCTTCCATCGGGATGATTTGGCTGTACCCGCCGCCGGCGGCGCCGCCCTTGATGCCGAACGTCGGCCCTTGGCTGGGCTGGCGAATGCAAGTGAAGACCTTTCTGCCGAGGTGCGCGCCGAGCGCCTGGCTCAGGCCGACGGTCGTCGTGGTCTTCCCTTCTCCGAGGGGCGTGGGGGTGATCGCCGTGACTACGATGTACTTCCCGTTGGGGCTGTTCTTCAGGCGGTCGCGAATTTCGAGGTGCACTTTCGCCTTGCTCTTGCCGTAGAGCTCGAGCTCGTCCGGGAGGATGCCCACTTCGGCGGCAATCGTGTCGATCGGGATCGGCGTGAGGGCTTGCGCAATTTCGATGTCGCTTGGCACACGCGAGAGCATGTTCGTCAGCTTATGCGGCATTCCTGTATCCTCCCGGTAAAGCGAATAATTGCTTGAATCTTAGGTTTGCGATGCCCCGAATTCCCAAGACCTGCACGATGCACTGGTTTTTCTGAGGCCCATCACCCAAACGGATACCGTAATGGGCGCTCATTCGATTGTCAAGCGCGACGCTGCGCTTGCGCAAAGCGAACTGGCGGTGCGCTCACGCGATCTTGCGGTCGACCGCCGGCGCGATGGCGCGGATTTCCTTCATAAGCTGCACGAACTGATCCGGGTAGAGCGACTGCACGCCATCGGACAGCGCGCGCTCAGGGTCCGGATGGACCTCTATCAGCAAGCCGTCTGCTCCGGCAGCCACGGCCGCGCGAGCCATCGGCGCCACTTTGTCGCGCTTGCCCGTGCCGTGCGATGGATCGGCGACGACCGGGAGATGCGAGAGGCTCTTGAGCACCGGGATCGCGGCGATGTCCATCGTGTTGCGCAGGGCCGTCTCGAAAGTGCGGATGCCGCGCTCGCAGAGAATCACTTTGTAATTGCCGCCGGCCATGATGTATTCGGCGCTCAGCAGCAATTCCTCGATCGTGCCGGACATGCCGCGCTTCAGCAGCACGGGCTTATCGACTTCGCCGAGGCCGCGCAGCAGGTGATAGTTCTGCATGTTGCGCGCGCCGACCTGCAGGACGTCGACGTAGGGCATCATGATTTCGATCTGCGACGGGTCCATCACTTCGCTGACGACAAGCAAGCCGTTTTTGTTGGCAGCGTCGCGCAGTAGCTTCAAGCCTTGCACGCCGAGGCCCTGAAAGCTGTAGGGCGACGAGCGCGGCTTGAATGCGCCGCCGCGCAGGAGCTTCGCGCCCGCGCGCGCCACTTTCGCGGCGACGTCCTGTATCTGTTCGGCGGATTCGACCGCGCAGGGTCCCGCCGCGACCACGACTTCCGCGCCGCCGATTGTGACGCCCTTGCCAAGCTCGATCACCGAGCCTTCGGGACGCACGCTGCGCGCCGCGAGCTTGTATGGATGCGAGATGCGAACGATCTCCTCCACGCCGGGCGCCGAAGCGAGCGCGAGAAGCTCTTCACGGCTTGTCCGGCTGTTGCCGACGACTCCGATCACGGTGCGCTCCTTCCCGCGAATCAGGTGCGCTTCATAGCCGCACTCCTTGATGCGGTCGACAATGTGGTTGATGTCTTTTTCGGTTGCTTCGCCCAGCATGTTGAAAATCATTTTCGGTTCCTCACCTCTTAAGATCGATGGCTAAGATTTCGTGCTGTCCGAAAGCGGCGCGGAAACGTACGACCCGAGAATCCGCAGCTCGACGACCAGTGATTCGAGTTCGCGCAGGGCCGCGGCTACTTCGGGATCGCGCCGGGACGCCTGCAAATCCAGGTAAAAACGGTACTGCCACGGCCGTCCGTGAACGGGACGGCTTTCGATCTTCATCAAATTGAGATTGCGCCGCGCGAAGGGCTCGAGCGCGTTATAGAGAGCGCGCGGGCGATGATCGAGCTGGAAAACGAGCGAGAGCTTGTCGGCATCCGCGGCGGAAACGGTGGATTCCGAGAGGAGGAGGAAGCGCGTGTAGTTCTCGCAATTATCCTCGAGATGCTCGCGCAGAATCGCGCCACCGTAGATTTCCGCGGCGCGGCGGCCCGCGATGGCGCCTCGCGAGCGATCGCCCGAGCCGACTACGTCGCGAACGCTTCCGGCGGTGTCTTCGGTAGCGATGCGCTTGAGGCGCGGGTGCGCGCTGAAAAACTGCTCGCACTGCGCCAGCGCCACCGGATGCGATTCCACGACCGTGATTTCCTCGAATTTCGCGCCCCGCACAGCGATCAGGTTGTGCGCGATCGGAATGATCACCTCGGCGAGAATGTTGAGCGGGCTATCGACGAGCAGGTCGAACGAGCGATGAACCGAGCCGGCAAGGCTGTTCTCGATCGGCGCGAGAATGTAATCGGCCGCGCGATCGGCGATCGCGTTGAACGCGGCTTCGAACGTGGGGCGCGGGATGAGCGTGATTTCCTCGCCGAGGAGTTTTACGGCCGCCTCTTCGCTGAAGGCGCCTCGCTCGCCCTGGAACGCCACTCGCGCATTTTTCTCAATCTGCATCGTTCATTCCAATAGACCATTCCTTGGACCAAATTTGCTACCGGCGCGCCGGCTTGCGACTGGCCGGACGCGACCCGTCGGGCTTTGCTTTCGTTGCTGCGGGCACGCTATAGCCGAAGCGCGTTTGCGTGCGAATCGATTCATCGAGGATCAACTGGTAGACCTTGCCGATGGTTTCGGCATCGAGCGGGCCGGGATTCAACTGCTTCATGCGCGTCAGAATTTCTTGCTCGCGCTCCTCGGAACGAAGCGGAACGCCCGCCTCACACTTCATGCGGCCCACCTCGATTGAGAGTTGCGCGCGCAGATTCAGGAGGTGCAGCATGGCCATATCAATCGCGTCGATTTTGTGTCGCCACTCGTCGATTTTCATCCTGCCTCCCGTTTCCCGCTAATCCGCGCCGCTTGCAAATTGCCGCACAACAAAAAAGGCCGCGTCCCCATTCGGAGGTCGCGGCCCGGTTTCTCGAAACTTTGTGCGGCTCTTTACTTTCCTCTGCCCGCGCGCGTCTCGCCGGCCCGCTCCCCCTTAAAGG
>JBAPOM010000003.1:0-8728 GCA_049279635.1 Candidatus Acidiferrales bacterium
CGTCGGCGTCGCGCGCTGCGACGAGCTGCACGCCCGCGCCGGCGCGGTCGCGCGCGGGCAGCGCAACCACCGGCATGCCCGAAAGGCTCATGGGCGTGGTGTAACGCAGGATTTTGCCGCGCGCGCCGCTGTTATCGGCGCCCGCGACCAAGCGGCTCACCGGCGCGCACGGCAGGATCAGGTAATCGTGCGCGGCGAGCAGCGTATCCATTCGCGCGCGAAACGCCGCGTGCCGCTGGCGCAGGCGGTCGACCTCAGCCTCCGTAATCGACGCGCCCCACGCCAGACGTTCGGCGATCGCGCGCTCGAAATGCGAAAAATCGCCGCCCGTCCGCGCCGTGTGAATCGCGGCTGCTTCGTGCGCCTGAATTGGCGCGAAAATTTCCATGGACTCGTCCCACCACGCGACTTCGATTTCGGTGATCGCCGCTCCGCGCCCGCGCAGCTGCTTCTGCCAATCCGCGAAAGCGTCGAGCACGTCCGCATCGCAGTCGCGCAGAAAATTGCCGCTCACGCACGCGATCTTCACCTGCGTCTCGGCACTCGAGGGCACACGCAATCCAAAGAGCGCTTCGGCCAGCAGCGGCGCGTCGCGCAGATCGCGAAAGAGCCACCCGAGGGTGTCGAACGATTGCGCCAGGTGGACGCCGCCGCGCCACAGCTCACGTTCATGCGCCAGCCCGATCGACGCGCGATAGCCCGCAAGCCCGCACAGCGCCGCCGGCACGCGAATCGATCCGCCCGTGTCGGTCCCAATCGCTGCGATCGCCGAGCCTTCCTGCACGCTCGCCGCTGCGCCGCTCGACGATCCGCCCGTCAGCCGCGTCGCATCGCGCGGTTGAACGCAATCGCCATATTCGGGATTCTCGCCGGTGATTCCGTACGCGAGAGGATGCAGATGCGTCTTCCCGACGATCGCCGCGCCCTGCGCGCGCAGTCGCGTCGCCACGGCCGAGTCGGTGCTTACGATGCCGCTCTGCTCGGCGTAAAATCGCGAGCCGCACGACGTGGGGAATCCCGCGAGGTCGAAGCAGTCTTTCAGCGAAACCGGTAGCCCGTAAAGCAGCCGCTTTTCTCGCTCTGCGCCCGCGCCACCGCCGAATCGCGCCGGCGAATCCTCGGCTTCCGCCAAGGCCCGCTTTGCGTCGAGCGCGAGATATACATTCTTGCCGGCGTTGCTGTTCGCATGCGTCAGCGCGTCGCGCATCGCTTCGCGCGGCGTGACGCGCCCAGCGGTCAGCTCCGCGCGAAGACTCCTCACCGGGCTCGATTGCAATGGATTCGAATGTTCCGTCATCAATTTATTCGATTCATTCTATCAGCGGTGCGCGCCCCGAAAAGACTCACCCTCAAGCGGCCTGTCGGGCGCACTTTACCGTGTCACGCTCGTCCTCCAGCATGATAAATTACGACATGGCGCCCCCGGCAGCCGCACGCACCGGCGTAACTCCCTTCGACGAAGATTGCATCCGCGCCATCGTGCGTTTCACGGCACGCACTCTGGAGACGCCGCACCCGGTGCCGTTTGGCGGGCTGATCGTCAACACGCGCACGGGCGAGACGCTGATGCGCGCGGTCAACGCCGTCCGCCGCGAGCACGATCCCAGCTCCCACGCCGAAACGCGCACTGTCCGCCTCGCCTGCAAGAAACTCAAGCGCACCAGCCTTGCCGGCTACACGATGTACTCGACGTGCGAGCCTTGCGCGATGTGCATGGCCAATGCGCTGTGGGCGGGCCTCGACCGCGTCGTCTTCGGCACGACCATCGCGGACGCCAATCGCTTCGTGAATCAGATTCATATTCCGGCGAAGGAAGTCTCGCGGCGCTCGGACATGCCCTGCATCGTCGAGGGGCCCGTGCTGCGCGAGCTGTGCAACACGCTTTTCACGCACCCGAATATGCAGAAGGCGTTCCGCTCGTGGTCCTCACCATCGCGCGGCGGGAAGCGCGGCAAATAGATCAGCCCGCGAGGACAGAACATCAGAGCTACAGCCATGCAACCCGATCACGCCGCCGCACTCAGCGCCATCCTCGGCGACGACTCGCGCGTCCTCACGCAGCCGCAGATCGTCGAGCAGCTCTCGCGCGATTTCTACTGGTACTCACCTGTCCTGCGCAAGCAGCTCGACGGCAAAGTGGCCGACATCGTCGCGCAGCCGCTCACGACGCCTGAAATCCAAAATATTCTGCGCTATTGCCACGCGCACGATCTGCCGGTCACGATTCGCGGCGCGGGTACCGGCAATTACGGCCAGGCGGTCCCGCTGCGCGGAGGAATCGTCCTTGATCTCGCGCGCATGGACCAGATCGAAGCCATTCAATCCGATGGCGTCGCCGTCTGCCAGCCCGGCGCGCGCCTCGGCGTGATCGAAAACGAAGCCCGCAAATGCGGCTGGGAGCTGCGCTGCTATCCCTCGACCATCGTGAAGGCCACGGTCGGCGGCTTCCTTGGCGGCGGCTCGGGCGGCGTGGGCTCGGTGGCGCACGGCAATCTGCGCGATTACGATACGGTCCGCGCGCTGGAGGTCGTCACCATGGAGGCCGAGCCGCGCGTCGTGCTGCACGAAGGACAGGCCGTGCACGAAATTCTGCACGCGTGGGGCACCAACGGCGTGATCTCGCGCATCTGGCTTGCGCTTGCGCCCGCGGTCGAATGGGCGCAGTGCGCGGTCGCATTCGACACGTTCGAAGAGGCTTTCGATTTCAGCGAACGCGTCGCGCGAAGCCCCGATTGGACCAAGCGGCTCGTCACTGTTTTTGAGTGGCCCATCTCATCCTTCTTTGGGCCGGTGCGCCAGTACGTGCCCGAGGGCAAAGCGCTGATCTTCTTTATGATCGCCGCGGCGCAGCTTTCCGCTTTTGAGACCGCCGCGCGCGATGCGGGCGGTGAGGTCAGCTACTCCGGCGCGTATCTCGGCCTGCGCACGCGCCCGCTGCTTTCCGATTACACCTGGAACCACACCACGCTGTGGGCCATGAAAGCGGACGATGCCTACACGTACCTGCAGTGCGCCTTCGATCCCTCGACTGTGCGCGAACAGATGCGCCGGCTGAAAGAGCGTTTCGGCCACGAGATGATTTTTCACATGGAGTTCTGGAAAGGCGGCGACGGCGTGATGATTCCCGGCTCGCTGCCGGTGGTTTACTACACGACGGAAGGGCGGCTGAATGAGATGATCGACTACTGCCGCGAGATCGGCGTGTTCGTCGCGAATCCGCACGTGAACTACGTCGAGGGCGGCGGGCGCTATCGCGCCGACAACGTCCAATTGCTCGCCAAGCGGCGCTACGATCCCAAGGGGCTGATGAATCCCGGAAAGATGCTCACGTTTGAACCAGAGGCGCCCAGCCGATGAAGACATGGATCCCGGATTCCCGCAATTTCGCGTATCTGAACTGGAAGCAGGTCGACGCGCTGCCGCGCGAAACGACGCTGCTCGTCCTGCCGACAGCCGCCATCGAGCAGCATGGCCACCATCTCCCGCTCGCCACCGACACGCTGATTAATAATCTGCTGCTCGGCCACGCGCTCGAAAAGCTGCCGGCGGAAATGCCGGTGTATGCGCTGCCTCCCGTCTGTTATGGCAAGAGCAACGAGCATATCGGCTTCCCGGGAACGCTGTCCGTGAGCTCGAACACGTTTATGGCAGTGCTGCGCGATCTCGGATCGAGCATTGCGAAGGCCGGCTTCCGCAAGCTGGTCTTGTATAACACGCACGGCGGAAACACCGCACTGATCGACGTGATGGCGCGCGACCTCCGCGCCGAATTCGGCCTGCGCACGTTTACGCTGCACGGCTCGGGCGGCGTGAAGTATGAAGGCGTCAGCGCGCAGGAACGCGCCTACGGATTTCACGCGGGCGAAGTGGAAACGGCGCTGCTGCTGGGCTCGGTGCCGCAGCTCGTCGACCAGTCGGCGTATACGAGTAACTACATCGCCGATGTCGCGAAACCGCAGCTGCTTTTGCCCGAGAACGCGCCCGCCACTTTCGCGTGGCTCACGTCGGACATCGCGCCGAGCGGCGTGATGGGTGATCCGCGCCCGGCCACCGCCGAAAATGGCGCGCGCTGGCGCGACGAAGCCGCTGCGCATCTCGCCGCCGCGCTCACCGCCATGGTCCGCTTCGGTGCCTGAACTTCGAGGAGGGGCGCCACTGCCGGCGATGATCGATTGCGGCAATGGCGTGCGCCTGGAACGCGGCGTGCGCTGCCGCATTTCGGATGGCGTCGAGCTCGTCTCCGATCACTATTATCCCCCGCAGGCCGATCACAGAGCCGGACCGCAGCCCACGCTGCTGATGCGGCAGCCCTACGGGCGCGATATTGCCTCGACCGTGGTCTACGCGCATCCGGCGTGGTTCGCGCGGCACGGTTACAATGTGGTGATTCAGGACGTGCGCGGGCGCGGCGATTCCGGCGGCGATTTTTATCCCTTCCGCCACGAAGCGCAGGACGGCGCGGAAACGATTGCGTGGCTGCGCGCGCGGCCCGAGTCGAATGGCCGCGTAGGAATGTACGGCTTCTCCTACCAGGGCATCACGCAGTTGCTCGCCGCTGCGCGGCAGCCCGAGGGTTTGCAATGCATCGCGCCGGGCATGACGGCTTGCGATCTCTACCAGGGCTGGTTCTACAACAACGGCGCGCTGCGGCTCGCGTCGACACTCGGCTGGGGCTTGCAGATGCTGAAAGAGGACACGCGGCGGCGGAAGCTGCGCGAGGCGAGCGACCGGCTGGAGCAGGCGTGGGCCAATTTCGCCGCGCAGACGAGCTTTCTGCCCTTCCGCGAGCATCCCGCCCTGCACGGCGAGGGCGTGCCGCAGTACGTCGTGGACTGGTTCGATCACGCCGAGCCCGGTGAATACTGGCGCGAGCTCGACGTGAGCCACTCGATCAGCCGCATCAACGTGCCCGCGCTGCACGTCTCCGGCTGGTACGACATGTATCTCAAAGGCAACATCGAGGGGTTTCTCGCGCTGCGCGAACACGCGGGAAGCGCCGCCGCCCGCGAACATCAATATCTGATCGCGGGGCCGTGGCTGCACATTCCCTGGGGCGACCGCATCGGGGCGGCGGATTTCGGCGCCGAAGCGCTGCTCGATACGGACGCGATTCTACTGCGATGGTTCAATCACTGGCTAAAGGATTCGGGCGAATTCGAGGGCGAGCCTCGGATTCGCCATTTCGTTCTCGGGGAAAACCACTGGCGCAATGCGGAGACTCTTCCGACCGAGGCAAATCATCATCTATATCTGCATAGTGGCGGCAGAGCGAATTCGCGCAAGGGCGACGGCACGCTTTCGGACATGATGCCCGCTGCTGGTGAGCCATGCGATGTTTTCGTCTACGATCCGGAAGTGCCGGTGCTGGCGCCGGGCGGGGCCTCCGCGGCGAGCGGTCAATTCGATCAAGCTGCGATCGAACTGGGAAACAACGTGCTCGTTTACACCAGCAAGCCGCTGGTAAAACCGCTTCACGTTCTCGGTTTTCCTCGTGTCACGTTGTATTGCTCGAGTTCCGCCGCGCACACGGATTTCACGGCGAAACTGGTGCGCGTGAAGCCCAGTGGCGCGGCGGAATTCATCTGCATCGGCATCGCGCGCTCGAGCTACCTCTTCCGCGAAACGGGATATTCGGCAGACAAAATTCATTCGTGGCACTTTTCCCTTGAGCCGACCTCCTGCCTTTTTGCGGCGGGCGAAAAAATCCGGCTCGAAATCGCGAGCAGCGCGTTTCCGCTCTACGACCGCAATCCCGGCACGGCCGTTCCCTCCTGCCGGGCGACATCATGGGATTGGTGGCGCTCGACGCAATTCGTCTATCACGACGCCAAGCACTGGTCAGCGCTACACCTGCCGGTGATCGAGGCGGCGCCATGACGGCCGACCGCATCGTGCCGATGGTCGAGATCGAGAATCTTGGCAAGCGCTACGGCACGGGCCAGCCGGTGCTCGGCGGCATCAGCCTAAGTGTTGCCAAGGGGGAATTCGTCACGCTGATCGGGCCATCGGGCTGCGGCAAATCGACGATGCTGAAATTGATTTCGGGTCTCACGCCGCCAAGCGCTGGCTCGATTCGCGTGGACGGCATGGCGCCGAAAGACGCGCGCGAAATCGTCTCCTACATTTTTCAGGACGCGACGCTGCTTCCCTGGCGCACGGTCGAGCAGAACGTCGGCCTCGGCCTCGAGCTTGAAGGTGTGGCGCGGCCCACGCGCGAGCAGAAAACAGCGGCGCTGCTCCAGCTCGTAGGGCTCACCCACGTTGTAAAGTCGTATCCGCGGCAGCTTTCGGGCGGAATGAAGATGCGCGTCTCTATCGCGCGCGCGCTCGCCACCAATCCTCGATTGCTGCTGATGGACGAGCCTTTCGCCGCGCTCGATGAAATGACGCGCGACCACCTGAACGAGGAAATCCTGCGCCTGCAAGCGGAGCAGAAGTGGACGGCGGTGTTCGTGACGCATTCGGTGGCCGAGGCGATCTTTCTCTCGACGCGCATCGTCGTCCTCGCGCCGAATCCGGGCCGCATCCACGCCGAATTCGCGGTTGACTTGCCCGTGCCGCGCACGAGGTCGAAGCGCGATACGCCGGAATTCGACGCGCTCGCCGTGAAGGTGTCGCACGCGCTGCGCGCCGCGCTCGCGCCCGAGGACGCGCCGGTGACGTCGCCATGAATTCGAACGCCAGACGGCGGCTCGTCAATTTCGCGAATGCGGCCGCCGTTTTTGCGGCTCTGCTGGTGCTGTGGCAGCTCGTGCTCTGGATCTTCCGCGTGCCTTCGTACATGCTGCCCTCGCCATCGGCGGTCGCGCGGGCCTTCGTCGACCGCTTCTCGACGATTCTGATCGCGCTCGAAATTACGGGAGAAGAATCGGCCGGAGGACTCGTCGCAAGCATCCTGATCGGCCTGCTGATCGCGCTGCTTTTCGCGCAGTCGCGCTGGGTGCGCCGCATGCTCTATCCCTACACGCTGCTGCTGCAGACGGTGCCGATCATCGCGATCGCGCCACTGATTCTGATGTGGGTGGGCGCGGGAACGGCTTCGGTGGGCGTGATCGCGTTCATCATTTCGCTCGCGCCGGTGATTTTCAATACCACGCAGGGGCTGATCAGCGGCGATGAGAATCTCGTGCATCTTTTTCTGATGCACAACGCTTCGCCCTCGCAGATTCTTTTCAAGCTGCGGCTGCCGCACGCCGTGCCGTCGCTCTTCGTCGGCATGCGCATCGCGAGCGGCCTTGCCGTGATCGGCGCGGTCACCGGCGAGCTCTACGCGGGATCGAGCCGCGTCGGCGTGGGCGGCCTCGGCTATTCGATCCTGTATGCCTCGACGCAGCTGCAGACGGATTATCTCTTCGCGCTCGTGCTGGCGACGACGGTGCTCGGCTTCGCCTTCTTTTTTCTGGTCATGTTTCTCGAATGGTATTTTCTGCACAATTGGCACGAGTCGGTCCGCGTGCCGGACGCCGACTCCGATTCCTAGGCCCGGGAGGAAATCATGCTGCGACTCGAAACCGAAACCGGCTGGTGGCTCGTCACGCACCCGGATCACGCGCGCTTGGCGGGCGCCTTCGCCGAACGCTGGGGCAACGAGAAATTCTTGCCGCCCGAGCCGCGCGCCCGCGTCCTCAAAGGCATCGCCCTCCACGACGACGGCTGGCTCGCGCGCGACGCAAAGCCGGAAATCACGCGGCAGGGAAAGCCCAGCGCATTCTCGGTGGAGCTCGTCGGAAAATATTCCGCGTTCGAAGAGATCGATCTCGCGGACTATCTCGCGGTGCGCGACCGCGCGGTGCGGCTGATCGCGGCAGAGGATCCCTACGCGGCAATCCTCATTTCCATGCACACGTACAGCCTGCTGGGCGAACACGCCGACCGCACGACGATCGCGCCGGCGGAATTGCCGCTGCTCGACCGGTTTCTCGAGCAGCAGAAGGAATTTCAGCAGGCGCTACGCGATCAGATCGCGGCAGATGAAAGCTTGATGCCGGCACAGAAAAGCGACAGCGCCGTCCTCGATCATTTCCGGCTGCTGCAGGCGAACGACTACCTCTCGCTGCTGACGTGCGTGGATTTTGCGCGCCCGGCGAATCTGCTGCATCCGCTGCCGTTGCGCGATGGAGGCTACGCGCGCGTCGAGGTGCGCTCGGCGGGCCCGCGGCACTTCGTTCTCGACCCGTATCCGTTCAGCGAGCGCTCGCTGACGTTTCAATTCCCCGCGCGGTACGTGAAAGGCAAGCTTTTCGGTTCGGCAGCAGAATTGCGCGAGCAGTTTGCGGCTGCGCCGGTCGAGACGCTATCGGTGACGGTCAGCGCAAGCTGAGCAGGCCAGCAAGGGACGGGGCTGGGGCCGGCGTCCCTCGCTGCCGAAATCAGCTTTAGAACAGCACGCTCAGCGACATCTGAATCTGTCGCGGGCTGCTGATCGTCTTGTTGGTTACGCCCAAGCCGCTCAACGTTGGGCAGACGTACAGGTCCGTGTAACTCTGGTCGCAAGGCGTGCTCGTCGCAGGCGTGCCCGCAATGGGAAAATCCTGGAAGTTGATGTTCTGCGAGACGTCGTCGATCGGAATGTCAAAGCTCGCGGTATTCGTTAGGTTGAACACGTCGAAGCTGTACCTCACCGAGACCCGGTCATTCACCTTGGTCATTTTCACGATCGATATATCCGCGCGCCTCTGCCACGGTTGGCGGAAGATGTTGCGTTGCCCAGCCGTGATGAAGGTGGTTT
>JBAPOM010000004.1:0-9457 GCA_049279635.1 Candidatus Acidiferrales bacterium
CACCTGGAAGGTCATCGGTGTTGCCAGCACATGCGACGATGGGCGCCTCGCAGACTTGCAAGATAAGATGAAGAAGCTCTTTGGGGAAAAGCGGGGCTTCCAACATGCCTTGCGTTTGGTTCCCGCAGAACGAAATTTCGCTTCCGAATAATTCGCGAGAGCTCTTGAGGATCGCAGCCTCGCGGACCGCTTGGCCATGATCGGCAAGGACTGCGCGGCGAATCTGCGTGAACCCTACCGATCTGTGATTATGGGGAGTTGCTGTACAAGAAGAAAGGGTTGTCGCGATGATGATTGTGCGTTGGCGATCATCCCATTCTCCGCGATGAACCGGAAGCAAGATCATGTGCAGAAGAAGCCATAGCCAGCGCCAACAGCCGCCGCGTTTCGGCCGTCAATTACGTCGAGGCAGCCGCGGTCATCGACGGAAGCCGAAATCCTATAGCCTGCCGGCGGTTTGACGATCTCTTCCGAGAGGCACAACTCGTCGTTGAGCCGATTACCGAGGCCCAAGCGCGGATTGCCCGCGAAGCAGACCGCGATTTCGGCAAGGGCAGCGGTCATCCTGCGGGTTTGAATTTCGGGGATTGCTTCGCTTATGCCCTGGCCCAGGCGACTGGCGAACCGATACCGCACGATTTCAAGGTTTTCGCGCCGCAACGTCTGCGCGAACGACGATGAGAAAGTCGTGAGCGGTTTTGAGTGCCTGTTTGGCATCGTGCTCCGACACGAATCCGGTGTCGGCATAGAGTGCGAGATTTCTCTTCCGTCTGAGACGGTCAAAGATAGACAGTAGGCCAGTATGTTTCTTATCGAGGCGCGCCCGCACGAAGTCGATGATGGCAATGTGATGCCCAGGTTGACTCCTCGCACGAAAGCCGTGGCTGAACATGAAGCCGAGCGAGGCCCTTGAGCATCGCTTCATAGGCTTGCTGCAAACAAGCCTCTTCATCGAACGCGAGAATCTTGTGGGCAGACGCGAGTTTCTTATCGGCACTGGCAAGGAAGCGGTCGATTTGGGCCCAGTCAACGGTGTGTGGTTTGAGTTTCTTCATGCGACGCCAAGTAGCGATACCCGCTTGTTGTGCCAGACGTTTTCGAGAAAGGCATCCTTACGAGAACGGCGCAACTGAAATTCCCTCGGCGTGAAGACCGTATAGTTGATTTCTCGACCGAGCTGGCGCTCCAGCTTTCGGACTATTTGCTCTAGGGCATCGCTGTCTGGCTTCCCGATCACGAGAACATCGATGTCACTGGATGCGACTTGTTGATCTCGCGCGAACGAGCCGTACAAATAAGCCTCGTGAATCCCTTCGACCTTGTTAAAGGATTGCGCGAGCAGCGGAACGGCACCGACGGTCTTTGCAACGATGCTGCGGACCTCGTTGAAAAGGGGATACTGGCGGTTGAGTAGAAAATACTTCTGGCGACCATTTACCTCCGAACGAAATAACCCTTCGCGCTCCAGACGGGTCAACTCTTTCGAGAGGTTGGACGGGTCGACACCGATTTGCTTCGCCAAGTCCCGCAGGTGGAGGCGGGCACCGGGGTTCGTGAAGTAATAGGCGAGCAGCCGCTGTCGGGTCTTGGAACGCAGGTCGAACATATGGTGACATTCTACCACAAATGTGGTTAGAGGGGACCTGTCGCGTAGGTCGGATGTCGCGTAGGAGCATTCGCCACATTTGGTGACGGTTGAATTTTCTGGCCCGCCCTAGCGCCATAATCGGCAATCGCGATTATCGGATCACGTGAATTCGAATTCCAATCTTGAGGTTTTTCCATGATCGGTCCGCGGTGTATACCGGAGCCTTCAAGGCGATCCCTAGGGCTAAACACGCTCGATCCCCTAACGACAGTCCATATGGACGAGTTTGTCCCACCAAGTCGCCGGCGAGTCGGGCATGCTCAGGAGTAAAACTGACAGCTTCTCGGATTGGACTTAGCGTGGCTTCCCACGCGTCATCGGGGCTTAGGCCCTGGTCAACAAGCTTGCCCTGCACCTCGGCCAGGTTGACAGTGCTACTGGCCGCTGCGTTCAAGAGTTCTGGCGTGAGTCTTTCGGCCCCAGCTTCCTGATTCAGTACTGCGAGCAGAGCGGAAGCGTCCACCACGATTCTATTCATTTCGTGCGGCTTCGTGCCGCTCGGCTATCAATTCGTCAACAAGAGAGGTAGTTGACTTTACGTGCTTGCGGACCAGGCGTTGGGCCCGCTGCAAGCGCCGCCTCAAAGTTGTGATACGCAATTCGTCGTCTACGATTCGCAAGATCACCTCATCTCCTATGCTGATGCCCAGCGCCTGGCGAAAAGAAGCAGGAATGACGACGCGGCCGTTCTCGTTGACACGCATGCGGGTTTTTGACTTCATCTGACGGCTTCCTCTGACACAATTCTAGCATATGTCATCCGGCTTTAGAAATGACATCATTTCCAGAATTCTTCGTGGTTGATACTCGCAATGCCACGCGCCGCGTGAAGGAAGGGCGCGAAAACGTCGTGCACTGCTGAGGCCCCCCCGACAGGGGCTTCGGGTTAACTCGTGTGGCTGGCGAACTTATGCCATTCTCGGAAAGACCTCTTCTCGGTAAGATTGATTCCTGTCTCCTAGCGGAAATCTATGAGCGCAGTCGCAGCGCGAACGGACTCTCCGGCCAACCCCCGTGTGGAGGCCGGGAACGTGCGCAACGGGCGCCGTGATGGACTGTCGCAGTTTTTACTGTTACCGGCCCCGCGACGTTGGCGATTGCGAGTTCGTGCCGGACTGCCACTCTCCCGCCGCGCCGTCCACTATCCATCATGATACATGTAACAGGAGCGCACGCGTTCTCCTGCCGCTAGCTACCTTACAATCAAAGCTTGCACGTTTGGCGCGGCATCTTTCCTGTTACATTTTCTGCTGGGCCGCATAACCCGGGAAAAAACAAGGCCATGATGTGATAACTTGTACTTGGGATCGGAGAATTTTCCATGACCAATAGCCGATCGCGGGTCTTGGACATGCTTGGGGCGAAGAAGTGCAACCTTGGAGAGATACTCTCGCTCAGACGGACGATGTTAGCGAGAATATCTGTGGTGCCCTGCGGCACGGCGCGCCCCTGGCAATGCTCACAACAACCTGGAAGAAGCTGTGCGCAAGGCCGGGCTCGAGATTTTCGGCAGATGTCGGAGGACAAAGACTTAACTAGGTGTTCGGACCCTGCTCCTCAGTATCTGTCGCAGCAGCTTTTCGGCGAGATGTCTTTGCCTTCCAGAGACTGGTGAGTGTGGCTTCCAAGTAGTTTGTCACAGAACGCTTTTCTTTTTTCGCTTCCTCGATTAGCCTGCGCTTGAACTCGGGTGATACTCGAAGGTTCAGTGTCTCTGTCTTCCGCATTCCATCCCCTGCAGATGAAGCTGGATGCTATCCAACCTCACTACCCTCGTCAAGGGAAGCGCAGATCCGGCAGCGTGCTTGACATGTAACGCATATAGCGTTACATTAGCGTTACGCGAAAGCATTACATACAGGGGCGTTGAAAAACCTACCTGCCAGCTCTTTTTGTGGCAGGTGTCGAGGAGGAATCATGAAGACAAGCAGTGCGTTCCGTTCAAACGCCAGGCGGGCTCGAGCCATTTGGGGTCAGCTTTCAAAGACCGCTATGGCTGGTTTGAAAGAACTCATTCATAGGCATTCACTCTCGGTGTCTTCGGGCGACCTCCAGCTCATAGACGGTCGGTGGTACGTGACGCATTCTGGGCTGCTGCGGATCGCGAAGCGCTGTCGTTGTTCGGGAATAACGACTTCAATTGATCGATTCGCGTCTGACGTCGCCAGTGGCAAATGGGTATTCAAGGCTATCGTCTACAAGGGTCGCGGAGCGAAAAGATTTGTCGGCTACGGCGACGCTGATCCCTCAAACGTCTCGCCGCTCGTTCGCGGCGCCGAGATGCGCATTGCGGAAACTCGCGCAGTTAATCGCGCATTGCGGAAGGCGTACGGGATCGGCCTTTGCTCTATTGAAGAGCTGGGTTGGGTTTTCGAACCGCCGAAACCGTCCCCGGTGTCGGGTGCTTCGAACGGTTCTCACAGCCCAAACGGTTCGAATAATGGGCAGCCACGCCTCCGTGACCAACTCTGCCTTCTGATCCGGCAGCATAACCTCGATCCTAAACTCGTCAAGGCTTATGCGGCCGACTTCTGCGGCACTCAAACGCTTAAGGATGCAAGTCGCGATCTGGTTGGATCCTTCATCTCCCACCTCTCATCCTCGGCGAAAGAAGACCTCGAAGGCCTGATCTGCAAGCTCAATTCCTATTCCGAGCTCACGCAGGTGAAGCAATGAAACGCCATATCCCGGGTCTTTATTCCCGACAGCTAGATGGCGACGGCCCCCTCGAAGGCCTGTTCCTGGTTCGCGTGGAATGGGTTTCCTACCGCTGGCATCCACAAAAGGCTTTCCTAATGGTCCGATTCGTTGTCCTGGAACCAGAGGCTTTCGAGCGCCGCTCGTTTTCCGGCCGGCTCTATTGCACCGAACGCGCTCTCTGGAAGCTCAATTGGTTTCTCCGCGACTTCGGCTATGACATGGAATTGCTCAGCCAAGATCAAATGGATGAGAAGGCCTTGATCAACCTTCGCGGTGTCGTCAGGACCACACATATAACTCTGAACGGCCACACCTTTCAAAACCTTGAAGCCTTTGCCCCGGCCGCCGAGTGGGAAGAACTCTCCCATTCAGAGGCCGGTGACACTTACGCACAGGGACATCAATGATCTACAGCTACACGCAAGTCAGCCATTACCTGCGCTGCCCCCGGAGCTATCGCTACCGCTATCTCGATGGCTGGCGGGAGAAAGACACTCGGGCAGCCATGGTCTTTGGTCGCTGCTTTGAGAAGGCCCTCGGCGCTTACTTCGAACATCAGGACTGCACTGCGGCGCTGTTCAAAGAGTGGGCGGTTTACCGCGACACTCCGTTCGAATATCGAAAGGGAGAAACCTGGGATCGACTCCTGCATCAAGGGGTTCACCTGTTGGAAATGTTCGTGCGGGAGGATCGAGTGCGTGTCCGGGGTCCCAAGGAGAGCCTGCAGCTCAAGATCAGTCGAACCCTCGGGAAAGACAATGAGTTCGTTTCCTATATTGACGCGATAGGCGAGCTCGATGGCAAGCGTTGCCTGATCGACTGGAAGACGACGACCAGCCGTTATTCAGACGAGCCGGAAGGTCTTCTGTCCCTCGATCCACAGCTCATTTGCTATTCCTGGATCAGCGGGATCCCTGATGTGGCTCTCGTCGTGTTTGTCCGAAAACGGATACCCGAGATCCAATACCTCACGGCAATGATCTCGGAGGAACAACGCAGGGAGTTCGGCCGTCTGGTTGAGACGACCATCCATCAGCTCGAATCAGGGAATTTCGCTTCGCGCAGCGGGATCCGATTCCCTCAGAACGGCTGTGTCAGCTGCTCTCATCTGGGTCTCTGTCTTGATAACCAGCAGTTGGTTGAAACAAATTTGATCCGTCGGCCGGGAGCGAGCGATCTTGATTGGCTTGACGAACTTGTGGACTAACGGACTACCGGTGGGGCCGAATCTCGATCGACGGCGGGCTCTGCTTGTCCTGGACAAGATCGACGAGATCCTCTCCTGGGAGAAGACGAAAGAACAGGAGAGGGACGTGCGGTTCGTCGAGCTCGGGCAATATCTGTGTGAGGTTCGGGCGGGGCAGTACTGGAGGCTGGAGAATCTGAAATCGTTTGATGAGTTCCTTGAAAAACGCTTCCCTGAGTCGCGTCGGAAGGCCTACTACCTGATGGCCATCCACGAGAATCTGACAAAGATACCGAAGCAGCGGCTTAGGGAGATAGGTTGGCGCAAGGCGGCCGAGATGGTAAAGGTGGCCCGGCGAGAGGGGGAACAGTTCGATTGTGCACCCTGGGTGCACAAGGCCAAGGAACTGCCCAGGGAGGAGTTTAAGCGTGAAGTCGAGCGACACCTCACGGGCAAAGAGTCTGAGCCCTGGGAAATGATCTATTTCAAGGTGTACAAGAGCCAACTTCCGGTTATCGAGCAAGCCCTCGAAACTGCAGGGCTAATGCTGGGAAGCGATAAATCGCGAGGCTACATGCTAGAGATGATTTGCGCCGACTTTCTCGCGGGTGCGAACCTTGAGGCTGGGGACCGAGACGCACTGGTAATTTCGTTGCATCGGCTTTTCGTTTTGCTTCCGCCCCTCAAGAAGAAAGAATTCATAGAGCGTGCGCAAACATGACACCTGTTCCTCGGGCCAGACACCCGCGGCTGCGGCTCGACGAACGGTCTTACAAGCAGTTGTGCGAAAGGGTACTCGAACGCGACCGATGGCATTGCCAGCGCTGTGGTTCTCTGCGTAACCTTCAGGTTCATCATATTCGTTCGCGTAGTTTGCTCGGGGATGATGCAGAGGAAAATCTCATCACCCTGTGCGCTCCATGTCACAGACAAGCCCATTTAATCCGATAGCCGACATTCTCACCCCGCCTGCGAAGGCTGGCATGAGCATGCTTCAGCAAAGACGCCCGCGCCGTCGGCTGGACCGAGTGGCCTATGCAGAGCTCCGCCGACAGGTTCTCATGAGGGACGGATGGTGGTGCCAGCGGTATGACCCTTCGACGAATCTGCAGGTCCATCACGTCCGTTCGCGAAGCAATCTCGGAAACGACACCTTCGACAATCTGATCACCCCTCTGACGTGGACTGTCATCGGGCAATACATCCGTCTGGAAGGCGATAAATCGGCGAAGGAGACCGATGTTGGGGGGCGGAACTGACGCCAGTCATCAATTCGATGGATTTGCACCTACGCCAAGCTCCGGATGGGCATTGAATAAGAAAAGTCGTTGCCTCGTTCGGCCGAGCGGGGATGATTGTGCCGGTGTGCGGCTTCTTGGGCTTCGCCAGCGTGCTTGACGGTGCCCGCGGCTGCGCTTCTCACATCGTTTTCTGGCTGCCGTCTTCTCCGCACATTCTTCGCTTCCTTGTTTTTGGGTAAGACGAATCTGATACGCGAAAATTGGAGAGTCTTTCAACAGCTGTTAGGGAAGTCGGGGATGAGTACAAGGAGAGGTCTTGCTGCACGGTATCCGTAGGGCGGGATCTGCCAGCCACAATGTTACCGCCTCTGGCTTATGAACTCTGGAGCTGCGCCTGTTGTCGCTGGCGAGAGCGCTCTTCCTTCGTCAGCTTCGTGATGTGTTCTGCAAGATCGCAAGCCTGCTTTCGCAATTCTGGGACCGCGGTGGTTTCCCAGAAACAGCCTTTCCGCACAGGTCCCATCGCAAAAAGTGACTCTGAAGCGACGCCATCCTGATTGATTATTGAACCGTTCTCATCCACATCCAGGCCCAGAAACAACGAATCCGGCCTTGCCAGTCCCTGCGCAAACAGGCTGCTCAGTAGGGGATTGTCGATGCGCCGCCAGTCCGCCTCAGGCCCTGTGCAGTTGATTACGCGGCCCACCTGCAGTTCCTCGATTTGCCCATCGTGCCGCCGGAGAAATGTGACTACAACATGATTTTTTTCTTCGCGATAGCTGGTAATGCGCCCCGCATGACATCGTATTCGTCCTTTTTCGATCAATTGCGCAAATTCCTCGCTCACTTCCGGCGCGACTCGGTGTCGGTGCACATCCCAGTAAGGGCGAGCATGACGCATGAAACGCCTTCGCTCCTCGTCCGACAAGGAGCGCCAGATATTCTGCGTCACTGGACGAAGCGCGTCGATCACGCCGCGCCAGTCCTTCCCTTCCGCGGCCGCGAGGCGCACTTGATCGCGAATCAACCTCATCATTCCGCGAACGGTCTCCGGAGATCCTTCGTTCCAGAACTGCGGCCAGGGATCTTTCTGCTTGTGCGAGAGCGGGAGCAGCCCTCGCCGCGATAGCATGTGAATCCTGCCTCGAAAGCCCTTGGCCGAAAGCGCTATAGCCAGATCGAGGCTCGTCAGGCCCGTGCCGATCAGCAGGACGTTCGTCTTCCCGCGCAATCCATCGAGAGCGTTTTCCGCCCACGAAAATGGAACGTATCGTTTGGCCGCGTCCGTCAAGCCCGGCGCCGCTGGATCGCCGGGCGGGACATTCCCCGTCGCGATCACCACGGACTTCGCGATAATTTTCCGACCGCTCTCCAGCTGCACCGAGAATCCGTCGCCTGCGCGCTCCACGAGCAATGCCTGCTCCCGGAACCACGGAAAATTTCGTCCACTTCTCGTGGCAGCTTCTTTCAGAATGGAGTCGAGGTAGCGCCCGTACACAATCCGGGGGAGAAAGCTTCCTTCTTGCACGTTTGGATCATGGTTGCGACGGGCCCATCGCAAGAAGTGGCTGGGGTCATCGGGAAGAGCGCTCATGCCGCCGGCAGGCACGTTGAGCAAATGACACAGATGCTTCGTGCGGTAGGCGAGCCCGCGGCCCGGCTTCTCTCCGGGGTCCACGATCGCGACGTTCAACCGCGGGTCCCGTCGCAGCAATTGGAACGCCAACATCGCTCCACTGAACCCACCTCCGACGATCAGCACGTCAGAAGATGCCCGATCGTCGGCTTGTTCCACCCATTTGAAGCGAGGCTTCATCAACGGGAATCCTCGTCCTTGGCGCCGCTCCTAGCCTGTCTAGAGATGCAGCCACGTAATGGCAATTGGCCGGCCAGTTGCGGAAGCGCTAAATCATTGAGAGCATAGACCTTACACGGGAGACCATCCAGGCCAACATGGATGGGTGTGCGCGTCTACTGCCCATTTCTGGAAAGTTTCTTCTCTTATGACAAGGCATTTCGCCGCGAGGTTATGCGACCTCAAAAACAGTAATTTGGTCGCGTCTGGACTCCCGGACGGGGTTCTGGCTCAGCATATCCAGAGTTTGCGCCTCTCAGCGGGGAGCACTACACACCCTTCGTTGGTGCCGTTTCGTCGGCATTGCCCATCCGAGCTTTTCTCTGGATTTCCGGGACCGTCTCGGCATAACTACTGCTCGGTACCTTCAGACCGTACTTCATCAGGCACCAGATAGCGCGCACACCATTTTTCCAGCCAATCTTCTTTCCTTCCGCATAGGTACGACCCGAATAGCTAATCCCGACTTCGTAAACGCGTAGTCGCAGCTTTGCGACTTTCACAGTGACCTCAGGCTCAAACCCAAAGCGGTGCTCCTCGAGCTCAATGGATTGGATCACCTCTCGCCGGAATGCTTTGTAACAAGTTTCCATATCGCTCAGATTTAGATTTGTGATCGCATTCGACAAGAGCGTGAGCACGCTGTTGCCGACCCTATGCCAAAAGTACAATACTCTGTGAGGGCGGCCGCCCATGAAGCGAGATCCATAGACTACGTCGGCCTTTCCATCAATCAGGGGCTGCAGAAGAATTGAGTATTCCGAAGGGTCGTATTCGAGGTCCGCATCCTGAATGATTACAAAATCGCCTGTTGCTTCCTCGATGCC
>JBAPOM010000005.1:0-4997 GCA_049279635.1 Candidatus Acidiferrales bacterium
TGTTCGACGGAACGATCCGCGAGAACGTGGCGTTTTCGCGGCCCAACGCGAGCGGGGAAGAAATCATGAGCGCCTGCCGGATCGCGCGCGTGGACGAATTCGCGGAGCGGTTCCCGGAAGGCTACGACACCATCATCGGTGAGCGCGGCGTGAAACTCTCCGGCGGACAAAAGCAGCGCGTCTCGATCGCCCGCGCGATTCTGGCCGACCCGCGCATCTTGATTCTCGACGAAGCGACTTCGAGCCTCGATTCAGAATCCGAGGCGTTGATCCAGGAAGGCCTCCGCTACCTGATGCGCGGGCGAACCACGTTCGTGATCGCGCATCGCCTCTCCACTATCCGGCGCGCCGATCAGATCCTCGTCGTCGAGGGCGGCCGCGTGATCGAACGCGGCACGCACCAGTCCCTCTATGCCGCCGGCGGACGCTACTTCGATCTGTATACCAAGCAGCACGGCCTCGAAGAGAATCTCTTCCTCGCTCCCGGCGAGGGAGGATCCGAACCGGAAGAAGTGTCTCCGGCAGATGCGGGTCCCAATCGCACAAGCGATTCCCTCTTGCCCGATGCGATCCGGCTGATTCGCGAACGAGGAACTTGATTAATTCGCAGCGCCTCTCTGCTTCCAACAAAATCCTGAATTTGGCATCGCGCGAGCCAGT
Source organism: Candidatus Acidiferrales bacterium (assembly GCA_049279635.1). Taxonomy (GTDB): domain Bacteria; phylum Acidobacteriota; class Terriglobia; order Acidiferrales; family UBA7541; genus Palsa-295. The sequence continues at coordinate 661 of JBAPOM010000005.1, forward strand.
GTGCATAATTGTGCGCACAGCAAGCGCATCAAAAAGGACCCGGGACGATGTCTGAAGTCGACGTATCCAGTGAGCTCTTAAGCGGAATGGCCGCAACGGACGGCCTGCCTCCGGCGCAGCGCCGATTGGCCATGTTCACGTATTCAGTCGGCTTGGTGATGTCCGTCCTCGACGGCAACATTGCGAATACCGCTTTGCCCAACATCGCCGTTCAGTTGCATGCGAAGCCGGAAGTTTCGATCTGGGTTGTAAACGCGTTTCTGCTGGCCGTGTCGATCTGCGTCGTGCCACTCTCGTCGATTGCGGACATCATTGGCTACAAGCGTGTCTACCAGGCGGGCCTCGCTCTCTTCACGCTGGCGTCCGTGGGATGCTCGCTTCCCCACTCCCTGAATACGCTGGTTCTCGCGCGTGTCTTCCAGGGGGTGGGCGCCGCGTGCATGTGGAGCGTCTCTGCGGCCGTGATGCGATACACGTACCCGCGCGCGTTGCTCGGCCGCGGCGTCGGATTGAGCGGAATTGTCGTTTTTACATCCGCGGCAGCCGGGCCCACCATCGCTTCCGGCATCCTTGCCATTGCTTCGTGGCACTGGCTTTTCGCGATCAACATTCCCTTCGGCCTCCTGGCGCTGGGCCTTTCCGAACGAACGCTGGCGCCCGCCGAGGGAACGCGCCATCGGTGGGATCTGTGGAGCGCCGTCTTGAACGCGCTGACGGTGACGCTGCTGGTCACGGGAATCGACGGCATCGGTGAACCAAATTTCCGCCGGATCGCAGCGGTCGAACTGGTTGGCGCCGCAATCATTGGAACGCTGTTGGTGCGACGCCAGATTTCGCTGCCTATTCCGATGCTGGCGATCGATCTGTTCGAGCGGCCGATTTTCGCGCTCGCATCGGTCTCGTCGTTATGCGCGTTCATGGCGCAAGGGCTCGCATTCGTAGTTCTGCCGTTTTATTTTGTGGATGGCCTCGGCGTTTCGCAGGTAAAGGCAGGTCTGCTGCTGAGCCCCTGGCCCATAGCGGCTGGAGTGATGTCGCATTTCGCGGGCAGGCTCGCCGATCGCCACTCCCTGCGCGTGCTCGGGACGTCTGGAATGCTCGGCATGTGCGCCGGCATGGTGCTTCTCGCGCTAGCGCCTGCTCATCCAACGACGCTCGATATTGTCTGGCGGGCGGCGCTGGGCGGTGCGGGATTCGGATTCTACGGAGCTCCGAACAACCGCGCCATGGTCGCAAGCGCGCCTCGGGAAAGAAGCGGCGGCGCGGGCGGCATCGCGACAATGTCGCGGTTGCTGGGACAATCCATTGGAGTTTCGGTAGTTGCAGTGGTCTTTGGTGTCGTAGCGCATGGCGGCGTGACGCTTCACAGCGTCAGCATCGCGCTCGTGTGTGGCGCCGGCTTTGCGCTCTTGTCAGCCGCCATCAGCACGGCCCGCATCCCGCACGTCCAGCCTGAATGAAGCTGGGCTACTTTTCGATCACGCCGCAAGCGATCCGGTTTCCGGAGTTCCCCGACGGGTCGGTCATATAGTCGTCCGCCTTCGCGTGGATCACGAGCGACGTGCCGCCGTCGTGGAACAGCGAGTGATCTCCGTCCGTAAGCGTCACGTGCGCGGCGACCACTTTCACCTTGGCTTTGCCATCCGCGCCGACCTCGATATTCGGCAAGTCGCCCGCGTGCATGCCGTCGGGGTTGTTCATGCCGTGCTTTTTCATGTCCGGATTGAAATGGCCGCCGGCAGTCTTGAAGTCCGGCGGATCGCACTTGCCGACCGCATGAATGTGCATTCCGTGCGTGCCAGGCGGCAGATTCGAAAAGGATGCCTTGATCTCGACCCCGGCGGAAGTCTGCTTGAGAGTCGCCTTGCCAATGCTCTTGCCGGTGGAATCGACGATATTCGCATGCGCCGTCGCGGTGGCGGCATGCAGGCAAATCGTGGATGCTAAGAACAGCGCCGGAATCACAGCCAAGAATCGTACTTTCATGAAGTTCCTCCTCAGGTTCCGCTGACACTTCGCCCAGTCAGAAGAATGCCAAATCTAACACAGGTCGCCAATCCAGGGAGCGTCCCGCCGCGGCCCGCAGGCGGATCAGAGCTTTTTCTCGAGCATCTCCACGGCGCGTTCGATCCCTTGGCGTTCCTTCCAGAACCGCGCCCATAGATCGCCAATTTTCTTGATGCGGCCCGGCATCGACGTGATGTTCCAGGTGTCCTCGCGCAGTTTCGCATTCAACTCGCGAAACGAAACGGGCGCCGAAACCGGCGCGTGCGGAAATGCCCTCACGGAATAGACCGACGCCAGCGACTGCCCGCGCGAGTTCTGATGCGCGTCGACATAAATGCTGTGTTCGGGGCGTTTGCTGAGGCTGCGCTCCGTCGTAATGAGCGCTGGATAATCGCGCGCGGCCCACGTGGCAACGAGTTCCACGAACTGCCGCACCTGTTCATAGCTGTAACGCGGCCGGATGGGAATGAAAATGTGCAGGCCCGTCGCGCCAGATGTTTTCACAAAAGCCTTCAGCCCCAGCGTTTCGAGCCGCTCCGTGAGCGCTCGAGCCAGCTTGACCACCGAGGCGAAATCAGCGCCCGCCGACGGATCGAGATCGAAGAAAATGTAATCTGGGTGCTCCTGATCGTCGTATCGGCTGGACCACGGATTGTGGTCGATGCAACCGAGATTCGTCAGGTAGAGCAGCGAAGGCAAATCGTTCGCGAGAAAATAATGAATCTTCGAGCCCTTCGTCTCCGACGTGATCGCAGCAGTTCGAATCCAATCGGGCACGTCCTTGCCGGCATCCTTCTGGAAAAACGCGTCGCCTTCAATTCCATTCGGATAGCGCCGCAGGACGAGCGGCCTGTCCTTCAGAAATGGAAGAATGAACCGCGCCATTCGCAGATAGTGGGCGAGCAAATCGCGTTTCGTATACCCGTCCTGTGGGAAGTAAACCTTGTTGAGATTCGTGAAGTGCAGCGTCTGCCCGCCGACTTCCGCGAAAACATCCTCGTGGGCGCCCGCATCGAGCTCCTTAGCAAGTTCCCTCTCGGTGAGAGCCACGGCAGTCGACGGGCGAGCGTGTACGCGGGCCGCTGATTTCGCGGATTGTTTCTGTTTGCCGCTTTGAGGCGCGCCCACAACCTTTTCGATTCTCATTTCCTTCTCGAAGGTACATTCCCGCGGGTCGCGATCTTCGAGCATGCCCGCGAATCTGGGCTGGCGCAGATGCCGGTCACCCGTCCACCCTCCGTATATGACCCTCACAACGAGTTCGGGCTTCACCCAGTGAGCTATTTCGCGCGTGTCCGGCTCTTCCGCGAACGGGTAATCCGCCACGCGAAGCTCGCGAAGCCGCTCGGCCAAGCTTGCCTGGAGCGCAACCGAAAATCCCGTCCCCACCCCGCCGATGAATTCGAGCTTCTTGCCTTCGTACAACCCGACCAAAAGCGCTCCGAAATGCTCGCGCGATTTTCGCGGATCGGTCCAGCCTCCCACGACGGCGTCGAGTTCCTGGTCGAATTTGAATTTCAGCCACGATTTCGTGCGCCCTTCCGGGTAGGCGCTATGCAACTGCTTGCCGATAATGCCTTCGAGCCCTCGGTCGCGGGCAAGCTGGTAAAGCTCCTGCCCCTTTTCTGCCTCGTGATCGGAATATCGGATCAGCGAATCTGTGTCGAGAATCCGCTTCAGAAGTTTCTTCCGCTCAATCAGCGGCACCTTGCGAAGATCGTGGCCGTCGCAATACAGCAAGTCGAAGACGTAGTACACGACGGGAACCTTGCGCATCAGCTCCGCGCTTGGCGACTGGACCGAGAAACGCTGCTGCAGCTGCTGAAAATCGCTGCGCCCGTCCTTGTCGAGCGCAACGATTTCGCCGTCGAGCCACACATCGTGCCCGTTCACATAGTTCGGCAGCACGGCCATTTCGGGATACTCGCTCGTCATTTCCCGCTGCGACCGCGACCACAGCTTCAGTCGATGCCCCTGGACGCGAGCGAGCGTCCGCACGCCGTCCCATTTGATTTCGAAGAGCCATTCGGGATTCGAGAACGGTTTGTCGGCGAGCGTGGCGAGAGCCGGCACAACGTGCTCGGGCATCGGCGCTTTCTTGGCGCTCGATGGAAACTCGATTTTCTGCGTCGCGCTCTGCTTTCCGCGGGCGGGCGCGCTCGCCGGCGCATCCTTCTCGCGGTGATGAATGCTTCGCCCCGACACCACGGATTCGGAATGCTCGCTGATATTCCAACCCTCTTCAGCAGTCGCGTCGCGATGCTTGATCAGCAACCAGTCCTTGCCGGGCTTTCCGGATTTGCTCCAACGGAGCTTCACCAGTACGAAAC
>JBAPOM010000006.1:0-4917 GCA_049279635.1 Candidatus Acidiferrales bacterium
AGCGAGGCCCTGTCAACATCGGATTGTACTTCCAATGTGCCCCATGTATCCATTCTGACGCGAGCGCCTCCCGGTTGGATGCAGGCAACGAAATGTCCTAACCACACATATATTTCGACATTGCAAAGAGCTCTCCGAGCAGGGAGAGCGTCGAGCACGCGCCTGAATCATCCTTTTGTATACATATTTATGTTGACAAAGACCGCCAGTCGATAGTATGACGCATGCCACAGAGGCGTCTTCGGGTATGGGTGGGACGCGCCTGACTTCAGAAAAGTGCGAAATAACTAAAGTGGAGGTGGGGAATGGCGAAGTGGCGTAGCGTGTGCGGGCGGGTCCTGATCTACCTGTCTATGGCATTCTTGGTTGCTTCAATCAGCGCAACGCGGTTGTGGGCGCAGGCCCAGACGGCAACGATCTCGGGCACGGCCACGGACGCTTCCGGCGCCGCAATGGTCGGCGCGAAAATTGAAGCGACCAACACCGAAACGAACGCTTCTCAGTCTACGGTCTCCGATGCTCAGGGGCGCTACACGCTCTCCGACTTGCCGGTCGGCACGTACAACGTGCAGGCGTCGCAGTCGGGCTTCCGAACAGTTGTTCATCCGGGAGTCACGCTTTCGATCGGCGGCACCGTCGTCGTTGATTTCTCCATGCCTGTCGGCGAAGTGAAGGAAACGGTCAGCGTCGAGAGCCAGGTTTCGCGGGTCGAAACGACCTCTTCAGAAGTCTCCACCCTCGTCAGCCCGACGCAAATGCGCGAACTCCCACTCAACGGGCGCAATTTCGAGCAGCTCCTTGCTCTTGCTCCCGGCGTGTCGACCATCGCGCCGGCGCTCAACGCCGTCACCGGCCGCCTCTACGGCATGATGAACAACTACTCAGTTGCCGGTTCGCGGCCCACGGGCCAGATGTTCCTCCTCGACGACACCGACATTCGCGACTTCTGGGAACACGCCACCGGCTCCGGCTACGCAGGCACGTCTCTCGGCGTCGAAGCCATCGGTCAATTCCAGGTGCTGACCAACGACTATACCGCTCAGTACGGCGGGAACGGCGCGGTCATTAACGCTGTCTCGCGTGCTGGAACGAATGACTTCCACGGTGGCGCGTATGAATTTATCCGCAACAGCAGGCTGGACGCCCTCGACGCACCCGATAAGATTGCCGACTTGACCACGCCGCCACCGTTTAAGAGAAATCAGTTTGGTGTCGCCATTGGCGGCCCCATCAAGAAGGACAAGCTCTTCTTCTTCGGCAACTATGAGGGACTGCGTGAGGGTCTGGAATCGACCACGCCTCTCTCCGTTCCAGAACCCTACGTCACCGCTGGCATGCTGCCATGCTACAGCCCACTCAATGGATCGGTCATTAACAACAACGCAGCTTGCCCGGCTGCTCCGCCTGCTCCCGCTCCAAATCAACCGTGGGCCGTCGTAGGTACAGCGGCTGATCCGCTCAAGCCCGTCATAGGCTTCCTGGGCGCGAACGCTCGGCAAGAGGCCGTCTCTTCGCTATATAATAGCCTCTGCAGGGGATGCACGAACATCCAGAGCCCGCAGACGATAACCACGCCGACCTGCAATCCCGGCACAACAAATTGCTCATACATTTTCGCACCGGGAGCCGACCAGGGCGGCTATCTTGCCGTCAAGACTGCTCCCGACCTCATCACCAATGAGGATTACACTCTCGGCCGCGTCGACTACACGATTGGGCCGTCCGACAACATGTTTGGCCGCTACGTTCTCGACGACGCGCGCATATCTGATGGCACTCGCGATCCGTACGGGATCTTCCCGGAGAAGGATTTCACTCGCAACCAGTTCGCCACCATCACCGAAAATCACATCTTGTCGCCGACCACGATCAATTCGCTCCGCTTCGGCTTCGTTCGTACCAACGAGAATTCTGAGGTACAGGAATTCCTTACATCGGCGCAAATTTCCAAGGCATCCGCGTATTCAACCTCCGTTGGCGGTCCTGCCTTCACCACCGATCCGCTCACCTTCCAGCCGACGGGCGCTGGGGAGCTCCCGCGCGAAGACGGCCAGGATGCGGCTTTCGCCGGCATTATCCCTGTGGGACCGGACCAGAACCGGCCTGACACGCTCATACAGAACAAGTTTAGCGGGGGCGATGACCTTAGTTTGAACCGCGGCGCCCACAGCATCAAGGTCGGTGTCGTCGTCACGCGGATTCAGACCCAAAACATACAAACGGCCTACGCGAATGGCGGGTTTTACCTGTCTTACGCGTCTGGATTTCTTGGGGAGTCCGCTCAAGAGTTGTATCTTCAGGGTTTCCCCTTCTTGGCATTCGGAGTTCCGGCGGGCGACAACAACGCCACCCGGTATTTTCGGGAGATTGCTTTTCAACCCTATATCCAAGACGACTGGAAGGTCACTTCGCATCTGACGCTGAACCTCGGCTTCCGTTACGATTACAACACCAACCCGGTCGGCTGGGCTTACGGCAATCTGCCTCTGAGTTCGCTGGTAGCTTCCTACCTTCCTCCTGTCGGCCCGCTGGTCCTGCCGCCAACCCCAGGCACACCGGCCAGCTATTTCCCATTTAGTGCGGTTAAGCACGTCTTTGCCAGCAACCCCAATACGGAAAACTTTGAGCCGCGTTTTGGATTTGCTTATTCCCCGTTCAAGGACAATAAGACGGCATTCCGCGGCGGCGTGGGCGTTTTCGACGATCCCACTTCGGCCCGGCTCTGGGAGTCGAACTTTATCAACACCGCTCCCTCAGGCTCTAATTTCCTGATTTTCCCAGGCTTCCCCAATCCGTACGTCGGAGGTTTCGGTATCTCAGCCACCCCTGGCGAATTCGCCGGCGTCACGTACCAAACATCCGGTACCTCTCCGTACGAGATTCAGTACAATTTCAGCGTGCAGCGCCAACTCACTCCCGCAACGATATTGAGCGTTGCTTATGTTGGTTCTGTCAGCCACCACCTATGGACTCAAGGCGACATCAATCCGCCCCAGTGCCTCACTTTCCCTGACTGCACGGCATTGCCGCAAGTTCCGACGTCTCTTCCCACCGCTTCCAACGCGACCTACACGGTGACGACAACGTGCCAGGACCCTGCGGAGACTAGCTGCTATGGGAGCGGCGTGCGGTTCCCGTGTCCTGCAGGCTGTACGACACCAGGACCTCGGATCAACACCAATTTCGGCTCAGTGATTCAAGCCTACAACAACGGAGCCTCCGGCTATAACTCGTTGGAGGCCAGTCTCAATCACCAGTTCGCCAGCAACTTTACCGCCCAGGTTAACTACACTTGGTCGCACTGCGTCGACGACGGCTCGTTTGCCTCCTCTCTCGAGGAATTCGCCCAACTCCAAACGGATCGGTACAACCCGAAGTACGACTTCTCGCAGTGCACTTTCGATATCCGCCAGAACTTCATCGCGAACGCCCTTTACACCCTGCCGTTCAAGGGCAATCGGTTCGTCGAAGGATGGCGGTTCTCCACCATCCTCGGAATCCACAGCGACTTGCCGCTCAACGTTTACAACTCCGGCGTCGATTTCGCCGACCCCGCCGATTTGAGCACCCAATGGGGCTCTAGAGCCAACTACAGCTTTGCTGCCGGCTGCCACCCGAATCACGTTGTCGACAGAAGGGTCGGGACGGGAACGATCCAGTGGTTTGATACTTCCTGCTACGAGGCTCAGGCGCCTGGATTCCTCGGCAACGTGCAAAGAGATAGCCTCCCCGGTCCCGGCACCATCAGCCCGGACTTGTCCATCACGAAGGAGACCAAGCTTACCGAAAGGCTGAACATGGAGCTCCGCTGCGAGGTCTTCAACTTCGTCAATCACTTCAATGTAGGCGGAGCGTTTGGAGGCGTGCTCGGTGAGATCAACGCACCCGGTGCCGGCCAAACCCAAGCCTCCCAGGCGCCCGTCGTAACTCCGCGGCAGATCCAGTTTGCAGCGAAGTTTGATTTCTAAATAGCGAGTGTGGCTGATGCGGATCGATGGGGTCCGCATCAGCCGCTTCCGTTCAGCGCCGTCCTCCGGAGCCTTCCGTCACAGTCGGGAAGGGGTACGCCCTGCGTGAAGGCCAGGCAAGTAATCCTCGCAGTGATCGCCAAGAAGGTTAGTGGATCAGGCTGCGGACATTCTCGGCACATCCTACCAGCGGTCCGAGGTTCGACCGCTGGGTGCTTTCTTGGCCCACCGTGTACTTTTCAGGTAAAATGCAGTTTCGGGGGGGTGTTACTTCCAGGCCTTCCTACCGCTAGGTGGGAAGAGGCGAGCCGAAATGAGGGGGATGCGACTTATGAAAGTGCCACGAACGAATTCGGTGATCTGGACTGTGGTCGGAGTGATGGCGGCGGGTTTATCCTTGCCGCCGATTTCACGCGCGCAGGGTGGAGGCAACAACCCCGCGACTTCAACGAACACTCTCACGCAAGCGGACGGGAATACCACGCAGAAGCAAATCGAAGAAAATGGCCTCGACAATCCGAAAGCGGCACTAGCTTACAAGAAATTTCACGGCGAGAGCGATCTCGACAAGAAAATCAAGCAGGGCAACGACTTCGTCAACCGGTACCCAACCGATTTTCGCGCTAATGCGGTCTACGAAGAACTCGCGCAGGCCTACTTCGCCAAGCACGATTTGACCGGTTTCTACGCGTGCGCCGATCAGGGCCTGACCCATTTTCCGAATGATCCGTCTATTTTGTCGGTCACCGGAGCGACCATGGCGCGCGCGTATGACCACTCGGACCCGGACGCGGACAAAAAGCTCGAAAAAGCCGAGAATTACGAGAAGCAAGCCATCCAGCTGGTGAACAATCAGACGCCTCCTCCCACGGAGACGGAGCAGGAATTCGCTGCCTACAAAACGCAGATATTAACCACCGCGCACAGCGGCCTCGGTCTGATCTACTTC
>JBAPOM010000007.1:0-16405 GCA_049279635.1 Candidatus Acidiferrales bacterium
GCCGTTGGGTACCGCCGGCGCCGGGCAAAAGACCCAGGCCCACTTCCGGCAGGCCGAGTTTCGCCTCAACGGCAGCCACCCGAATATCACAAGCCAGCGCCAGTTCCAAGCCCCCTCCCATGGCCGCGCCTCCTATCTCGGCGATGGTGACCAACGGTGCCGTTTCGATCCGCGCATACAGGCGGTGCATGCGGCGCACCAGATCAAGCATGACGTCCGGGCCTTCGAGCGTACCAAAACAAGATTGCATCAGAGCGAGATCGGCTCCCGCACAGAACGCCTGCTGATTGCTGCGAATATGCAGTACCGTTACGTCCTGGTCTTCGATCGCCTGATCGAGTACCGCGTCGAGTCGGTCGATCAATTCGTCGTTGAGCGCATTGACTGGCCGACGAGATAGCGTGGCCGTAAAGACCCGGCCGACCCGCTCCACCAACACCAAGGGCTCAGCCTTCCGCCCATGGGATCGGTCTTGATCTGCGAAGGCAACCCGCAGTTTGTACCGCTGAATCTTGCCCGTGGCCGTCTTCGGCAGCTTGTCGGCGAGATGGATCCACCCAGGCAGTTTGTAGCGGGGGAGATTGGTCTCACAGAAATGCCGAAGCTCGTCCTCAATCTGCGGACCCGAAGTCGAAGGGTCTTTCAGCACGACCCAAGCATCGGCCCGAAGGAGACCGTGCTCGTCCTTACGGGCGATGACTGCCGCCTCAAGCACCTGGGGATGTTCGACCAGAACGGACTCAACCTCGTATGGGGAAACCCATCGCCCGCTGACCTTGAAGACGTCATCGCTTCGTCCGCAGTAGATGTAGTAACCGTGCGCATCCCGGCGAAACGTATCGCCCGTGTCGTACCAGCCGTCGACAATCGTCTTGGCCGTCCTTTCAGGGTCGTTCCAGTAGCGCCTGAACACGGACTGTCCCTTCACAAGCAGCCGGCCCGGGACATCATCGGCAACGTCGCTTCCAGCCTCGTCCACCAACCTCACTTGGTAACCGGGTATCGGCTTACCCGTCACGCCGGGCCGTATGTCGTCCACGCGGTTCGAGATGTAGATGTGGCCTACCTCCGTCGAACCAATGCCCTCCATGATCGGCACCCCAGTCGTTGCAAGCCATTCGCGATGCAATTCAGGCGGCAACGCTTCCGCAGCGGAGACGCAGCGGCGAAGCTGGGGATCATCCTTCCGGCTAAGCAGTCCCGACGCAATAAATTGGGCGTAGAAAGTAGGCACAGCACCGAAGATCGTGGGCTGGCAGCGACGAAACACCTCGGTCACGCTCTGGGGAGTCGGACGCCGGTCATCCAGGATCGCGGTCCCGCCTACGTACAACGGCCCGATCATGCCAATGTTCATGCCATAGGAGAAACACAATCGTGCCACGCAGAAGAATGCATCGTCCTCGTTCGCACCCAGAGTTGCAATCGTATAGAACTCGCTGATGACGGCGATGTCGCCGTGCCCGTGGATCACGCCTTTCGGCAGACCGGTCGTACCTGAAGAATAAAGGCAAAAGCAATCGTCGTCGGCCCGCGCAAAAACTGCCTCGAGCTTGGACGAGGTATTGCGTGCCAGATCGTTCAGCGATTTCCCATCGCCGTCTATGGACAGCACGACTCTCGGCTTTGGAGAACATGCCGCGAGGGCACTTTCAATCGTAGGTTTGAATTCCACCGAGTAAAACAGCGCGGAACATTGCGAATGGCGGATGATGAATTCGAAATCGCTGGCAGGCGCCAGCCCATTTAAGGGGACGGGCATTGCTCCGATCTTGATAGCCCCCCAGAACAAGAAAAAGAATTCCGGGCAATCCTTAGCCACCATGAGGACCCGATCGCCAGGTCGAATCCCAAGATCCCTAAGAGCGTTACCAAATTGGTTGACGTTGTCGAGCACCTCGGCGTAGGTTATTTCACGCTCGAGTGTACGAATTGCCGCTTTGTTGCCACGTCCTTCGGCGACGTGACGGTCGATGCAATACGTAGCCGCATTGAACGGTTCCGGGAACCGCAGCTGCGGAATGCCTTCATCGTTCGTTCCGACTACGACTCCCATCGTCCGGTCTCCGAGTGGCAACCGGTACACGCTAATTTGACACGTCGCCCGAGTGCAGTGAGCTTGGTCACTTTGGATGGTGATGTTAGTCACGCGTACGAAGCCCGTGGACAGAACATATTTGTGCCCCGCTCGTGCTCTGGAGTCGCCCAAAAGCGACCCGGCGGTGACATTGGACAGGTTTTGGAGTATTCGTTGAACCGGAAGCTGGCATAACCCTGATCGCGGAAAAACGACACAAGGAGGAGCCATGGCGGCAAAAGCTGGCAACACCGTATACAAACTTGTTGAGGTAATTGGCACGAGCGCGACATCCTGGGAAGATGCAGCCAAAAATGCCGTCGAGACCGCTGCGCAAACGCTTCGTGATTTGCGCATTGCAGAGGTTGTCAAGATGGATATGAAGGTCGAGGGCGGCAAGGTGCGGGCGTTTCGCACGCGTGTACTGCTGTCTTTTAAATACGAAAGCTGAGCGAACGAGAGAGGTGGCGGCAATATGACCACATTCGATCAGCAGGTCGCGGATGCCTCGAAATGGGTTGCGAAACCCCGGTTCGCCGGCATTGTCCGTCTCTACTCTCCACGCGAGGTCGCCGAGCAGCAGGGTACGCTTCCATGCGACTACACTGTAGCGCGGCGGGCGGCTGAGGACTTTTACGCCCGCCTGCGGGAACTGTTCGAACAACGCAAGCAAATCGCGACCTTCGGTCCCTATTCGCCGGGCCAGGCGGTTACCTTGAAGCGAATGGGGATCGAAGGCATCTACCTGGGTGGTTGGGCCACCTCTGCCAAGGGTTCGGTGTCGGAGGATCCGGGTCCGGACCTGGCGAGCTATCCGCTCAGCCAGGTGCCTGACGAAGCGGCGGTGCTCGTTCGCGCACTCCTTACGGCCGACAAGAACCAGCACTTCGCGCGCGCTCGGATGAATGAGGAGCAGCGCAAGGCGAGTCCTGCAGTCGATTATCGGCCCTTTATCATCGCCGACGCTGACACTGGACACGGTGGGGACGCGCATGTACGCAACCTCATCCGCCGGTTCGTCGAGGCTGGCGTTCCAGGCTACCACATCGAGGACCAGAAGCCCGGAGCCAAAAAGTGCGGCCATCAGAGCGGCAAGGTGCTCGTTGCCGAAGATGAACAGATCCGCCGGCTCAACGCGGCCCGGCTGCAGCTCGACATTATGCGCGTACCCGGGATCATTGTGGCCCGCACCGATGCGGAAGCAGCGACGTTTCTCGAGAATCGCAGCGACGAGCGAGATCAGCCTTTCATCCTCGGCGCGACCAACATTGATCTGCCAAGTTATCGGGTGGGTTATCTGGCCATCCTGCGGAAGCTCTTCGAACTCGGCGTCGAGGTTCGCGGGCACCTCTTGTTCGCCGTATCGGAAACCGAGTACCGGGCGACCTTTGCTTGGCTTGAGCAGGTCGGCCTGATGTCTATGATCACGGAAACGGCCGAGAGTATGCAGCAGGCGTCGGCAGTGGAGCTCGACGCTGCGCTCGAGAAGATCGACACACGTTTTATGGAGATCTGGCAGACAGCAGCAGGGCTAAAGACCTATGGCCAGGCGGTTGCTGACGTGATGAGATCGCGCGCGGATGAGGGCGAACACTTCGAAATGAGCGTTGAAAATTGGCTGGCCTTCTCGAAGCCCGCTTCGTTCTACGAAGTGCACGAGCGGGCCAAATCGATGGGCATCCAAGTGCTTTGGGATTGTGAATTACCCAAGACGCCGGAGGGCTTCTATCAAATTCTGGGCGGGATCGATTATGCAATCGCGAAATCGCTGGCGGCCGCTCCGTTCGCGGACATCCTGTGGATGGAGACAAAAACGGCGGACTTGGAAGACGCCAGGAAATTTGCTCAAGCGATCCACTCGGAGTATCCCGACAAGATGCTTGCTTACAATTTGTCGCCGTCCTTCAGCTGGGACACCACGGGCATGAGCGACGAAGAGATGAGGCGCTTCCCAGAGGAGCTCGGAAAGCTTGGGTTCGTTTTCAACTTCATCACGTATGGTGGACACCAGATCGACGGCATGGCTGCGGAAGAATTCGCAACCGCGTTGAAAGAGGACGGAATGTTGGCGCTGGCGCGCCTGCAGCGCAAGTTCAGACTCCTGGAGTCGCCTTATCGAACGCCGCAGACGTTGGTCGGCGGACCTCGGCTCGACGGCGCATTGATGGCTTCGTCGGGGCGCACTGCAGCAACCAAGGCCATGGGCAAAGGATCGACGCAGTTCCAGCACCTGGTTCAAACAGAGGTCCCCCCAAAGCTCTTGGGAGAGTGGCTTGCGGAGTGGAGCAAACACTGGGAACATCGGGACAAGATTCGGGTTGAGCTGCGTCCACACACAGCTGGCTCAGAACTATTGGAATTGAGCGTACTCGATGAGGTCAGCCGCGAGAAGCTCGCAAACATCATCTTCTCGCAGGCTCAGGATCGTCATGGCCAGAACTTTCTCCTGGTTCGCGACCAGCATACCGTCACTCGCCTGCGCAAGAAGCGAATGATGACGCTCGTCCAGTTGTTTCTGATCCATCGCTACAAAGCCAATACCGTGCACTACCTTACTCCGACCGAAGATAACGAGTTCCAGGCGCAGAGGATGAAGAGCATCGGGATTTTCTCGGACGTACAGACGGAAGTGGGGCAAATCATCGTCGCGCACGTCAACAAGCCGCGTGTTGGGGAACTCCTCAAGCCTGACATGGCCGCCCTCGTGGAGATGATCCGCAAAACGTCGGCCGTAGGGTCGCCCTAAATATCGAAGCCGAGCTGGAGCCTCGCGGCCTGGGACATGCGCTCGGGACCCCACGGCGGATCAAAGACGATTTCGACGTACACTTCCTTCACCTCGGGAAGCCGGGAGAGCTTACCCTCCACGTCGGCCTTCAGCACGTCTCCCATCCCGCAACCGGGGGCGGTCATCGACATCTTGATATCCAGGCGTTTCCCGCCGCGTTCGAGAGGCGTCGTGACGCAGGAGTAGATCAGGCCCAAGTCGGCGACACTGATGGGGATTTCCGGATCGTATACAGTTTTCAACTGATCCCAGACCAATTTTTCGCTGAAAGGTTGTTCGGTCGAAGCATCCTCGGGCGCGGGGACCGCGAGCCCGAGCGCATCCGCATCTCTTGCGTCGATGCGAGACATTCCTTGGACGCTCATGACCGTGTAGCTGCTGCCCAAGGACTGCATGATCCGGACGTCGGTTCCGGCGGGCAATGTCCGGCGAATGCCGCTCGGGATCTGAATTCCCTCGCAGTCACGTCTCAAGGTGATCGGTGGATTCGCCAACACCTGATTGTCACTCCGCGAAACCGATTCTCGTTCGCGCGCTCCCCGGAATGGCGAGTATGACTGGCGAGACTCGAGTTATCAAGCGTCGCGCTGCCCGCGCTTCCGAGTCGACGCTGACGCCCGGCCGGGCTGGGCAGCGCATTATTTCGATCGCGCCGCCCGCGGCTTGTAGATGCGAATGATGTTGTCCTTAACTTCCATTTCGCGGCCCGGATATTCGCGCGTGACGCGCTGTCGCAATTCATCGAGCGTCGGGTAGCTGCCGCTGCCGTTGAACCAACTCGCGTCATCGATCAGAATCACATGCTCCCGCGTCGCGTCGCCGAAAAGCGCATCGAGTTCAAGCTTCACTGGCGTCGACATCTCGAAGTCGTGGCCATCGAGCCAAAAGACGCACCGATCTTTCAACTCAAGAACCAGCTTGGGCAGAACCACTCCGCTATCGCCTTCGAGAATATGAATCTTGGAATTCCCCGCAAACTTTCGCCGCGCGCTTTCAGCCTTGTGCGCGTCCAGCTCGATCGAATAAATCTCGCGAAAATGATCTTTCTGAACGTAGATCATGTGCGCGTAGTTCGTCCCGGTCTCGAGGAGCACCGGAAGATCGAATTCGCGAGCGTATTCCTGGATCACGCGCTGCTTCAGCAGATGCGGCATCTTCGGTCGCGGCGATCCGCGCAGCCGCCACAACAGGTACTCGACCGGCGCAGCCACATTCTTGTACCAGTGGAAAAGCGCGCTGTCGCGGAAAGCGGTTCTCAGCGTGGAAGGCACTCTGCCTACAGGGTGTCGATTTTCGCGGCCAGGATGAAATCGCTCTCGGTCAGGCCGTTGATCTTATGCGTCCAAGTGGTGACTTCCGCCTTGCCCCAGGAAAGCAGAATGTCGGGATGGTGGCCCTGCGCTTCGGCGAGGTATCCGACCCTGTTCACGAAAGCGAGCGCCTGCTTGAAATCCGGAAATGCGAACGCGCGCGTGATGTGGTGCCCGTCCACCACCTTCCAGTTCGGCACTTCCTGCGCGAGCGCGTCGAGTTCCTTCCCAGCGAGCGGCGGAACCCCTCCACGGCATGGCACGCAATCTTTGGTGGCAAGCTCGGACATGAGATTGACCCTCCTTCGCCCAACGCAAACGCCTTACCGCAAGATTGTACCGGAAGGATTCCATCGAGCGGTAGTCGGTTGCTAGTTGGAGGCAGCTGACTCTGGTATCCTCGTCCGCGCACAAATCACAAGGCGCGCGGGAGATGAAGAATGCCGGATGAATTGCAGGAACTGCACGAGCAAGCCGAAGAGGGTGCGCATCATTCCAGCCTCGCTCCCGTGACGGTGACGATGGCCATTCTAGCCGTTCTCGTCGCCGCTGTTTCGCTGCTCGGCCATCGCGCGCACACCGAAGAGCTCTTGCTTCAGACGAAGGCCACCGACCAGTGGGCCTACTATCAAGCCAAGGACATCCGCCGGCACGCCTACGAGCTCTTTCTCGACGAGATCTCCATTTTCGCCCCGCAAAACCCCGATCAAGCCGAAAAACTGAAAGCCAAGTATCAGAAGGAAGTCGACCGTTATGCCGGGGAACAAAAGGATATCGAAGCCGAAGCCACCCAGGCGGAAGTTGAAGTGAAAGTCGAGCGGCGGCGTGCGGATCGTTTCGATCTGGGTGAGGTGATGCTCGAAGCTGCGCTCGTAATTTGTTCAATCACGTTGCTGACCCGGAAACGGGCCTTTTGGATTCTCGGAACGGCCCTCGGACTCTCCGGCGTGGCTATCGGTGCCGCCGGCTTTTTCATCCACTAGACCAAGGTGGGGCAAACCGTCCGCTGCCGGGCGCTTCCGTTAGCGCCTCGCGGGAACAGCCGTCCGCGCTTCGACGTACTCTCGAATATAGCTTTCAAAGACCTTTTCGAGCCTCGGGACCACCGGGTTGGGCGCCGCCGCCATCTTGTGCCCGTCGATTTCACTCACCGTAACCACGTTGCGATTCGTCGACGAAATAAACACCTCGTCCGCCGCATAGAGATCTTCCGGGAACAACGTCCGCTCTTCCACCGGAATTCCGGCGCCCGGCCCCAGCTCGAGAACGATCCCGCGTGTCACGCCTTCGAGGCATCCGGACGAAAGTGGAGGCGTCAGCACGCGCCCTCCGCCGACGCAAAAGATATTCGCGGCCGTGCATTCCGCCACTTCGCCGCGTTCATTCAGCAGCACGACTTCATCGCAGCCCGCCTGCTGCGCTTCATACAGATTCCACACGTTGTTCAGCCATGAGGTCACTTTCACGCCCGCGAGCGGCGAGCCCGCATGGCGCCCATGCTCGCGCAGGGCAAGCCGCACCATATCTCGGTGTGGCGGCAGATCGGACGAGTACATCAGGAGGTCAGCCGCCGGAAAGCTTTCGTCGCTGCGCCAGAATCCGGCCTGATTGTAGATCACGTAAATCCGAGCGCAGCCGTCGCGCACCTTATTCGCGCTGAGGACTTCGCCCATCCGGCCGAGCACGCGCTCCGCTTCAAATGGAAACGGGCAATGGATTCGCTGGGCATCGCGCGCGAGCCGGTTCCAGTGTCGCTCGAACGCAAATGGAATTCCTTCCACCACGCGAACCGTGGTGAAAAGTCCCCAGCCGCTCATCAGCCCCGACTGGCCCGGCGAGAGCCGCACTTCTTCGATCGGTTGCAACCGATCGTTATGAAAAACGTGGCGATGAATCATCCAACCCTCCCACGAATCAATTGTATCGCGGAACAGCCGCATAGCCACACTCTCACGGCGTGTGGATGTGCATTTATTATCCGGACAGCGTCGAAGCGCCGGAGTCGGTTCCCAACCCGACGACGCGGCTCTCCAGATCGCGCGCAATGTCTTCGGCGGATTGCGCCTCCGTGTACCGCACCGGAGCGCCGATCCAGACCTTGATTCTGCCGGGCGCAACGATATGCTTGCCCTTTTCCCTGGTCTCCGCCACTCCATCGAAACGCATCGGCACGACCGGCACGCCCAGCCGCGTCGCAAGCAACCCGATTCCGGCGCGAAATGGATTCATGCGCGTCGTGTGTGCTCGCTCCCCCTCGGGAAAAACGAGCACGTTCCATCCCCGGTCGATCAGGTCGCCGGCAAATGCGAAGCTTTTGCGAAAACCCGCATGGCGCGGCAGCGGAAACACGTTGTACACCGAGACCACCAGGAAATATGTCACGCGCCCGACGAGCCCCATGAAGAATCCCGTGCCTGGCCGCGGCGTCCGCATCGATTCCAGCAGCTCGCCGTCCATCGCGACCGCGAGGCGCCACCGAAACCGCGCTGGCAGCCCCTCGAGGATGTAAGCCGGATCGAAAAACGTCACATGGTTCGCCACGATCAGCACCGGCCCCTTCGTGTCGCGCAGATTTTCGCGCCCGCGAATCCGCGGCCATCCCAGAATCAGCATCGCCGGCCGCGCCAGCATGTTGTACATGATTGCGCGAATCATTCGCACGGGCCAGCTCTGCGGCCACCGCGGATATCGAAACTCAGCCGAGGGTGGCGGCGGATGCTCCACCAATCGCTCAAGCGCCTGCATCGTATCGGCCGACGCATATTCGGTTTCGCTCAGGTCGACCTGGTAGCGGTCTTCGAGCGCGCTCATCAATTCCACGCGCTCCATCGAGCTCAGGTTAAGCGCTTCCCCACCCTGCGCCGG
The DNA here is from genome assembly GCA_049279635.1 of Candidatus Acidiferrales bacterium. Lineage (GTDB taxonomy): Bacteria > Acidobacteriota > Terriglobia > Acidiferrales > UBA7541 > Palsa-295. The sequence continues at coordinate 9,041 of JBAPOM010000007.1, forward strand.
TCGCCCATGCAGGACGCGCGCCACCAATTCCCCCAGCGCACTCTTGGCCGCTGGGACTGCTTTGCCGTCGCTCGCGGCTTTCGCCTCGACGACTTCGAGGATGCGCCTCAAAATCGGCTTCTGCGTCGGCGTGCGCGGAAAATCCTGGTCAGGCCACACGCACCAGCGCCGCATCTGTTGGAACGGCGCGAGCCGCTCGTTCGCGCGCTGCACGATCCCTGCCGCAGCGGCATCGGCGGCATCCGGCGCTGAAGCGGAATCGCGCAGCAGCAGCACAGCGCACGGTTCGGCATTGCCATCGCGCGCCATGCCTACCACCACGCAATCGCGTACGCCCGGCTCCTTCCGCAACTCCGTCTCCAAATCCTCCGGATAGACGTTCAGTCCCTCCGGTGTGACGATCACGTTCTTCCGCCTGCCCTTGAAATACAGCTGTCCCTCTTTGTCCTTCTCGCCCAGATCGCCCGTGTGAAACCAGCCGTCGGCGTCGAGCACCGGCGCGATTCCCGCGTCCTTCCAGTATCCCGACGCAACGTTTTCGCCGCGCACAAGAATCTCGCCTTCGTCGGAAAGTTTCATTTCGAGCCCCGGCAGCACCTTGCCAATCGAGCCGTGCCCGAGGCGGAAGGGATGATTCAGGCTGACGAGCGAGGTCGTCTCCGTCAGCCCGTATCCCTGAATCACGGCGTAGCCGAGGCGCGTCCAGAACTCCTCCGCCGCATCTGGAAGCGCCGCGCCGCCCGAAATCACCGCCCAGAATTTCCAGCCAAACTGCTTGCGGATCGCCCGGAAGCGCCACCAGCGTTTCAGGAAGTGCTCGTGCTCCGCCGCTTTGTAGTCGCGCTTGAATTTTGCGTCTCGGCCGCGCGCCGCAAGATCTCGCTCGATCTGATCGCGCAGCGATTCGATCAGCCGCGGCACGGTGACCAGCAGCGAAACGCGCTCTTCCCGGATTGTCCGCGCTACTTCGGACGGGTTCAGCGTGTCGAGAAAAACTGACGTCCCGCCCAAAATCTGCGGCAGAAAAATTCCCAGCAACTGCCCGAATACATGGCTCAGCGGCAGCAAATCTAGAAATCGCAGCGGATGCACAAAGCGTTCGTAGCGCCGGTACTTCCCGATTTCTTTCTCGATCGGCGCCAGATTCGCCAGCAGGTTCCCGTGGGTTAGCACGACGCCGCGCGGCTCCGCCGTGGTACCCGATGTAAATACAATTTCAATCGGGTCAGCCGAAATCGCCGCAGCAGGGGAAAAATCGCGAACCAATCGCCCGCCTGCGCGATCGGCCAACTCTTCGAGGAACAACGTATCGGCAGGCCCCAGCGGCGAAGAGAGTCCATGCCCCACGATCGCAAGCTTCACCCCGGCCTGCTGGGCGACTCGCCGCGCGAATCCTTGCTCCGCGATCGCGTCCATCGGCACCGCGATCGCGCCCTGAAACATGCATCCCCAAGATGCCGCGATCCACTCGCCCGAGTTCTCTCCCCAAATTAGAACGCGGTCGCCCTTCGCGATTCCCCGCGACCGCAGCATCTCCGCAAAGCCCGTGGCGATCCCAAGCAGCTCGCGATAAGTCCATCGGATCGTCCGATACCCGCGCCGCCAAACCACCGCAATCTCATCGCCCGGCCGGGAATCAGGACGGAAGTATTCGAGCAGCGATTGCCTTGGCATCGCCCTGAGTTTCCCTCATTCGCATCTCGGTTGGAAATATCTTTGCGCCGCCCAACCGCGGTACAATCCCAATTGCCTCAAACTCCAATTCCAACGGTCCCTGCGCTCTTGCCGCTATCGACATCCGCGCTTTTCGAGCCCTTCGCGCTAAACGAAGTCTCACTCGCCAATCGCGTCGTGATGGCACCGATGACGCGCAACCATTCGCCCAATGGCGTGCCAGGAGAGGACGTAGCCGCCTACTATCGCCGGCGCGCCGAAGGCGGCGTTGGCCTGATCCTCACCGAAGGCACCGCCCCAAATCATCCCCAAGCCAAGAACATGCCCAACATCCCGCAGATCTTCGGTTCCGAGCCCCTGGCGGGATGGGCCAAGGTTGTCGCCGGAGTCCACGCGGCACGTGGAAAAATCTTCTCGCAAATTTGGCACGTTGGCGCCGTGCAGGGTCCCGGCGGCCCTCCCAAGCTCCCTATCTCACCGATCAGCCCTTCAGGCCTGCTCAAGCCGGATACGAAAATCGGCGAACCGATGACGCAAGCGGATATCGACGCGATGATCGAGGCCTACGCGCAGGGAGCCGAGGCAGCGCAGCGCGTCGGCTTCGATGGCGTCGAGATTCACGGCGCGCACGGCTACCTGATCGACGAGTTTTTCTGGGATGGCACGAATCACCGCGCGGACAAATATGGCGGCGATCTCGCCGGGCGCACTCGTTTCGCCCTCGAAATCATTCGCGAATGCCGCCGCCGCGTGGGACCAAATTTCCCACTCTTGCTGCGCTTCTCGCAATGGAAGGGCCAGGATCATACGGCGCGTATGGTCCCAACACCCGAGGAATTGGCCACGTTTCTCGAGCCGCTCGCGGCCGCCGGACTCGATGCGTTTCACTGTTCCACGCGCCGGTTTTGGGAGCCCGAGTTCGAGGGAAGCGACCTCAATCTGGCAGGTTGGACGAAGAAGATCACCGGCAAGCCCACGATCACGGTCGGCTCCGTATCGCTCAACGTCGATTTCCTCGCCTCGTTCCGCGGCGTGCAAGACCCGAGCTCGCAACCCGATGGTGCCGCGGCGCGAGCCGCCCACATGGACCGCCTTCTCGAGATGCTCGCCCGCGGAGACTTCGATCTGGTGGCCGTGGGCCGCGCGCTCCTCTCCGACCCTGCCTGGGCGGCAAAGGTTCGTGATGGTCACCTCAGTGAATTGCGTCCATTCACCCCCGAAGTCTTGAAAACATTGGATTAGCCCCAGGCCACAGACCGTTTACCACTCCGCAACTCGCCTGCGACGTTTCCCTAAAAAGGCGCATCCTATGTCTGATGAACGCGAGCCCTGATTCGCCTGCCGCAAACCCCAGCATTACGCCCCGGGAAATCCTCGCCGCGTGGGGCAGGATTCTCACCGGCAACGTCCCGATGCTTTCGATCGAGATCACGAGGGAGTGCCCCCTCAGCTGCCCGGGATGCTATGCCTATGGCGACGCGCACCTCGGCGGCGGCGTCACGCTTGAGAAGCTAAACGATTACCGCGGCGAGTCCCTCGTCCGGGGCGTGCTCGATCTTGTCCGCAAACACAAGCCTCTTCATGTCTCGCTGGTCGGCGGCGAGCCTCTGGTGCGCCATCGCGAGCTCAGCCGGATTCTCCCCGAACTCAGCAAGATGAACGTGTTCGCGCTCGTCGTCACGAGCGGCGTGATTGCTGTCCCGATGGAGTGGATGAAACTCCCTCGCGTGCGCGTCGCAATTTCCATTGACGGTTTGCCCGAGCATCACGACATTCGCCGCAAGCCGGCAACATACGAGCGCATCCTGAAGAACATCGAGGGCCGCGAGGTCAACATCCATTGGACCGTTACGCGCCCCATGCTCGAGCGCGATGGCTACCTCGAGGAATACGTTTCCTTCTGGAATGCACGGCCCGAGGTCAATCGCATCTGGGTGAGCGTCTACACTCCGCAGATCGGCGAACAGACTCCCGAAATGCTGACGCCGGAACATCGCGTCACCGTGGCAAAAGAATTGCCCTCTATCGCCACCCGATACCCCAAGCTTCTTTTCAACAAGGGCATCGCCGGAGCGCTCGTTCGCCCGCCGAAAAATCCCGCTGACTGCGTTTTTGCAAAAATGTCAGCAAACTATTCCGCCGATCTCGAAACCCGCGTCGAACCGTGCGTTTTTGGCGGCAACCCCGACTGCTCCCAGTGCGGTTGCGCGGCCAGCAGCGGTTTGCACTGGATTCGGGGCGTTCGCATGGCGGGCCCGTTGAAAGTTGGCCACTTCATTCAGAACTCGGTGCGAATCGGGCGCTTGTCAAACCGCCTCAGGGCGCGTGAAGTCAAGCCTCCCCGTTGGAACCCGGATAACGTCCGCCTCGAACCCGACGACGATCTGGTCCAAATCCAGTCAGGCGACTAATCGCCTCGCTCAGCCTTTCTTGTGCTTGAAGAACTCCACCTGCCGGAGTCTTTTTTCGGCCGCCGCCTTTGTCTTATATGGTCCGCCGAGGTTCTTTCCCTTTTCCGACAAAACCTGATATCCACCCGCAACTTTCTTGATCATCGCCTTGCCCTCCTTCGCATTCAGCATACACAGATGGCGCGAAAACTCTGTGTCGGCTATCACAGCTCGCTACCAGGCAGGTGTGCGGCAAATAGACCTCGAAATCAATAAGGCATTTGCGGTACAAGAGGGCGTGGCTTAAGTCCGCCAAGGAATCGCCATGGGTTATTTCGCGCTGGTCTACGAAGTCGTTGATGATTACTTGCCGCGTCGCGGCACCTTCCGGGACGATCACCTCCGCCACGCGCGGCAGGCTCACGATCGCGGCGAACTTCTCCTCGCCGGCGCCTTCGCCGACCCGGCCGACAAGGCGCTGCTCGTCTTCCGCACGGATGATCCGGCGATCGTGGAATCCTTCGCACGCACCGACCCCTACGTCGTAAACGGACTCGTCAAGCGCTGGGAAGTTCGCCCATGGACCGTCGTGATCGGCAACACCGTCGATTCACTCCCGTGATGTCATCCCCACTCGAACCATGCCCTTGCTTCTGCCGTCATCTCCGCCGCCGACAACCTTGCGGCTAGATCAGCGTTCTGGTAGCTTGCTCGCAGAAACGCCTTTTCTCGGGACGGCGGACGATCCGCCGGAATATCAGGCGTATATCACACGAAGCAGTTCCCAGGCGAAATAGCAGCGCGAGCATTCGGATCGAGTTCTGCGAAGGAGGGCGTCATGATCTGTTCTTCGTGCGGAGCGACGGTGGCGGACGGCACCGCGTTCTGCGGCTCCTGCGGCCGTCCAATTGTCGGTTACAACCTTGGGCAATCGACTTCGGCTGCCCCGATGGTCTCCCAGGCGGCTCCGATGGGTGGCGTGTCCGCAGCCGGAGCCACCGTCTACGCTGGCTTCTGGCTGCGCTTCGTCGCTGCAATTATCGACTCATTGGTTCTCGGCATTCCGCTCGGAATTATTGCGGTTTTGCTGATAGCCAGCGCCATCCCCTTCCTCACACATACCCAAGATCCGATGACGGTCATCGCAACCATCCTGCCGCGCATCTTGTTCCTGCTGGTCATCTACCTGGTGGCCTCGTGGTTATACTGGGGTCTAATGGAGAGTTCGTCGTGGCAGGCCACGCTCGGCAAAAAGGCCCTCGGGCTGAGGGTGACGGACCTTGCCGGAAGCCGGCCGACGTTCGGCCGCGCCAGCGGTCGCTTTTTTGCGGGCCGCGGCATTAGTTTTGTGCCCTCCATCGGCGGCCTCTACTTCCTGATAGACTGCATCATGGCGGGTTGCACTGAAAAGAAGCAGGCGTTGCACGACATGATCGCAAGTTGCCTCGTCATTCGGAGTGCGTAGCCAAGACCAAAACCAGCCTCGAAGGAAGACGCATTGACATGTCCCCGATGTGGGCAGGCGCTGACTGACGGCGCGCGGGTGTGCGCCTCCTGCGGAGAACCGGTTGATGATTCGCCTCCCAGCTCCGAACCCGGGCTCGCGGCAACGGCGCGTCCCGCCGTTCGTCGCTCCGTCGTTTACGCGGGCTTCTGGCTACGTGCAGTTCCCTACATCCTTGATTCGTTGCTGATTGCGCTCGTAGCGCTGCTCGTGATTTTCGTGCCGCTGGTGGAGCGCGGTGCAATCCCCATGGATGTCTCTTGGAACTGGTTCGCCACCCTAAATCGCCAAACCACAGCCATTCGGCTTCTGATTTTCATGATGAGCTGGCTCTACTTCGCGTCATTTGAAAGTTCCCCGTGGCAAGCGACGCCCGGCAAAAGACTGTTTCGCCTCGTGGTGACCGATCTCAAAGGACACCGGATTAACTTTACACGCGCGTCGGGTCGCTATCTGGGAAAGCTGGTATTCGGAGTCATTCTTACGGTTGGTTTTCTCTTTGCGGCGTTCACACCGAAGAGACAGGCGGCGCACGATCTTCTCGCAAGCACCGTGGTCCTCAGAATACCGAAGCCGTCCTGAGATGGTTTCCCAGTTCGACTACGCGCCGCTACGCGCATGCTGCGCCGGCCTCGCGTAATTCGCCGCGCAATTTCGCGGTGAATTCGGAGCCGCGCACCACGCGTCCGCCGGGCTCGGCGATGTCCGCTGTGCGGTACCCTTGATCGAGCACCCGATCGACGGCAGCCTCGACCCATTGCGACTCGGCCTCGAGGCCAAACGATTCGCGCAGCATCAGCGTGGCCGAGAAAATCGCGCCAAGCGGGCACGCCACATCTTTTCCCGCGAGCGTGGGAGCCGACCCATGAATCGGCTCGTAGAGCGCGGGCTGGTCCGGCCGCCCGCGGCTCAATGATGGAATCAGGCCGATCGATCCGGCCAGCGCTGCAGCCTCATCGCTCAGGATGTCGCCAAACATGTTGCCGGTCAGAATCACGTCAAACTGCGTGGGCCGCAGCAGAATCTGCATCGCGGCGTTGTCGACGTAAAGGTGATCGAGCTTCACGCTCGGGTATTCGTGCGCCAGGGCCGAGACGGTATCGCGCCAAAGCGTCGAGCTGGCGAGGACGTTGGCTTTATCCACACTCGTCAAATGGTTCCCGCGCGCCACAGCTCGCTCGAAGGCGTAGCGTGCCACTCGCTCAATCTCGAAAACGGAGTACTCGGCAAAGTCGCTGGCCTTTTCGCTCGTGATCTTGTGCTCGCCAAAATAGATGTCGCCCGCCAGTTCCCGCACGATTTCGAAATCGCAATCGCCCAGGCGTTCGGGGCGCAGCGGAGAAATATCGCGTAGCGCGGAGCGCAGACGAATCGGCCGAAGATTGATGTACAGGCCGAGCTCTTTGCGAATCCCGAGCAGCCCGGCCTCGGGGCGCGTGCCAAACGGCAAGCCCTCCCACTTCGGCCCGCCGATCGCGCCAAGCAGGATCGCGTCGGACGCGCGGCATACGGCGAGGGTTGCGTCCGGCAAAGGCGCGCCGCAAAGATCGATCGCATTCCCGCCGAATGGGAGTTCGCGAAATTCAAAGTGATGGCCAAAGGCCGCAGCGCAATCTTGAAGAATCTGCACGGCCGCGTTTGTCACTTCGGGCCCGATGCCATCGCCCGGCAGTAACGCGATTTTCTTTCGCAGTTTGGTCATCGCGGAGTTGAGTTCCCGTGTGTCAGTGCGCGGCCGTGGCCGGCCCGGCATTCACGGGCGTACGCCCGCGGCGCACCTGGTGAATGATCGTGATC
>JBAPOM010000008.1:0-1740 GCA_049279635.1 Candidatus Acidiferrales bacterium
GTGCGGCTGTTTTCCTTCGCACCATGTTTGGGACGGTCGGCGCGCTCGGAGCGACGCTGCCGGGTAGTGGGGTGACCAGCGGGAAAGCATTGGCAATGGAGGTAGTGCTGACGGTCGGGCTGGTGAACGCGATCCTGGGTACGGCGTCCGGCGCGCGGAACATCGGCACGAACGGCGCCATCGCCGTGGGCGGGTATATTGCTCTGGCGGGACTTTGGGCGGCGCCGGTTACTGGCGCCTCAATGAACCCGGTGCGTTCGCTTGCGCCGGATCTGGTGCGCGGAGACTTCCACACGACTTGGATCTACGTCGTCGGGCCCTTCCTGGGCGCCTTGATCGGAGTGGCCTTCGAGTGGATTCTCAAAGGAAAGCCCACCGCGGCCGGCAGGATCGCATCGGAGGGCACGCTAGGCGTCGACGATCCAGCCGGACCGGCTAGGTGAGTGAAAGTATCGCCCGCCGCAGGTCTGCAAGAGACTTGTTTGATGCGTTCATCCCGGCCCTGATCCGACTAATCTAAGTTCAGATGTGTGTTCTCTTTTCAACAGGCCTGTGTTCGGTTTTGAACAGACATGGCGCTTCCCCTTTTCTAGACTGGAAGGAGGTTTACATCGAAGCGATGTCGTTGGGGGCCCGACGAGATTGCTAACCATGACAACAGAGGATGGAGCCACATATGGGGGACGAATCGCCATGAAAGGGACGGGAATTCGGCTTCGCTTAAGTGTTGTCACAGACGAAGCCAAGGCCCAGGCAAGGTGCCGAAGTGTGCTCGCCACCGGCTTCGGGGCCATCTACGAATTGTACCAGCGCCGAGTGTTCCTGTGGTGTCTGCACATAGCGCGGAACGTGGAAGACGCAGAAGACCTTACCCAGGAGATGCTTTTCTTCTTTGAACTCACGGGCTGGTCGATAGGAACTTCCAAGTCGCAATTGCACAAGGCGCGCCGGCGACTCCGAAAATTGCTGGAATGCGAGCGGGGGAGGGCAAGCCGCGCATCGAGGAGCCGCGGCGTCCGCGCGGGAAAGAATCCAAGATGGGGCAGGCAACCATAGGCGAGCAGAAGCTCGCGGGTTCGAAATTTGATGAGGAGGAGGGGGCAACTATGAAAGGCCAATCCACAGCGGTACAGCGGGAAAAGGCGGGTCTATCTGTCAAGCATGGCTGCATGGATGGTTATCTGGATCGCGTTCATGGCGCCAACACCTCAATAGCGAGACGTGCTTACGAAATCTTTAACCATGAAGGAAGAGGGTTCGGGCGCGACCTTGAGCATTGGCTGAGAGCGGAAGCGGAATTGTTCCACCCTCTGCACTTTGTGATGAAGGAATCGGACAAAACCCTCACGATTCGCGCGGAAGTCCCGGGTTTCACCGCCAAGGACCTGGAGATTTCAGTGGAACCCCGGCGCGTAGCGATCAGCGGAAAGCGCGAATCCAAAGAGGAGCCCACGGAAGGCACTGCGGTTTACTGGGAGCAATGCTCAGATCAGATTTTCCGGGTGCTGGATCTGCCGGCTGACGTGGATCCGTCGAAGACGAAAGCCACGCTTAAAGACGGAATACTCGATTTAGAGATTCCGAAAGCTGCTTCCAAAAAGACGACTATCGAGGTGAAATCGGCCTGACACGTGCACCCGTTTGCTGAAACGAGTTTTTCAGCGAACGGCGAACGGCGACGAAAACACGTGACAAGTTTGTTCGTCTGGCCCACTAGGAGCCATGCCAGGAAGGAGAATT
>JBAPOM010000009.1:0-22654 GCA_049279635.1 Candidatus Acidiferrales bacterium
TTTGGCTCTCGGCCTGGGCCTGCTGCAGGTGGTGCTGGATAAAGGCGAGCGCGACGACTGGTTCGGCTCGCCCTTCATTCTTTGGTCGACCGTGATCACCGTGTGCGCGCTGGTGGCGCTGGTGATCTGGGAACTCGTCACCGATCATCCGGTGGTCGACCTGCGCCTGTTCAAAGACCGGAACTTCGCCATTTCCACGTTCATGATGTACACGCTCGGCTTCGTGCTTTACAGCACCACGGTGCTGCTCCCGATCCTTCTGCAGACGCTGATGGGATACACGGCCATGAAGAGCGGCCTGGTGCTATTGCCCGGAGGGTTGGTGTTGCTGGGGATACTGCCGTGCGTTGGATGGCTGCTGGGGAAATTCGAGCCGCGCTGGATCGTGGTGACGGGCCTGTGCGTCATGGCGCTGGGTCTGCATTATTTGTCGCTTTTCACGCTGAATGCGGGCGAAAGCAACGCCATCAACGACTGGATCATTTCGCGCGCCGGCACGGCGTTTTTATTTGTGCCGATCAACGTGATGGCATTTTATTTCGTGCCGCCGGGCAAGATGGACAACGCCTCGGGCCTGATCAATCTGGCGCGCAACGTCGGCGCCAGCACCGGAATTTCGTTCGTCACCACGATGCTCGACCGCCGCGCGCAGTTCCACCAGAACGTCCTTTCGAGCAGCGTGAATGCCGGCAGCCCGCTCTATCAGCGGGCCATGACGCACATCACCCAGGAGATGATCACGCGCGGCATGGATGCGGCGCACGCGGCCGTGCAGGCGAACGCCACGATCTACCTGCAGTTGCAGCGGCAGGCGATGATGCTCTCGTTCGTCGACAATTTCTGGATCATGAGCGTGATTTGCGTCGGCGTGATCCCGCTTATGTTCATCATGAAGAGACGCAAAGGCCCGCCCGCCCCCCGCGTCCGGGTTCACTGAGGTGGCGCGCTCTATTGCGAGCGCCGCGCGAGAATTTTCACGAACGATCCGCTGCGAATATCCTCTGAAGAAAGCGCGGTGAGGCTCTCCACTTCGTCCGCTTTCAGCGCGCCGCAATTCACCGCTTGCAGAAAATAATTCAGCAGGCCCTGCGCCATCGCCGCGTCGTCGAAAACGTGGCCGATGCGCGTGGCCTGCGCCGCCTTCTCGATGAAATTGCGCAATCGCTGCGCGGCCGAATCCAGATTTTCGAGGAAAAATGCGTAGACGGCTGCGTAGCGCGTCGGCAACTGCGCGGGGTGTAAGTCCCAGCCCTGGTAGTAGCCGTTCGCGAGGCTGCGGCGCACGCAATCGTAGTGCAGCTTCCACGCGGCGTGCACGGTCGTCCGGTTCGCTTCCGCCTGGCGGGCGCTGAGCGGCTCGCCATCTTTTGCCGCGCGGTGCGGCGGAATCGGAAGAATGTTCACGGGACCGTCGGAGATGCGCACGCCGGTTCCCGCGAGCGCCACTTGTATTGTTTCGCGCGCGAAATCGGACGCAGGGTGCGTCATCGCCTGCTGCGGCGCGGCGATGCTGAGCGAGGCGGTGTAGTCGTATGGACCGAAGTGCGCCGCCACGCAGCGCCCGCGCGCCGCGACCACGAGCGGCAGCAGATTGATTTCGCCGCGCTCATTGAAGATCGACTGCGGTGTTTCGATCATCAGCTCGAGGCGCAGCGCGCCGGGCTCGAGATCGAGCAGCGGCTCGAGACGCGAACACACGTCCGCGAGCGCCGCGACCTCATCCGGCAAGCTGACCTTCGGCAGCGTGATGCAAAAGCCCCTCGGCAACTCGCCGCGCGATTTCGCCGCGAGCTCGGTGAGGAAAATGTCGAGCGTGCGAATGCTGCGCTCGCGCAGCTCCTCGGTGAAAGGCTTGATGCGGATGCCGATGAAGGGCGGCAGCTCTCCGGCGTTCATGCCGGCGCTTACTTCATTCGCGGCAGCCGCGGCGTGTCCATCTTCCTCGTCGTCGGGACGGTTCCCGTAGCCATCCTCGAAATCGATTCGAAAATCCTCCACCGGCTCGCGCTGCAATTTTTCTAGCACGCGCTGGTGCACGGTGTACGCGAACCACGCGGAATGGTTCTCTTGCCGCGCCGCTTCGGTATCAAACTCGATCGATTTCGCGATGGCGGCGGCTGCGTTGTGCGTGTCCGGGAGGCCGGCCGCGCCCGGCATCCCGACAGCTTTCGCAAAAGCAGCAAAATCCGGCGCGTACTCATCCAACGAACGCAGCGCGAGTTCCCCCAGCCGGCGCGTCGTGCCCGAGCGGAATAAATGGGCGCCACCGTACACAGCATGGATCGGCTGCCGCGTACTAGGCGGGCCAGGATAGCGCCGCTCGAGCGCTTTGTGGGCTTGTTCGAGCCGCGTGGTAATTTCGTGAAGCGATTCGGGAGAGAGCGTTCTTCGCATGATTCCTCGCGCGATTGCTGCTATGCTCCGTCCGGCACTGCAATTTGCCGGGGGGCTGATTCCGGGTTGTCCCAGGGGACCGGAAAGGATACATTGCTTCGTTGGTGCCTGAAAAAATACTGATCGTCGACGACGAATTCTCCGCGCGGACCGCTCTCACCGCTCTTCTCCGCCGCGAAGGCTACGAAGTCCGCGAAACCAGCAGTGGCGCCGGGGCCCTCGCCGAAAGCGCCGATTTCCGCCCCGACCTTATTCTTCTCGATATCGTGATGCCCGGCATCAGCGGCTTCGACGTGTGCCGCCAAATCAAGGCCGCGCCCGAAACGCGCCTCACGCCCATTATCCTGATCACCGGGCTTTCCGCAACGGCCGACCGCATCAACGGCATCAATGCCGGTGCCGACGATCTGCTCAGCAAACCAATCGACTTCAACGAACTCCTGGCCCGCACCCGCTCGTTGCTGCGACTGAAGCAGTTCACCGACGAGCTCGAAAACGCCGAAAATGTTTTATTCAGCCTCGCGCAAAGCATCGAGGCGCGCGACCCCTACACTCTTGGGCACTGCGAGCGCCTGGCGAATACGTCCGCGCGGCTCGCCGAAAAGCTGGGTCTGCCGGAAGAAGAGATTAAGGCGCTGCGCCGCGCCGGGATTGTTCACGATATCGGCAAGGTGGTTGTGCCCGACGCGATCCTGCTGAAGCCCGGCCCGCTCTCGGAGGAAGAAACCGAGATCATGCGCAAGCATCCCGTGGTCGGCGAACGCATCTGCGCGCCGCTGAAGGCCTTTCGCCTGGTTCTGCCGATCATCCGCCACCATCACGAGAAACATGATGGCTCTGGCTATCCCGACGGCCTGCGCAACGGCGAGATTCCTCTCACCGCGGCCATCCTCCAACTGGCGGACGTTTACGACGCGCTCACCACCGATCGTCCGTATCGCAAAGCTTCGCCGTCCGACGTGGGCCTGCAGATCATGGAAGATGAGGCGGCGCTCGGCTGGTGGGACCGCGATTTGTTCGACGCTTTCCGCGACATGATCCGCGACGGGCACGCGGTCGCGCCCGCCACGCTGCGCAAAAGAGCCGCGCCCTAACGCCGCGTCTCGAGAATAGCCTCGTCAAAGGCGAAGCCCGGGGCTGAAGCCCCCTTCCATTACGTCCCTTTTCGCGGGCCCGAAGGCCCACGCTTCCACCGGAAGAATGCCGCGCTGAAGGCCGCGCGGCGCTATATTGGCGTGGCGCAGGCTCTGTAACGGCTCGGCACGCTAGGCTTTGCGCGCCAGCCGGTCATCCCCCGCATACACCACGAAGCGCTCGCCACGGAGGAAGCCGATCAGCGTCAGGCTCATCTCGCGCGCGAGCTGCACGGCCAAACTCGACGGCGCCGATACCGACGCAACCACGGGCAATCCGGCCACAATCGCCTTCTGAATGATTTCGAATCCGCCGCGTCCGCTCACCAACAGCAGCACATTCGCCAGCGGCATTCGTCCGTTTCGCAGCGCCCAGCCGATCACCTTGTCCACCGCGTTGTGCCGCCCGATGTCTTCGCGCAGCACGAGCAGCTCGCCCTTCGCATCGAAGAGCGCGGCCGCATGCAGCCCGCCCGTGCGTCCAAAAACCGCTTGCGAAGCCCGCAACGTATCCGGAAGCTTTACGAGCACTTCAGGATTGAGCCGAAAATTCGGATTCGGCGGCTGCATCGAACGCGCGCGCACCGAATCGATCGAGGCCTTCCCGCAAATCCCGCAGCTCGACGCCGCGAAAAAATGCCGCCGCATTTTCTCGAAGTCCGGCATCGCGCCGCGCTCCAGCTCCACACGCACCACATTCCCGCGATTCGCTCCCGGATTCTCCGGATCGCCCGGATCGTGCTCGAGCGCCACAATCTGCTCCCAGCGTTGGACGAGGCCTTCGGTCAGCAGAAATCCCGCCGCCAGATCGAGATCGTCTCCCGGCGTGCGCATCGTGACGCTCAAGGGATGCTCGGCGATGCGGATTTCGAGCGGCTCCTCGGCGGCGAGATAGTCGTCCTTGCGGCGGACCTTCCCGGCGTCCCATTCAGAAACTTGCGTCAGATCGACGCTGCGCTGCTTTCGTGGCAACCCGCATCTCCCATCATGCCGATTCGACGAACCAATCGACCAAGCATACATCGGAGACGCGGCAACCGCGCGCTATCAAAAAACTAGCCCGTCCCGAAGGCGTCGGGACGGGCTAGGGGGCGTTGCACTGGCGTGAGGTGTACTACGGGGATTCTGTTGCGCCTCAGTCAGGTTGATTCGGCAGTACGACTCCGGTGGCCGGGTCGAGAATCAACTTGTGCGCCTTGTGGCTATCGTCAAAGTCGAACATCCCGTTCAGTCTCCCGGCTTTGACGTCCGACGAGTTCTCGCCAATTGTCCCGAGATCCCAGTTTTCCTCGATGAAGCGAAGGGTAGACGATTGGTCGGTGGCCCGATGGTCGACGTAATTCTGCTTGGCGTAGGGAGAAATCAGGAGCAGCGGCTGGCGAGGACCATAACCGCACTGGCCCTGTGTAGTGGTCGTTGCAACGCCGCAATCGGCGCCGCCGCCCAGAGCATCGTCCGCCACGGCTGACTGGTTGACGATCGGCCCGAGCGCGTGGTCGTACCAGCCGTCGGAGTCGTCATAGAGAATAAAGATCGCCGTATCCTTCCAGTACGGGCTGTTCTCGACAGCATTGATGACACCCACGAGGAAGACCTGCTCGTCAATGGGATCCGAGTAACCTGGATGGCCATCCTGATACGCAGCCGCTTTGAGATACGTCACAGCTGGGAGACGGTCCTCGCCGAGCGCGGTCCAGAATGCGCTCAGGTCGTATTGGTGATTCGTCCCATCCGCCGAGGTTCCGATTAGCGAGGGGTCAGAGGGCCCAACGTGATGCGCGTTTTCAGTGGAGGCGAAGAACTGGAACGGCTCGTGGTGCGGAATGTAGTCGCCGTCGCTGGACTGCGTGACAGCGTCGTCTCCAGCCAGCCCGACGTGATGTTGTCCGCAGATTGCGCGGTTCTTCGCGTCGTACCCGGTCGGAGCAAAGCCGCCCTCGAACCATCCCCATGTAATTCCCTTTGCGTTGAGAAGGTTGCCGACGTTCTTGCCGCTGAACGACACCAGGTTCGCGGTTTGCAGCCCCGGATCTGTGAGCACGCACTCATCACCTACTGGACGCACATCGCCGATGAGCGCGCCCGTCAATAGGGCATTGGCGATGTTGCCGGATGGTGCCGCTGCTTTTCCGTTTACCTTGAGCGGCTGCATCGTAGCACCTTCCGTTGTGCCTGCGACCAGGTTGATGGCTCCGACAGTGGACGGCCCAAACATCGTGCTGTATGAGTTGTCGCTCATCGCGAAGTGCTGCGCGTAGTTCCAGATGGCAGTGGTCGTGTTGCCGTCGAAATAGCCCATCACCACGCCGGTACCTTTGCCGTAGTCGTTGCAGGGAGACCCGGCCGTGTTTCCAGTTCCAGTTGATTCTGGGAACTTATCCATCAGGCCGTGGTCGGCTGCTTGCTGTTCCGGGGTGTAGCTGTGGTTCTGGTCACACGTCACCGACATCACCCCTGTGTCCATTCGGAAGGGCTGCGTCGAATTTGGATTCTCCGTCAGAAGCCCGCCGCTCAGGAGATTGTTGACGCGCGGCGTGTCATCCTTGGCATGGAAGGCCGGTTCGCCTTCCGGATTCGTCGCGTGCGGGTACGTGGCGAAGTAGTGATCGAACGAAATGTTTTCCTGGAAGATCACGATGACGTGCTTGATCGGCGTCGTTGTTTCCACCGCTTCCGCGGCGTCTTTTGTGTCCCCGGCCCAAAGGCCGCTTGGCATCACGAGAACCAGGTTGGCGGCCAGCGCAATCGCTGCCATCCGGCGAAGATACGTGCTGATCATGAGCTCTCCTTTAAGTTTGGGAAACCTTCGGTCTGACGCCGCATCGCCCCGCGGGGCTCGGCAGCCGGACACGGCTGCCTGAGAGGCTTTCGGAATCAAACTCGTGCAGCAAGGGATACGCGCTGGTTGTTATTGCCAGATGACACGCGCGTTAAAAGCTGGCCGCTCCCCCGACGTTCGTTTTCAGATTTCTCGCGCTGTAGGAAACGGTGGTTGATTTTCGCTTGGTCGTAGCGGATGGCCGCCCACATAGCGGAGGTACTATACCTTTCTGCGCGCCAAGGAGATCGGTGCTGCCCTTGGGCACCACGCGAATCACGCCCATCATTCCGCCGTCCTCGTGTTCGAGCAGATGGCAGTGGTAAACGAATGTCCCCACGGTATTTGGATCGCGAAAATCCATTCGCAGCTTGACGCTCGGATATTGCTTGCTCTTGCCGTCCCAGTACGCCACGTTGATGGTATCGCGCAAAAACGGCTCGTCCACTGGCACGCCATTCCACTCCACGAGCAGGAAGTGGAGCTGATGGATGTGGAACGCATGGAGTTCCTGCGAACGATTCTCGATGATCCAGTCCTCCACGTCTCCCTGTTGCGCGATGATGTTGGGGGTCTTGTCGTTCGGGTCGAACAACTTTGGCTCTTGGCCCTCGACCGTGATGAAAAAATCCGTCTTGCTGTTGGGGTCTTTGGGATCGTGGGGCTGCTCGGAAAAATACAGCGTGCGCGTTCGCACCGGTTTCACATCGCCAAGCCAGACGGAACTCGAAGGCGGAAGCGGCGTGGGCGAGGCAGCTAATCGCACGCCCGGCTCGGGCGCATCGGCCGCGGCGACGATCGTCGCCAGCGGCCGCGTGGGATCATTTTCGCCGGCCGGCCCCGTGTCGACCGCGCGCGTCACAAAGCTTCCGCTCACCCCTTCGGGCGGGCCTTTCACGATGACGCCAACCCGCCCCGCAGGTGGCAGCAGGACGTGGCTCTCCCAGATGATGCGGTTGCCAGCCATTCCGTTCTCGTTGATCGGCACTCCATCGAGCGAAACGACTCCCATCATTTCCGGTTTGTTATTGACCAGCATCTGCAAATCGAGATACGTGATCGCCGAGGCATTCAGCACGCACCAGAGCTGTTTTTCGCCGGGCCGAATCCTGATGATCCCCGGGGAATACGTCGGGTAGGGTACCGGCACAAAATTGATCGAGAGATCTCTCGCCGGAGTGCCGCCGCCCGTGTTCGTGTTCATAATGTCGCCCTCGGCGTCGCGAAGCACTAGCGGCGGCGGCATCGAACTTGAGGTCACCGGGGGCGCGTTCGGATTGAGCAAGCCCTGATCGCGAATGACGAATACCCGTTCCGCCAGCCCCGCCAGCACGGGATCGGCCCGCTCGATCCCCTCCACGATCAGCGCTCCCGAGGCTCCCCCTTGCACTTGCGCGCTGGTCAAGCCGTGAACGTGCGGGTGATACCAGTAGAGTCCTGGCGGCTCGTTGAGCGGAATTCGGAATCGGTATTCGAACGGCCGGTCGCCCGGCTGAACGAACGTGTTGAGCACGTCGTCCTCATGGCACACGGGCGGCACCGTCAGACCGTGGAAATGCAAGTTTGTTGACGCGACGGTCATTCCGCTCTCGGTGCATCCGCCGCGCATCCCGGCCATCGCACTGTCGCGCTCTTTGCCGCCCGGCGCCGGCTCAGCCACGTGCTCGCCGTTTCTCAGGTGGAGGATCAGCAGATCGCCCGGCTTCAGGCGCAGAGTGGGCGCCTCGCTGCCGTCCTTGTAGACGTAGCAGTAGCGCATCTGCCCGTCGGCATCGAGAAAATTACGGTACGTGAAATCGACGCGCAGCACGCCGTTTCGGCTGCTCAGGTCCTCCGGCTCGTGCACCACGCTGCCCGCCGCAGGCCGAACCGGGCACGGTTCGGCCGCCGTCTTCTGCGCGAGCGCGCGTCCGGGAGCGAGCATGAAACACGCCAGCGCGCAGACCGCAATCGCCAGGGCGCGGCAGAGCCGCATCAATTTCTTCTCGATCAGAGCCATCTCTCGACAGCCGATAGATACATGACGATCGACTGCAACTCCAGCTTCGCGCGAAGAGCGAAGCGACGTATTTTCGCCCACTGGATGGCAGTCCTTATGAATCTCGCGTGAACGTTCGTTTACAGAAATGTCCGCGCGATTCATCATCAATTGTGTCCGCCTACTTGATCTCCGTGCCCCCTCTATGCACTCTGTGTTTAGCTGGGCGTTCAACACGATACTCCAGTCCGGATGGCACCAGTGCTAGTGCCGCCATTTTCTTGTTTGTTTTTGACGCTGCTGCTAAACTATCGCGGCAAGAGCTAAGAGGCCGCTCCTGCGAGACTTCCCTTAGAAGGTTACCTATGTCCGGACACTCGAAGTGGGCCACAATCAAACACAAGAAAGCGGCCACGGATGCCCGCCGCGGCAAGATTTTTACCAAGCTCATCCGCGAATTGACCATCGCGGCTCGCACCGGCGGAACTGACCCGGTCACCAATCCCCGCCTCCGCACGGCGATCCTCACCGCCAAGAGCGAGAACATGCCCAACGACAATATCGAGCGCGCGATCCAGCGCGGCGCGGGCACTCTCGAGGGCGAGACGCTCGACGAAGTGACTTTCGAAGGCTATGGTCCCGGCGGCGTGGGGGTGCTCGTACAGGTTGTGACCAGCAATCGCAACCGGATCGTCAGCGAGATTCGCCACATGTTTTCAAAGAACGGCGGCAACATGGCCGAAACCGGCGCCGTCGGCTGGATGTTTCATCGCAAGGGCGACATCGTCGTCCCCAAGGAAGCGGCGGACGAAGACAAGATGATGGGCATCGTGCTCGATGCGGGCGCCGAGGATCTCAAGGACGATGGCGCGGCCTGGGAAGTCACCTCGCCTCCCGAGGCCATGGAAAAGGTCCGCGAAGCGCTCATCGCGGCCGGGATCACGCCCGCTTCTGCCGAAGTCGCATGGGTGCCGCAAAACTACGTCAAGCTCACCGGACCGCAAGCACAGCAGATGCTGCGCATGGTCGAGGCGCTCGAGGATCACGACGACGTGCAGCACGTCTACGCGAATTTCGACATCGACGAAAAGGAAATCCAGGCCGCCGTCGCCGGCTAGAAGCCATCCCGGAAATGCTCTGCAAAATTCCTTCGACCTGTCATCCCGAGCGAAGCGAGGGATCTGCTCTTTCATGTGACCGGGAAAAGAGCAGATTCCTCGGGCCTGCCTGCCGGCGAGTGCAGGCGAACCCCGCCCTCGGAATGACAGATCGGCGTTTTCAGCAGCCTCTTAGCTCCTGAAGAAGCTCTTCGCTTCCACCACAAATATTTATCAGACAGCTCCTGTTTCCCTTCGCGCCGCTCCACCGCAAAATAGCACTACCCCGCTTGCGCCGCCGCACGTAGACTGTGCCCGACCATGCCTCCTACATTCGCGCCGACCGTAGCGAGCGGACGCAAGTTGCGCGTGCTCGGCGTCGATCCGGCCGTTGTCGGCGCTACGGGATTCGGCGTCATCGAAGTCGACGGCAGCGGGGCGCGCCTGATGCGTTTTGGCGCCTGGAAGATTCCCTCGAAGGTCACGTTTGCGGTGCGCCTGCGCGAAATTCATTTCCTCGTTTCGGGCATCGTCCAGCAGTTCGCGCCGGATGCTGTCGCGGTCGAATCCGTGTTCACGGCGCTCAACGTCGGCACCGCGCTCAAGCTCGCCGAGGTTCGCGGCGTCGTGCTGCTTGCGGCAGCCCAGGCCCAGATTCCCGCGCACAGCTACTCGCCGCGCGAAGTGAAGGCCAACGTCACCGGCTACGGCGCCGCCTCGAAACAGCAAGTCCAACAGATGGTGAAATCACTTCTCGGCCTCGCGGAATGTCCCGAGCCGACTGATGCTGCCGACGCCCTGGCCGTTGCGCTTTGCCACGCCCAGACGTCGCGAGCGCGCGAGCGCTTTATAGTGTCCACGGGACTCCGCCGCCCAGCCTTCACCTCGAGCGGCGAATTGCGGTCCGCCCGCATCTCAATTCCGCGCACGCGATGAATTCCCTCTCGCTTGTGCTAAATTCACCTCGCGCTGGCATCGGAATCCAACCCTGAGTTAATCTTGTCCCGACTCGAATGAACCCGCGGCTCAATTGCAGAGGATTGCTCGCCGTATTCATGCTCGCCATGGCGTTCGCCGCCCTCATCGCCACGAGCGCGCGTGCGACACCCGACAATGAGGCGACCATCACCTACCTCAAGGTCTTCAAGTCCAGCTATCCCGAATATACCGAGATCAAGATCACCCAGTCGGGCGCGGCCACCTACGACATTCGCCAGCTCAGCGACGCCTCCGCGCCGCAACCTGCTCAGGTCTCCGCGCCGCTCGTGGCGCGCATTTTCGACCTTGCCACGAAGCTCCACGATTTCGACGGCATCGACATCGAGATGCACCACCGCATCGCCAATCTCGGCCAGAAGACGTTCACGTATCAGCGCGGCGGCGAAACGCACTCCGTCTCTTTCAATTACACGCTCAACGAGCCCGCCTCTCAGCTGCTGGCCATCTTCGACGACCTGGCGCGTCAGCAAACCGACCTCTCCGATCTTCAGCGCACCATGCGTTACGATCGCCTCGGCGTAAACGACGTCCTGGCGCAAGTCGAAAAGGACTACGACAGCCGGCTCTTTCTCCAGCCCGATCAGTTCCTCCCGGCCCTCGACCAGCTCGCCGCTGACAACCACTTCATCGATATCGCGCGCGAGCGCGCCCGCAATCTTGCCGCCCGCATCCGCGCCTCCCGCTGACCGCGTGCCTCTCGCGCGGCTGCATTCGCACAGGTCCCGGCACCTGTACCATTTCCATACTTCGGGACAGCAACTTTTTCTCGCGCAATGCGATTGAATCAAGTGGGCGGTTTGCGTGTTGGGGACCGCAGGGAAGGACGAAGCCGGCTATGGCGACGACGCCGCGCGCGCGCCGGAAAGCGGGGCCGGAACACCCTGGGCCCGGTTGCAGCTTCGATCGGCGCTCGATCGCCGTGCCTCGCTCGCACGGTAGGCCGGTCCTCGGCCGCTACTCGGCGCCGGATGCCTCAATCCTAATCGACAATCGGCGATTAGAAATCGTCGCAACCCCTTCAAAACAAAAGAAGGCACCCTGTCCTGATCGACACAGTTTCGACACCCGGACGTCGGCCCGTTTCGCTGGAACCATTTTCGCTCTTCGCGGGAATTATCCAGGGGCAGACCTCCGCAGTTGCGTCCGTTTGCCTGCCTTTACTTTTAACGCAATCGTTTCACGATTGGCATCCATCCCGGAAGGCGGCTGGTAGCATCTGAGGTATCCAACATGCGAGACCTACACATGAAAACAAATAAAGTGCTGCTAGCCTTTGCTCTGCTTTCGCTGGTCGTCCTGCGCGCATCGTCGCAGGCCACTTACTCGGCGCCCCGCATCAACGCGGCTGTCGACGACTCGAAATTGACCGTCCTGCGTGGCAACACGCACCCGCTCGCTCAGCCGCAGTACGACCGCGGCCCGGCGCCGGCCAATCTCCCGATGCAGCACATGCTGCTCGTTCTCCAACGCAGCCCCGCTCAGCAGGCCGCGCTCGATGCTTTCATGTCCGAGCAACTAGATCCCTCGTCTCCCGAATATCATCACTGGCTCAGTTCCGTTGAATTCGGCCAGATGTACGGCCCGGCGCAGCAGGACATCGCCACGATCACGAAGTGGCTCACCACGCATGGCTTCCAGGTGAACAATGTCGCCAACGGCCGCACCACCATCGACTTCTCAGGCAACGCTGCCCAGGTCCAGTCTGCCTTTCACACCGCGATTCATCAGTACGTGGTGAAGGGCGAACAACACTGGGCCAACTCGAGCGATCCGTCGATTCCCACGGCGCTCGTGCCGGTCGTCGCTGGTGTCCGTTCGCTCCACAATTTCTATCCCAAGCCGCAGAGCCGCATCCGCCGGGCCTCGTCCTTGCGTCCTGATTACACGTTCAACGCCAATGGCTGCGATATCGCTGGAAGCAACGCCAACTGCTTTGTCGTCGGCGCGAACGATTTCGCCACTATCTATAACGTTCAGCCGCTTTGGACTAACGGTATTGATGGCACTGGCGAGACGATCGCAATCGTCGGCGACAGCAACATCGAAACTGTCTCTCCCAGCGACGTCGCACAGTTTCGGTCGCTTTTTGGCCTGACCGGGGGCGCCTTCAACGTCCTTACCCCAAGCGGCGCTGTCACCGTTAACAGCGACGAAGTTGAGTCCATCCTCGATGCCGAGTGGTCTGGTGCCGTGGCGAAGGGCGCCACCATCGACTTGGTCATCGCGCCTTCCACGAATACGACGTTTGGCGGTGACACCGCTGCCACCTACATTGTCAACGGCGCAAACGTCCCCGGTGGCTGCATCAATGCCGCCGTGCCAGCCTGCATCTTGAGCAGCAGCTACGGCGCATGCGAATACGACCTCGGAAGCACCGCAAATCAGTTCTATAACAGCACCTGGAGTCAGGCCCAGGCGGAAGGAATCACCGTAGTCGTGGCTTCAGGCGACTACGCTGCCGCGACCTGCGATACCCCTCCACCCAGCCCGACTGGCTGCGGCTTCGCGGCCAATGCTGTGCTGCAAACCGCTAGCTGCGGACTGGCCGTAAATGGCGTCGCGTCCACACAATACAACATCGCCGTCGGCGGCACCGACTTCAACGACCTGGGAGTCGAAGGCACGTACTGGAATACCACTCCTGGCCAGCAGGAGACGGCTATGGGCTACATTCCCGAGGATGTATGGAACGACACGTGTACGAACTCCATCCTCTTCGATCTCGTCAGCGTCACGCCCGCTATCTCCAATCCTGTGCAAAGCTGCAGCGACACCTTTATCCAGCAGGCTAGCTTGGTGACCGTGGTCGGCAGCGGAGGTGGTGTAAGCAATTGCACGAATGGGGCAACTTCGATCTCCGGCTGCTCCGGCGGTAACACGCAACCTGCCTGGCAAAGTGGGCTCTCCGGCGTCATAGGCACCAAGCGCAACCTTCCTGATGTCTCGCTGTTCGCGGGCGATGGCCTCGTCGGCCACTTCTACGTGATGTGCGAAGAGGACTCCGTCATCCCGACAAACGGAGGGCCAGGCTCTGGACAGGATGGCAGTGCATGCGTCCTCGGCTCGACGCCCAACTTCCTGGGTATCGGCGGGACCTCAGTGTCGGCACAGGCTTTTGCCGGCATCATGGCGCTCGTCGACCAGGAGCACGGCCCCCAAGGAAACGCCGGCTCGCATCTCTACCAATTGGCCGCACAGGCAGGCAACACTTGCACCTCCGCCGGCTCACCGGCGGCGACTTGCATGTTCTACGACATTACGAACGGGACAAACTCGGCCCCTTGCACGATCGGCAGCGTCGACTGCACCACGACGGCAAGTCTCCCAGGTTTTCCCGCAAGCCCACTCTCGCCCGTCACGATCCGGGCGATACGCATCTTCTGTGCCCTCGGCATCGGACTACTGCTTCTCCTCGGCTTGCGCCGCAAACAGCCGCGCTGGGTCACGGTCGCGGCCTTGTGCGGCACCGCTGCCTTGTTGGTCGTTAGCGTCGGTTGCGGTGGTGGCAGCAGCACAAGCACCCAAACTGGAAATGGCCAGGGCACGCCAGAGGGCGTGTTGACCGGCTATAACGCAGGCGCGGGCTACGATCTCGCCACAGGGCTCGGCTCGGTCAACGCCGAGAAGCTCGTGATGGCCACAGCGTGGGCAGGTGTTCCGCCCGCCGCTCCCCCGGCAACGATCGATCGCCCGGTCGGGACCCTGCCGATCGCGCTCCTCGCTCTGGCCTGTGCTTTGTGTCTCGGCTTCCTGTTCGTCGGCTTGCGCCGAAAGCAGCTGCGCTGGACCACGGCCGTGCTCTTGCTTGCGTTCGCGCTCTCAATCCTGAGCGCCGCGCGCACCAGCGCCAGCACGCGCTTACATCATCCGGTGTCTCGAGCCCCGGCCGCCATGCGCCTCGCCTCGTTCACCGGAAGCCATCGATAAACGAAACCCTTCTCGGCGCATTTTGTCGAGTAGCGCCGGCGTCCCGCCGGCTCTTCTTCAGGTGGTAGCGTCGGCCTTTTTACCCTGCCTGCCCTGACCATCCAATGAGGATCGTCATCCTGAGGGCGGCGCTTTGGTTTGTAGCCGGCCGAAGGATCTCTCCCATCAGCGCTTTCGCGATTTCTCCGCTGAGGTGAGCGTTCCGCCCATTCTCGTCGGCAAACGTATCGAAGATCCCGCATTTCCCCGGCCCCATCTTGATCGCGTACCACGTCAGCGTCCCCGCCTCGCGTTCAGCCAGCGGCTGCGCCGACTTCAAAAACTCCTCGACTTCTTTCTCTTTCCCCGGCACGCGGCGTTTGGTGGCATACGGTTGTTAGGTCTGGTCCTCAGCTCGCAGGCTGCTTTCTGCGAGGATTCACGACAGCGAAGAACGTCGCTACCCGCAATCCGGACGAGGCATATAATTCCCATCCAATGTCAGGAAACAGCCATCAACGGGCCGTCGCCAAGACACGCGTGGCCCGCATTGAAAAAGACGTGTTGCAAGCAATCTCCCAGATTCTCGGCGCTGCGCCCATCGCAGGAAAAGAGATTCCTTGGTATGAGGCTGGAAGATTTTGGGGCGGCTGTACAACCGCTATCGCCATCGTCCTAACGGTCATAGCGGCAATGCAGAAAGATGTTCGATCGCTTTTGCTGGCGGCGTTGCCCTTTGCTGCCTTATCTTGGAGCGTCGTTTGCAAGCCTTTAAAACCCTCAACATGGCACTGGCGCAGCTTCTTGTGGGCCCTTCTTACAATACTGACCGGCGTTGGTTTATGGACGCTGTACGTAACCTTGCCACATTCGCCCAAAGCTCATTCATCAACAGCCCAAACTCCTATTCCCACTGGACCGTCGGCCCCGTTCGAGATTGCTGGACAGCATCTAAACTCGGATCCTGATCGGCTCACATTGCACGATCTTTTCCTTATCGACTTTCCTTCGGCTGAAGTCGAAGACGATAGCGGCTTTACGATGCGCGACACCAAAACACATGTTGAGTGGGGAGTCGTGCGGAACATAGAAGAAGGCAGTGAACTAATCAAGCTTTACATCCCATATGCAACGGACACGGATACAATTTGCGCAGACTTCATACGCCCCGACTTCATTCCTAACTATGATTATGTTCTAAAAGATGCGGATCGCTGGGTCGTGGCGAATCGCGATCAAATATCTTCGAGAACGCTAACCTTTTCGAGGCGGATTTTCATCTACCATGAATATGCCCTGTCACCAGAACAAGTCGGCAAGTTGGACGCGGCCTATAGGTCAAAGGACCTCATCTTGATTCTTAGGGACGTGAATTACCTAGATAAACGTCAAGTTGACGCCAAACTCAAAATTGCACAGAAAAATAGCTAAGCTGCCGACCGTGACGTAAGCCTCGACCCTCAGTTCCCCTCTTGCTCCTCATCCACTAACCGAATCTCCCGAAAAAAATCTCACCGGATTGCCCGCGCGCAGCTTCCGGCACGTCCGGGTCAGCGCTATCTGCAACTCTCAACTCTGCACTCGAAACGCTCGACTCCCCATCCTCGTTCGCGCCGTGAATCGCTCCAACTGAGCTATCGCCTTCTCCCTCAGCTCCGCCGCTTCCTCCTCCTCGTCCATCAGCATGATCTCCCGAAAAAACTTCACCGGGTCGCCTTCGCGCAGCTTCCGGCACATCCGGATCATCGACACCTGCTCCCGCGAGTCCAGCACGCGAAACAACGACTTCACAAGCTTCGAATGCCGCGGCAGCACATCCACAATGAACCTTTTTCCCGACGCCGTTAAGCCCACTACCCCTGTCAACTGCCCGCGCCGTGGTTCGTCCTTCCGCGTCTTCGCTTGATGGCTGTCGTCGAATCCCACAGGCGGCAGTGTGATCACCCGCCGTCCAACCCATCCCCGCTCCTCCAGCTGCTTCACCATCCTTTTCACGTTTTCCTTTTTCGCTTTTCGCGCTCGCATCACGTCCCGCGTCGTCAGCGCTCCTCGGCGGTTCAGCAGGTCGAGCAACCGAAGCTCGCCCATGGTCAGGTCAAACGACTCAAGCGGCACCCGCAACTCGCCTTTGAGCCAGTCGGCGTCATCGATCAGCTCCATGTAAGCTTCCATGGCCCTCTGAGTCTTTTGCCGGTGCGTGAGACGTCTCTTCATAGCGGTAACCATGCCAAAAGTGGCTTTTCCTGGCTTTTTAGGGCCGTTTAACGGCCCGCTAGGGGGATCCATGATCCCCGTCTTATTGCAGGAAAATTACGCCAATTCGGGAAAAGAAAAAATCCGTACTTCTACGTCCGTGGAATCGTGGAAATTCCCTGGGAGCGCCAATCTCCCGATTGGCGTTTTTGACTTCCGCAGCCGAAGGCGCCATTCAGGAGAATGGCGTTCCCAGGAAGCTTAGGATTTTTCGCGGGCGCCTGCGCCTACTGGCTGCGGCTCTGCGCCGGGCTCTTGCGGATGGACGAATGGCGCTGAGGCTTGCGGCGACACCGGGGCCTGAGCCGGCGGCGCTTCGGGCGCGACGATTTCCCAATCGCAATTTTCGCGGATGCACGAGCGGAAATTGCCCTGCTTGGTTCGCTTCTCGACGATGAACGGCGCGCCGCACTTCGGGCACGGCTCGGGGAGCGGCTCGTACGGCGTGGTGAAATCGCAATCGGGATAGCGCGAGCAGCCGTAGAAGATGCGGCCGCGCCCGCGTCCCTTGGCGGTGCCCCGGCGAACGAATTCGCCCTCGTTGCACTTCGGGCATTTGATGCCGAGCGTGATCGGGCGCGTGTATTTGCACTTCGGATAGTTCTGGCAGCCGATGAAATCGCCGAAGCGCCCGGCGCGGCGGAGCAACACTCCTCCATCCGTGGGGCATTTCTCTTCGAGAACCACATCGGGCTGCAGCGCTTTGCGCGTGCCGCTCGCGAGACGCCGCGTCGTCTTGCAATTCGGATAGCCGGTGCAGGCGAGGAACGTGCCGAAGCGCCCGCGCTTGATCGCCATTTCTTTGCCGCAATTTTCGCAATAGATCGTTCCGTTTTCGCCCTCGGAATCATCGTGGCCGTGCTCGGCTAAATCGCGCGTGTAATCGCATTCGGGATAGCGCGAGCAGCCGAGGAAAAATCCGTGCCGGCTGATGCGCTCGAGGAGCTCGCCCTGGCCGCACTTCTCGCATTTCTCGCCCGTTTTGATGCCGGCCTTGTACGACACCATCGAATCGGCCGCTTTATCGAGATCGATTTCGAAGCGATCCCAAAATTCCTGCACGGACGAGCGCCAGGTGAGCTTGCCTTCCTCAATTTCGTCGAGCTCGTCCTCCATGCGCGCGGTGAAGGTGACGTCGAAAATATCCTCGAAGGCTTTCACCAGCAGGTCGGCAACGGTTTCGCCGAGCCGCGTGGGCGTGAAACGGCCCTGCTCCTTGTTGACGTATTCGCGCTCGACAATCGTCGAAATGATCGCGGCATACGTGGACGGCCGGCCGATGCCTTTTTCTTCCAGCTCCTTCACGAGCGTTGCTTCCGTGTAGCGCGGCGGCGGCTCGGTGAAATGCTGCTCGGGACGAATCGAATCGAGCCGCAGCTTTTCGCCTTCGGCGACGCGCGGCAGGGTCCGGCTGTCGGTGTCGCCCTCGTCTTCCTTTTCTTCCTCTTCCTTCACGATCTGGTAGACGGCGAGATAGCCGTCGAACTTGATCACCGAACCCGTGGCGCGGAACGTGTAGTCGGCGGCGGAAATGTCGATGCTGGTCTGGTCGAAAACCGCCGGCACCATCTGCGAGGCGACGAAGCGCTGCCAGATCATCTGGTAGAGCTTGTACATGTCGTCTTCAAGATACGGGCGAACGCTTTCGGGAGTGCGCGCGACGTCCGTGGGGCGAATCGCTTCGTGCGCTTCCTGCGCGTCCTTTTTGGATTTGAAGAAGTTCGGCTTTTCCGGCATGTAGTTCGCGCCGTAGGCCGTGCCGATGTGCTCGCGAACTTGGTCGAGCGCGTCGTTCGAAACTTTCACCGAATCGGTGCGCATGTAAGTGATTAGCGCGACGGAACCTTCCGAGCCAAGCTCGACGCCTTCATAGAGGCGCTGCGCGAGCATCATGGTGCGCTTGGCTGTGTAGCGCAGGCGATTGTAAGCAGCCTGCTGCAATTTCGAGGTGGTGAACGGCGGCGGCGCGAAACGGCGCTTTTCTTTCTGCGTGACGCTCGCGACCTGCCATGCGGCGCGCTCGACGGCGGCGACCACTTTCTGCGCTTCCGTTTCGTTCGAGACTTCGATGTCTTCGCCCTTGTGCTTGATGAGCTTCGCTTCGAAGACAGGCGGCTCGCCCGCGGCCAGCTGCGCGTGGATGGTCCAATATTCCTTGGGGACGAAGGCGCGGATTTCGCGCTCGCGCTCGACAATTACTCTCAGCGCGACCGTCTGCACGCGACCGGCGGACAGGCCTCGACGAACTTTGTCCCAGAGGAGCGGCGAAATTTTGTAGCCCACCAGGCGATCGAGGACGCGGCGCGCCTGCTGCGCGTCGACCAGGTTTTCGTTCACCTGCGTGGGATGCTCGAAGGCGGCTTTGATTGCTTTCTGCGTGATCTCGTTGAACATCACGCGATAAATCTTAGGCGTCGCGCCGCGCACATCGGCCTCAGCCTTTTTTTCGGGCTTGGCCTTCGCGGCTTCCTTTGCGCCATCGCCATTCGCGCCGTTTTCCTCGGCATGCTTCTCGGCCGCCGCCGCGACAACTTTCGTGTATTTCTTGGGCTTGCTCAGAATCTCTTTCAGGTGGGCGCAGATCGCCTCCCCCTCGCGGTCCGGGTCGCCCGCCAGGTAAATGGCCTCGGCGCCGACCGCGGCTTTCTGCAGGTCGCTGATCACTTTGAGCTTGCTGGGGATGACCTCGTAGGTCGGCTCGAAGATATTCTCCGAGGTGACCGGGATCGGCTTGGGGACCTTCTTTTCGGCGGCTTTGCCCTTGGCGTTGGTTTTGCGCTTCTTCTTTTTGTTGCCGTTTTCGCCGGGCAGCAGGATGCCGATGGTCTTCTTCGGCAGGTCCATCACATGGCCGTAGGAGGCCTTCACGTTATAGCCGCGGCCGAGATATTTATTGATGGTTTTCGCCTTAGCCGGCGATTCGACGATGACGAGTGATCTTGCCATTCGCTTTCCTAGTACCTCGCTACACTTTCTTCCATGCCAAAAGATGCTAGCGGCGACCGATCCGATTCACGTGCTTCCGCGCCCCTGCCGGAACCACCATCCTAACCTGTTGTGGGCGCGATGATTACAACAGGACTTTCAAGAATTGCTTTCCAGGTAACTGGCGTACCACGCCTTTGAGCTCCAAGTCAAATAGCGCGGCCAGGACTTCGGAGGAGGTCAAGCCCGAATTTTCGACCAAATCATCGATGTGGCGGGCTTCGTCCACGCTCAAGAGGCCGTATAGCGGCCTTTCCAGGGGCGCGAGACCCTCCTCGATCAGGGCGGCGCGCTCATCGTGGGAGACGGATTCGACGGGCATCAGTTCGGCGCGGACCGGGGTGCGCAGTTCCTCGACGACGTCCTCCCAGCTGGTGACGAGCTTGGCCCCCTGCTTGATGAGCTGGTTGGGGCCGAAGCTCACCTCCTGTGTGGCGTTGCCGGGAACCCCGAAGACTTCGCGGCCAAATTCCATGGCCAGGCGGGCGGTGATCAGCGAGCCCGAATACTGCGCGCCCTCGACGACAACCACTCCGAGCCCCATCCCCGCGAGGATGCGGTTGCGGATCGGGAAATTCTGGGCGCCGGGGAACGTGCCCAGGGGAAATTCGCTGATGACGGCGCCACGCCGGGCGATCTCCTCGAAAATCTTCTTATTCTCCTTGGGGTAAACCACGTCGATGCCGCACCCGAGGACCCCGATCGTGGCTCCGGTGGCGGAGGCGAGGGCACCTTTATGGGCGCAAGCGTCAATGCCGCGGGCAAGGCCGCTTGCGACGACCAAGCCCCGATCCGCCAAATCCCTGGCCAGGCGCTCAGCCATTTGATTCCCGTAGGGTGTGGGGCGACGCGCGCCCACGATGGAGATGATGTGGCGTCCGAGAAGCTCAACGTTTCCGCGAACATACAGCAGCGGCGGCGGATCGTAGATCTCCTTCAGACGCTGCGGGTATTCAGGCTCGTCCCAGGTGAGCAATCGGCAGCCCGCCGCCTGGGCCTGGGCCAGTTCTTTGGCGGCATCGCTGACGGGGCGGCGCGAATGGAGCGCCTGGGCGACGGCGGCAGGGAGGCGTTGGCCCCCGAGAGCCGTGAGCGAGGCCGAAAAGATGGCGTCCGGGCTGCCGAATTCGCGCAGGAGCTTGCCCGCCATGCGCGCGCCGAGGCCGGGAGTCAGCGCGAGCGCCAGCCAGCCTACGTAATCGTCGGCATGCATCGAGAGGGAAACCCGCGGCGAGCCTACGCAGACGGTGCAAGGGCGTCAAGTCGGTGAATATACGGAGACTCGGGCTGCGGGAATTCGCGTCTGACTTAGACAATTTCGCGCCGCTGGCTCGCGCTCGCGCTGGGCGCAGTTTGGGAAATTAGACGCGACGCAGAAGAAGATCGAATCGGCCGTGCGCGCCGTACCCGAGACGGGATTGGTGCTTGCGATGTATATCTACGGATGGCGGCTCACCGAGCCCGTCGCCCCGGCCGCGGAATGAATGGGTGTGCTATATTTGTCGATCAGCGAGGCAACCGCGAGGGAGATCGTGAGCAAGCTGCGGATTTCGATTGTCGAATACCTGAATACGGCGCCGCTGGTGTGGGGATTTACGGACGGGCCGCTGGCGGGGAAGTACGACCTGTCGTTCACGGTGCCATCGCAATGCGCCGAGGCGCTGCGGCGCGGGGATGCGGACGTGGCGATCATCCCATCGATCGAATACCAGCGGATGGAGAATGTGGGCGCGCTGCCGAATATGGCGATTGCGGCGAAGCGCGAGGTGCGCAGCTTGCTGGTGGTGTCGAAAAAGCCGATCGACATGGCCAAGCGGATCGCGCTGGACACGAGCTCGCGCAGCACGGCGGCGCTGGTGCGAATCCTGGCCCGCGAGCACTGGTGCATCCAACCGGAATTTGTCGACGCCGCGCCGGACGCCGCCGAAATGCTGAAGCAGGCCGATGCGGCGCTGGTGATCGGCGATCCCGCGCTGCGAATCTCGCTGAAGATGGAAGCGCTCGCCGGCAAGACGCCTGGAGGCGGCGATTGCTGCCAGGGCGATCCGGACGACATGCCCGTGCCGGGATTCGAGACGATTTTCGTCTACGACGTGATTCACCAATGGCGCGAAATGACCGGATTGCCGGCGGTGCTCGCGATCTGGGCCGGAAAGCGCGAAGTGCTGACGCCGGAAGTGGTCGCGGATTTTCAGGCGTCGAAGCGCTATGGACTCGAGCACGTGCGCGAGATCGCCGAAGCGGCGTCGATCAAGCTCGATTTGCCGCCGAGCGCGCTCGAGCGTTATCTAACGGACAACATTCATTTCGATCTGGACGAAGACAATCTCGCGGGGCTGCGGCTTTTCCACGAGAAAGCGGCTGAGGCAGGATTGATTCCGCGGGCGCGCCCGATCGAATTTACGGGTGCGGCGATTTCTGGCTCCGCGAATCGAACAAGCCATGCGCGTCCATGAAGGCAAGGTTACAGGTCGCAGGGGGTAGGGGTTAGTTCACTTATGGGGATCACACAAAAAGAAGCGCTCGATCTCTTCGAATCCGATGACCTGATCGGCATCGGGATGGCGGCGAATGAAGTCCGGCGCAAGAAGACCGACCCGCGCGTGGCCACGTATCAGATCGACCGCAACATCAATTACACGAATTTCTGCACCGAGTATTGCTCGTTCTGCGCGTTTTATCGCCCGCTGGGCTCGAAAGAGGGCTACATCCAGCCGCTCGAAGCGATCTACCAGAAGATCGAAGAGATGCTGGCGCTGGGCGGGACGGGCGTGCTGCTGCAAGGCGGCTTGCATCCGGATTTGAAGATTGAGTGGTACGAGAACATGTTGCGCTCGATCCACGAGAAATTCCCGCAGGTGCACCTGCACTGTTTTTCGGCGCCCGAAATCCTGTGCATCGCCGAGGTTTCCGGGCTTTCGATTCGCGACACGATCGCGCGGCTGCGCGACGCGGGACTGCAGTCGATTCCGGGCGGCGGCGCTGAGATTCTCGACGACGAAGTGCGGCACCGCATCGCGCGGCTGAAGTGCAAATCCGAGGAGTGGGAATCGGTGCACTGCGAGGCGCACAAGCTCGGCATGCGCACCAC
>JBAPOM010000010.1:0-3885 GCA_049279635.1 Candidatus Acidiferrales bacterium
CATCGAGCTCGATCGCCGTCCCGGGCTCGATCTCGCGCGGCGCGAGGAAGAAGACGCCGCTCGAGCTGATGTTACGCGTCACCAGCGCCACAGGTATGGGCTCCTGGTAGTCGCCGATGCGCGTCAGAACCAGCGGCAGGGAAAGCTTGGCTCGCGGATAACGCCTGCGCTCGGCCGCCACGCCGACAGCGTGCGTCGGAACGCGGAGAAAGCGTCGCGGTCCCGGCTTGCCTGAGATGGCTGCGATTGTTTCAGTGCGATTTTCAACTTCGTGTATACGTAGTGGAGATAATGCGGCGTGCCCGTTCCGTTCCGGTGCAGCTCCCATGACCTCTCCCCAAGTACCCCTGAAACAGCTACCCCTAAGACCCCTGGCAGGTTTTCCGAATATGCGGGAGGCCGAAACTTGCGTCAACCCGGCACGCTGGGTTGGTGCCGTATGATTAACCCCCATCGGCTCAACGGAAGGGACTATCTGCGTCTTGCTTACTAAACGCGGCAGAACTTCTAATATCGTTGGGCGTAAACTCCCTAGAATCAGTGCTTCCTCGCTGGCATCGAATCTCCATGCGGCTTGGCCAGAAGGGCCAACCGTCAGCAGGAGCACGAGGACTTTGGCCGCGAGAATCGGATAGTGACGCGATTCGGAATGCGTTACTGTGGCGCCGTAAGGGGAATTGAGGCGAACTCAGAATGAGATCGAAGACTGCCGCGCGGGAACGAACCATGGAAAACTTCGATGGCGCGGCGCGCTGGCAAGCCGTGCAATCTCGCGATCGCAGCGCCGACGGCGCTTTCGTCTACGCGGTGCGCTCGACCGGCGTCTACTGCCGCCCGTCGTGCCCCTCGCGCAAGCCGCAGCGCCAGCAGGTGGTTTTCTTTGCGCTCGCGGAAGCCGCCGAGCAGAAAGGCTTCCGGCCTTGTCAGCGTTGCCGGCCGCGCACCGTTCAGCTCTCGGATCCGAGAATCGCGGCGGTCGCAAGCGTGTGTCGCGAAATCGATGCTCGCGTTCTAGCCGATCCCGACGCTCGCCTCACACTCGCTCAGCTTGGCCAATCCGCCGGCATGAGCACACATCAACTCGAACGCGCGTTTCGCGCCACGATCGGCATCACGCCGCGCCAGTATGCCGACGCGCAGCGCATGCGCCGCCTGAAATCGCGTCTGAAAAAAGGAGATAACGTGACGACTGCACTCTACGAAGCGGGATATGGCTCTTCGAGCCGCCTCTACGAACGCGCCCCATCGCACCTCGGCATGACTCCCGCCGCCTACCGCCGGGGCGGGGAAGGCATGCACATCGACTACACCATCGTCGATTCGCCACTCGGACGCCTGCTGGTCGGCGCAACCGATCGCGGCATCAGCGCCCTGTATCTTGGCGAGTCGGACGCTGCGCTGCGCACCGCCATCGAGAAGGAATATCCGCGGGCTGAGCTTCGCCGCGACGACGATGGTCCGGACAGCCTCGGCGAGTGGGTCGAGAAAATCCTCGCGCACCTCCGCGGCCAAAAGCCTCATCTCGATTTGCCGACCGACGTGCAGGCAACGGCTTTCCAGCGCCGGGTTTGGGAAGAACTTCGCCGCATCCCCTACGGCACAACGCGAACGTACACCCAAGTGGCGCGAGCGATCGGGAATCCGGCGGCTGTTCGAGCTGTTGCGCGCGCCTGCGCCACGAATCCCGTCTCGGTGGTCGTTCCGTGCCACCGCGTCGTCCGCGAGGACGGCAACCTCGCCGGCTATCGCTGGGGCATCGGCCGTAAGCAGGCACTGCTGGAACACGAAGCCGACTTGCAGCCAAAGACCAAGACAGCTAAAGCGTAGGAGTGCCTGAGTCTCGGAGGCAAAGTTTGACGCCGGCCGCGTTTAGTACCGCAGCCGGCGTCAGGTCTTACCGTAGGCTACAGCGTGCTATGGACCGCCCTCCCTAATAGGGCCGGCCGAAGTCGAACAAGTCAAACAGATCGCTAATCGCCGGGCTGTTGAGCGGTACGTACGGGTCTTCGCGATCCGCGATCGGATTCGGGAAATTGTCGCGGCTGCGGTTAGTTAGAGGCTTCAGGTTCCAGTTTCGCTCGATAAACTTCAGAATCGAAACGTGGTCGGCGTAAGTGTGGCTGACGTGCCCGCCCGTGGCGTACGGCGAAACCACAATCAGCGGAATGCGCGGTCCATCGCCGAAGAAGTCGAGCGGCTGAATGTAGCCGGAGTCGTAATATCCGCCGCCTTCGTCCATGGTGATGAAAAGCGCTGTTGACGCAAAAAGTTCCGGCTGCGCCGTGAGGTGAGCGAGGATGTTCTTCAACATTCCCTCGAAGAGATCCACCTTGGAGGTCGCCGGATGCCCGTCAAGCAGCCCGTCGGGCTTCACGAACGACACCGAAGGCAGCGTGTTGTTGTCGATGGCGGCGTAGAAATCCGTCGCATCCTTGATGTGCGCGGCCCGTTGCGTTGGGTTCCCCATGATCGAGTTGGCGTAGGATTCGAAGTTGCAGATGTTGCAGTAGGCCGCGCCGATTTGAACCTGGGGATACGGGCTGGTGGGATTTTGTTCCAGTGCGACCGCCGCATCGTATGCGCCACCGTAATAGGCCCACGTGATGCCCTTTTCGTTGAGCTCGTCGCCAATCGTGCGCACATTCGACGGCGGGATGGAGGCGCCTTTGGCAATGCCCGCAGTGTCCACGGTACCGTCCGGAAGGAAACCGGGATTTTCATTGTTGACGAGGTAATAGTGATTCGGCCGACAATTCGGATTTGGATGGTACTGCAGCGATGCGAGGTAATCGCGAATCGGCTTGATTCCGGGCTGGGTTGGATCAGCACACTCGGTGAAATCGCCGTTGTAGCCGACGTCCACAGTGTAGACGTCATCCGTGCCGGGAATCGGGTTCGGATTGGCGATCACGCCCGCCGGCGGCACGGTGGGGTTGCCATTGCCATCGGACCAGAAATAGGCGTCGCCCGTTCCAAGCATGATGTGATTGGCCCCTGTGCCTCCCATCACCGCCTGGTGGTAGTTGTCGCTCATCGAGTATTCATCGGCCAGGCTTTTCAGCAACGGCGCGTCGCCATCTTGCATGTTGTAAAACGCCATCGAATTACTCCCGCCGGCGTCGTCGAATTCAGGAGGGTTGTCGAATTGAGTGTCGAGGATATTCACGTAGTTCGTGATCACGAAGGGATACAGGTCGCTCAAGCAGCCCGAGGGATTGTGGCGCGTGGCGTTGCGAATGCTGCAATCCGATTGCTGCCACATTTCGAAGAGACGGTGCGTCGTGTCTCCTGTGTAGGAATCGTACGGAAGCAGCGCGCCCTTCAGCGGAAACGACCCGTTCGGCAAGTCGTTGTAATCCTGGATGCGCGTATCAGGGTCCGGCACATAGAAGGTTTGTGTGAATTCGCTGGCCGTGCCGGTAAACAGCAATCCGAAATCGCTTGGCTCGAGGGAAGGCTCGACGAGTTCCAAAAGCGGCGTCGGTATGATTGGGGGAACAATCGGTTTAGTCGGTGTGTCGTTGAGAGTCGGCACGGGCAGCGTTTTATACGGCGCCTTTTCGAAGTCATTCAGGCCGATGAAGTATTGGGCGGGGAAGGGCTTCATCGCCTGAAATTGCCGGGACTTAAAGTATCGTGGGCCCGGTGTGCCGTCTGCATTGATGATGCCTTCGGAGAGCAGGTTGCGAACGGAATCACCGCTGGGCGAGACGTAGGTCGCGAACAGGTGGTCGAATGTGCGGTTCTCGCCGATTAGGACGATCACGTGCTTGATGGGGGTTTGGGTTTCGCTACCGTGACTATTGTCGTTGTTGCCGGGCGTTCCTGCTGACGCGGGATTTGCAAACGAAATAAGCGCGGCACAGAGAACGGCTGCAATAGCTT
>JBAPOM010000011.1:0-12237 GCA_049279635.1 Candidatus Acidiferrales bacterium
TCTTGTTTGGAGGGACGCGACCTCTTCGGTGCCAAGAATGGACGTGTGCAGGATTCGGCCGTTGTCGATTTCGCGCGGGCTGCCGGGCAGGGGCTCGCCGCCGCGGACGCGGAAATAGACCGAGAACTCGCGCGTGCCGTCGGTGTAAACCGCATGGAGGAAAATGCGGCCTCCGAGGAAGCAGAGTTTGGCGCGCTCGAGATGATACGGACCCGAGGAAAGCGCGAAGGGCGCCGCGGCCCCAATTCCCTGTCCCTGGGCCAACGCCGAAATCGCGGCGCGATCCAAGAGCCAGGAGCGAGGCGCCTGCTCGACAACTTCGAGTTGATGGTCCTTCGCAGCGGCGGCGTAGACTGGCGCAACGCGCGGGCTCAAAAGGCCGCGATAGCCGAGAGCCGCAAGCAAGAGGACGGCGGCAATTCCTATCGCGACTGCGATCCACTTACGGCGCGATCGCGGCTGAGGCCGCGGCGGCGAGATTGAAGCAATTTTGTTGCGCGGCTCGGTCGAGATGCGCGCGCGAATCCAGCGCTCGACCGCGCTTGCGTCCACGTGCTCGCCGACGATCACGTCCCGCATGCGCGCGTCAAGACGCGCCTGGCTTTCGATTTCGCTCATGCACGACGCACAGAAACGCAGGTGGGCGTCAACGGCGCCTGCGCGCTCGCGGTCGAGCTCGCCGCTCAAATAGAGCGGCGCGAGTTCGGCGACTTGGCTGCAATCCATCAGGGAGTGGGGCAGGCTTGTTTGAGAACGCCCGCCTGAACCATTGATACCACGGCTCGACCTCCCGGCGCTAGTTGGCGGCGCCTTTCTGGAGTTCGGAGAGCGCGGCGATTCGTTTCCTTGTCGATTCTGCTCTTCGTCAGGTCCCCGCGCTTAGGCGAGCCTCACAAAGGGTAGAATGCGCGAGACGCGTAAACTCATCCATCGGGATTCGCCCGACCAACCCGATTCGGCGAGGCGCGGGGGATTTCTAGGCGGTGGTCGCCGAAAGTGGAAGCTGTTCGCTGACGACCGTAAACTGGGTGAGGTTGGCCATTCCGAATGAGGTTGTCATGGCGACGTCGGAGGCGTCGCGCCCGACGGCCATCAGGACACGGCCGATGCGGGACTCGTTGTGGCGCGCGTCGAAGGTCCACCAACGATCCTCCAGATAGGCCTCGAACCACGCACTAAAGTCCATCGGAGATGGGGCGGGCGGCACGCCGATATCGCCCAGGTATCCCGTGGCATAGCGGGCGGGAATGTTCAGAGCGCGGCACAACGTGACCGCAAGATGCTGAAAATCGCGGCAGACTCCGAAACGCTCGGTGAAGACGTCGAGAGCGGTTTTCGTGGGGCGGGCATGTTGATATCCGAAGCTCACTCTCGCGTGCACCCAATCGCAAACGGCTTGCACGCGCGACCACCCTCGAGGCGCCGCACCGAATAAATCCAATGCGATCGTTGCGAAACGATCGACCTCGCAGTAACGGCTGTTGTACAGGTAGCGCAGGGCGTCGTGCGGCAGCTCCTGAACTGGAACTTCGCGCGCATGAGGACTCACGGGGTCGGGCAGACCCGAATCATAGACCAGAGTCGAATTGCTTAGGCGGAGCGTGCCTTGCTGCGCGACAAACCGCGTCGAATAATTCCCGAAGCCGTCGATGTAGCTTTCCATCTGGACGGCAGGGTCCGCGCGCAATTGGTCGGGGGCTCGCAGGTCTACAGCACGAGAAGGATGCACGTTGAGCAGTGCAACCATTGCAACCGGCGCGGGGATCTGGAACTGAATGTCGTACCCCAGCCGCAGAATCATCGGCTGAAGCGAATATACGGGCGAGTGCATGGGGCCTCCGCGCTGAATTTCAGCCTGTCGGACTTTGTGAGCTTATGGTGAGGCGCGGCGAATTCGGAAACGCGACTACTGGCGCGGCGTGTGCGGCTCTGGGTCGGCCGAGAAATCGAAACCGCCGGTTCGCGCTTCCGACGATGTGTCGATCGACGCGTCAAGGTCGGCGGGCTTTTCGAGCTTTCGCTGCTCGCGGCGCTCGGCCTTTGCCTTCTGCTTTTCCTGGCGCTTCATTTCCTTCTGGCGCTTCTGAAAAGTGATTCGGCCCACGGGCGTCTCCTTTGCAGTCGCTCTGCGACTCAGAATTCGTGCACGGGCGAAAAACGCATGAGCCTAAAAGTCTTCAACGGGCTTGCGCGCAAACGGGCTCTTGGGCATTCGAGGGGCGTGGGTGATACGGTAATCCTCAAGCTCGACGGCGGTGATGTCAAAATGCGTCTCGGGCGGGTGGTTGGCGTGGGCCGCCAGCTCGTGACGCAGCTTGATCGAGCAGACGTCGGGCGCATCCTGAAAGCGCAGCCCGTGAGGATTGAAGGCCTCGTTCGGGATAGTCAGTGTAAATTCGCGCGGCTCCATCGAAACCTCGCGCACCGTGAATATATATTCACGAACCCTCGGCTTCGACGCGAACCCCATGAACTGCACGATAACTTCTTTGCTCATTTGGAAGCTGTAGCCGCGAGCGCCGCCGCGGTCGCGGGCTTCTTGCGGGTGCGCTTCCGCTTGGGCGGCGTGCCTTCCGCAAGTTCGACGACCATGATGGTCGTCACGAATTTTTTCATGCCGTGGAGATCGAAATCGATCGAGGTGCGCTCGGAATCGGATTCGGTGACGACACCAAGACCGTACTGAAAGTGCTTGATGTATGCGCCCTTCTGAAGAGCTTTCACGAAGCCTCCTTGAACCTTCGATCCGTGCTTACAACGGGTACTTGAGAGAGTGCGCGGGCCCGCACGCGGGCCCGCACTTGCCGTTTAGAGGGCGGAAACGTTCGATGCCTGCAGGCCCTTGGGGCCCTTGGTCACTTCGAATTCAACCGCCTGGCCGTCGTTGAGCGACTTGTACCCCTCCGACTGAATCGCGGAGAAGTGGACGAAAACGTCCTCGCCCGACATGCGCTGGATGAATCCAAAGCCCTTGCTGGCATTAAACCACTTCACTGTTCCTTGTTCTTTCAACTGTGTTTCTCTTTTCTGATTGAGCTATTTGGTGCCGTTTCCAACCGCTCGGGGCCAAAAAAAGGGACCGCAAGTGTGGACTTGCAGTCCCTTCAATGATTCCAAAGGTTTTACAAGAGCAACAAACGCAACCCGATTATGCCATACTTTCGCTTTCCTGTCCAATCCGCCGTTGAATGGCGACGAATGTGCGTAGCCGCCCTAAGCCCCTATTTCTATGGTAGTTAGGAGAAGGATGGCAGAACTCCACACTGGGGCCGCCGCGTTATTCCTCGCGAGAGGCCCGATTAACTCTGCAAGCCGGTCATGAGAGCGCTGCCACACGCCATCGAAGCCGGTATAGCCGTCCCAGCCGGAACTACCAGGGTAGTCTCGCGGTCATGCCGCCTTGCGTTCGTGCTCGCGGCCGAGGTGCATTTTCCGGACCGCGTGGATTCTGTTATTCTGAAGTCCGCCGCGTGACGATCAGAACAAAGGAGCGGTAAATCGCAGAATCAGGGAGTTCACCGATCGTGAGTTCGACAACTGTGTCCGGGGTTTCGGGGGTTGCCACGCGCGGCGTGAAGCGCGCATTTAATTTCAATGCTGGCCCAGCGGCTCTGCCGCTTGCCGTGCTAGAGCGCATTCGCGAGGATCTGCTCGATCATCAGGGCTCGGGAATGTCGGTGATGGAAATGAGCCACCGGTCGCCGGAATTCGAGGCCATCAACACGAAGGCCGAGCAGGGGCTGCGGAAGCTGCTGAGCATTCCGGAAGACTACGCGGTGCTGTTCCTACAGGGCGGCGGGAGCGGGCAGTTCGCGATGGTCCCGATGAACTTGTACCTGCCCGGGAAGCCGGTGGATGTGCTGCATACCGGGTCGTGGACGGCGAAAGCGATCGAGGAACTAAAGAAGCTGGCGGAGTACCGGCTGGCTGCGTCGACGGAAGCGGACAAGTTCACGCGCGTGCCGCGGCCGGATGAGATCAAGCTCGCGCCGAATGCCTCATACGTCCACATATGCACGAACAACACGATCGAGGGCTCGCAATGGAGCGAGATTCCGGATACCGGAGCGGCGCCGCTGGTGGCGGATATGTCGTCGGATATCGCGTCGAAACCGCTCGACGTGCGGCAGTTCGGGCTGATCTTTGCGGGAGCGCAGAAGAACCTTGGTCCCTCGGGCGCGACAATTGTGATCGTGCGGCGCGATCTGGCCGAGCGCGCGGGAGACAAGGTCGCAAAAATTCTGCAATACCGGACGCACATCAAGGAACATTCGCTCTACCACACGCCGCCGACTTTTGCGGTGTACATCGTCGGGCTGATGGTCGAGTGGATCGAAGCCGAGGGCGGACTTACGGGAATTTCCAAGCGCAACGACACGAAGGCGGCGAAGCTCTACGCCGCGATCGACGGAAGCGGCGGGTATTACCGCTGCCCGGTGGAGAAATCCTCGCGGTCGAAGATGAATGTGGTGTTTCGCGTGTCGGGCGGCGACGAGGCGATCGAAAAGAAGTTCGCGAAAGAAGCCGAAGCAGCTGCCCTGGTTGGCGTGAAGGGGCACCGTTCGGTCGGCGGGATGCGCGTTTCCCTGTATAACGCCGTCACACCTGAGGCTGTGGATACGCTGCTGAGCTTCATGAGCGAGTTCCGGCGGAAAAACGGCTAGAGGCCGTGGGTCCTGATTTGCGGCTTGGCCTGGCTAGGAGCTGGATGCCACAGAGTGTTGTATACTTACAACACTTAGCTTGACATAGCCATTTACCATCATTATTGTCGTATTTCGATGAAATTAGCCCCCAAAACGACCTCAAAAGCCGTTTCTCGGAGTTCCACCGCAGAAAACGTGGCTCACCTCAGGCGACGAGTCACCGTCCGGGAAGAGCAGCCTCCGCTCGACGAATACTACAACTCCCTCTTCACGGCGTTCGGACCGCAGCACTGGTGGCCTGGGAAGACGCAATTCGAGGTGATCGTGGGGGCGATTCTGACGCAGAACACTTCCTGGACGAACGTCGCGCGGGCGATTGAGAACCTGCGAGGCGAACGGTTACTAACGCAGGCCGCGATTGAGCGAGTACCGCTCCCTCGCATCGAGGCCTTGATTCGTCCTTCGGGGTATTTCCGGCAGAAGGCGCGAAAACTGAAGGCATTCTGTACGTTCTTGCGCGCGGAATATCGGGGCTCTCTGAAGCGAATGTTCGAGACGCCGACGATCGTGCTGCGCGAGAAGCTGCTGGGTATTTTCGGCATCGGGCCGGAGACGGCGGACTCGATTCTCCTATACGCCGGCGAGCATCCCGTGTTCGTGGCCGACGCGTACACGAAGCGTATGCTGGCGCGCCACGGCTGGGCAGACCCAGAGGCAAAATACGAAGACGTGCGGTGGATCGTCGAGCGACAATTCCCTGGCGATACCGAGCGTTTCAACGAATTTCACGCACTGATCGTGAACACGGGAAAGAACTTCTGCAGGCCGCACGAGCCGCTTTGCGGCGAGTGCCCGCTGGGGCGATACCTCGAGGACGGCCGGTGAGCGTGAAGCCTCAGCGGGAGCGCAAGCGACAGTGGTGGCCTATTTTGGGTGCCGTGGTTGCCGTGCTGCTGGCGGCGGCGGTGATTACGCTCGGATCCTTCCGAGTACCACTGCAACCAGATGAACGAAGTCCCGCCTACGTTTTCTTCCCGCTTTTCACACTGATCGCGGCGACCTTTTTTGTTTTCTCTCTGATTCTTGGCCGGAGCCTCTTCCGTCTTTGGGTTGAACGCCGCAGCGGGCTGCTCGGCTCACGCTTCAAGGTGAACATGGTGCTGGGCGCCATGGGTGTGTCGCTGGGGCCCGTGGTTGTCATGTTTTTCTTCAGCTACGGAATTGTGAACCGGACGCTGAATCTCTGGTTCCCGCAGCCGCTCGAAATCGCCAACGACCAGGGCCAGGAATTACTTTCGCAATTCGAAACGTCCGAGTTCAACAGTTTGAACGGACTTGCGACGAGCGCGTCGGAGCGCGGGGTCCTGAACGAAGCCTTCCTGAGCAAGCCCGGTGTGGCAGACGTATTTTGGATCGTCGATTCCACTGGGAAAGCCGTCTCCGAGCCGGGTTCCGCGAACCCACCTGCCGGAAATCCTGCTTCTATCGCCAAGCCCATCTCGCCGGAGCGGCTTCTGACTCTCAAGGGCGGCGCGCAAGTCTGGAAGATGGACGGGCAGTTCTATCTTGCCGGCAGCGCTTCCCTGAAAGATGGCACGCTCTACGTGGCACGACTTCTGCCAGCCGACTTTTCCGATCGCTACGCAAACGTCCTGGCTCAGACGCAGACTTATCTCCGCCAAAAACAGCAGCTGCGCGCTTACAAGCGAGCGACGCTGTTATGGCTCGCTCTGATTACATTGATACTCCTGTTTGCCACGACGTGGATCGCACTATTCCTTTCGAAGCGCGTGACGGTGCCGATTCAGGCGCTGGCCGAGGCGACGCGCGAGATTTCGCACGGCAATTTCGATTACCGTATCGAGGATGTGCGAGCCCGCGACGAACTGGGAATGCTGGTGCGCTCGTTCAACCGGATGACGGAACAACTGGGCGAAGGGCGTCGACAGATCAACGAGTTCACGCAAAGCCTGGAGCAGGCGATCCAGGAACGCGAGCGGCGGCGGCAACTGATGGAGGCGATTCTCGAGAATATCCCCACGGGCGTGGTTTCGCTGAATTCGTCGGGGGAGATCGCGCGCGTCAACACGGCGGTCGCATCAATTCTCGGCGACTACGCGCGCACCGCAGCCACGCTGCAAGAACTGCTCGGAGAAGACGCGGCGCGCGACGTGTTGCACTTGATGCGGCGGTCGCTGCGGATGGGCGCGGCGTCGCACGAAATCGAAATCGCGGCGGGCGGCCGGCTGGTGCGGACGGCGGTGACGGTGAGCTCGCTCGGGCCGCGGAAAGCGAATCCGGGCTTCGTCGTCGTGATCGACGACCTCACCGATCTGCTGCACGCGCAGAAGACCGCAGCGTGGCAGGAGGTGGCGCAGCGAATCGCGCACGAGATCAAGAACCCGCTGACGCCGATTCAGATTTCAGCGCAACGCCTGCTGAGATATCTGGACCGCACTCCAGCGGCGAAATTGGGCGGCGCGCGGACGGAATTCGAAAAACTGGCAGCCGAGTGCGCGAATCTGATCGAGCGCGAAGTGCAAACACTCGAATCGCTGGTGAACGAATTCTCACAGTTCGCGCGCTTCCCTGCTGCGCGGCTGGCGCCCGCCGACTTAAACGCACTCGTCACCAGCGCGCTCGATCTTTTCCGCGACCGCCTGGACGGCGTGACGCTGCGCACGGATCTCGCCCCATCGCTGCCACCGGTGAAAGCCGATGCGGAACTGATGCGGCAGGTGATCGCAAACCTGATCGACAACGCGGCCGAGGCCATGGAAGGCTCGCCGCTCCGGCGGCTCGGCGTGGCCACGCGCGTCGATAGCGATGGCGACGCCGTCGAGATCGAAATTTCCGATAGCGGCCACGGAATTTCCCCGGCGGACAAGGAGCGGCTTTTCCTGCCGCACTTCTCGACGAAGGACCGCGGGACGGGACTGGGGCTCGCGATCGCGAGCCGGATCATTGCCGAGCACAACGGCACGATCCGCGCGGAGGACAATCTGCCGGTGGGCACGCGCTTCGTCGTGCGATTCCCGGCGGCCGAACCGGCGACTGTGCCGACGCCAACTCAAGCCGGAACCTCGGTGAGCTAGGCCATGCCCGCATCCATTCTCATCGTCGACGATGAAAGCGGCATCCGCGAGTCCCTCGGCGCGCTTTTGCGCGACGAAGGCTACGACGCCGACGCCGTCGCTTCCGGAGAAGAGTGCCTCGACCGGCTGAAGCGGCGAAACTTTGATCTGGTCCTGCTCGATGTGTGGCTCAACGGGATGGACGGGCTCGACACGCTCGAGCGCATGCAGGAGCACAGCCCCGCGCCGATGGTCGTAATGATCTCCGGGCACGGCAACATCGAGACGGCGGTGCGCGCGACGAAACTGGGCGCTTTCGATTTCATCGAGAAGCCACTGTCGGTCGAGAAGGTAGTGCTGGTGGCGCGAAACGCGCTCGAATATCTGCGCCTCGAAGAAGAAAACCGCCGATTGCGCGCCGAACTCGAAGAACGGCACCAGATTCTTGGCGCGAGCGTCCCGATGAAGGCGCTGCGGCAGCAGATCGCGCTCACGGCGCCGACAAACGGCCGCGTCCTGATCTACGGCGAGAGCGGCACGGGCAAGGAACTCGTCGCGAGGGCGCTGCACGCGAACAGCCCGCGCAGCGCGATGCCCTTCGTCGAGGTGAACTGCGCGGCGATTCCAGAGGAGCTGATCGAATCCGAAATGTTTGGCCATCGCAAGGGCAGCTTTACCGGCGCGAGCGAAGACAAGGTAGGGAAATTTCAGAAAGCGGACGGCGGCACGCTTTTCCTCGACGAAGTCGGCGACATGAGCCTGAAGACGCAATCGAAAGTGCTGCGCGTGCTGGAAGAGCAGAGAGTTGAGCCGCTGGGCTCGAACCACCAGGTAAATGTGGACGTGCGCGTGATCGCGGCGACCAACAAGAAGCTTGAAGACGAGATCGGGCGGAATACATTTCGCGAGGACCTTTTCTACCGTCTCAACGTAATTCCCTTTTACGTCCCGCCGCTGCGGGAACGGACGGAAGATTTGCCCGTGCTGGCGGCGCATTTCCTGAACGAATTCTGCGAAGCCTACGGCAAGAAGGCGAAGGATTTCACGGGCCCCGCGATGGAGGTTTTGCTCGCGTATCCGTGGCCGGGCAACGTGCGCGAGCTGCGAAATCTGGTCGAGCGGCTCGTGATCATGTGCCCTTCGCCGAAAATCGAGCCGCACCACCTGCCGCCGGAGCTCTTCCGCGGGGCGTCGAAGAGCCCGCAGAAGCCGTATGAGAGCTTGCAGGAAGCGCGCGCGGCCTACGAGCGTGATTTCGTCCTTCGCAAGCTCGAAGAAAATCGCTGGAATATGACTAAGGCCGCGGCGGCACTGGGCCTCGAGCGTAGCCATCTCTATCGCAAGATGCGTTCGCTCGGCATCGCGCCATCGAAAGCTTCGTAAGAAA
The DNA here is from genome assembly GCA_049279635.1 of Candidatus Acidiferrales bacterium. Classification (GTDB taxonomy): domain Bacteria; phylum Acidobacteriota; class Terriglobia; order Acidiferrales; family UBA7541; genus Palsa-295. The sequence goes on from JBAPOM010000011.1 coordinate 9,108, forward strand.
CACGTTCTCTCTTGCGGTCCAATTCGCTCTGCGATATCGTTCGCCCCGCGCGGGCGGCGCGATTTGTACTTCCATCGACAGCCCTCAGGAGCCAGCTAGTGAGCGTGCGGCAACGACTGTTCTACGCAGCGATATTCCTTTGTCTTGTGGCGATCATCAACTGGCCGAAGCTTGGAGCACAGGAGTCCGCGGCAAAACCGGGCGCTTCGCAAGCCTTGCCAGGCCTGATCAGCAAAGCCCAGCTGGATCCTCCGTTGACGAGCCGGCTGCGCGAGATGCGCTTCAGCCCCAACGGCGCAAGCCTCCTGATGCAGGACGATTCCGTTGCCTACGTCATCGGGACGAATCCAGTGGCAATTGAGCTTCAGCTCGCTGCAAGCCAACTCCTGCCCATGCGATTTTCTTCGGATTCGCAGCAATTGGTAGCCGCCACACGCAACATGCGAGTGGTGGGATACAAGATCAACGAACGAAGCGCCGCGTTCCAAAAGACGCTGGGCGACGGGAAAGAATGCTACGCAGCGGCCCTCTCAAACGATGGCGAACTATATGCGTGCCTCGACGACAAATCGGAACTGCACGTCTTTCGCACGCGTACGGGCGAGCAGATTTTCGACAAAACAATCGGCGAGGCTCCCTCATTCTCCTTTCCTCTTCCCGCGCCCTATCACATCGGGCTCGCCCGTTCGGAGCCGTTCGGCTATTTTCTGACGCCGAACTACGTGCCGTTCGATGCAGCCACGACCGCTGCCATGCTGGATTTTTCCGCCGATGGGCACTACCTCATCGCGCGCAGCAAGTTTCTCCAGCAGCCTGCGGAATTGATCGATTTGCAGACCAAGAAGGCGATCGGGATGCCCAAGGCGCTGCGCGCGGCCGCCGATATGGGTACGGTAACTTTTGTCGCTCCGGACCGCGCCGTGACAACCACTTTCGGGAGCGGGAACGAAGCCGAGTTGGTGTCGTTTCCCGCCGGTGAGACCGTCGGAAAACTCGATTTTGGCGGTTTCCTGCGCGCAACGGACAACCCGCGCTATGTAATCGATGTTCCCTTTGACATGAGCGGCGTGAAATTGGTCGACTTGCAAACCGACAAGCCGGTGGCCCAGCTTTCCATGGCAGGCAACGACGTGGACGACAAATTGATCGCGTCCTACTCAAACGACGGCTTCCTCACGCTGACGCAAATCGGGGCGGCTCAGCCACTCGTGCGTGCGCGAACGCCGGTTTCTCCGCTGCCGCTTTTGCAAACTGCTGCGGTGTCGCCGGGGCTGGATGCGATTGCGGTGGGAATTGACGGCAACGCCGGCGTCTACAGCGCGTCGACGGGCAAGCGCATCGCGCCGTTTATGGGGCTCAGCGGCGGCTGGTGCCCCAATGACCAGACCTGTTACGTCCGTGCCCCCGGGATTCCACCCGCCGGGTCTGTGCTTGAAAGTGTGGATTTGAAGAGCGGGGCAACTTCGAATCTGACCACCCTCAAGGAAGCACCTTACTCAAACGAAAACATCTCCTCGGGCGTTGTGCTGCTGGCGCATCGGGTGCCTCCTCCCAAGCCGGGCGCGATGCCGGCGATGGGAGGCCGAAACTTTCCATACGAGATACACGCACTCGATCCTCAGAACGGCACCGAGCTCTGGCAGCGTTCGTTCGCCATCGATCCCTTGAGTCAGAATTTAGCGATCAAAAGCACTCCGGTGGTCTATACCGACCCGCAGGGCGACCGAATCGTGCTCGGCTGGGGAGCAAGGACGGGCGGGGGCAAAGAGGCGGCCGAACATAATCCAGCGGCGAAGAACCTGATGAAGCAGGTCAAGGTGACCGACCACGACTCGATTTTCGAAGTGCTCGACGCGCGCAGCGGCAAAACCATCGGCGCTGCGTTCGTGCAGACAGACTCGGGTGCGGACACGTTCGACTCCGTATTCTCAGAGGGCGACTGGCTCGTGCTGGTAAAGGACGGCCGGACCGTCAGCGCGTTTTCGCTTTCGACAGACTCGCAAGTCGCGGAGGAAACGGGATACGCCCCGGCGATTTCCGCGGAGGCAGGCCTCTTGAGCTTCGTGGGGGGCGGCGGGCACTTCGCGATCGTCAACCTCAAGGCGCCGGCACAGAAGCACGAATACACGTTTCCAAGCGAGGTCGCGTACGCGCACTTCTCGGCGGACGGCAAGCGCATTCTGGTGATGACCGAGGATCAGATTGTCTACGTCCTCGATGCCACGGCGCCGTGAACCCCTAAGGCTCGGTCTCTTCCTGCTGCATTTCTCCGAGCTGCTCGAGTTGGCGGTGCCAATCGAGCTGGCGGACGATGGCTGCATTCTGCCGCCAATTCGCCTGCACCTTCACGAAAAGCTCGAGGAAGATGTGTGAGCCCAAGATCGATTCGAGTTCCTTCCGCGCCTGCGTGCCGATTTTCTTGATGGTCTCGCCGCCCTTTCCGATGAGGATTCCCTTCTGCCCTTCCCGCTCGACGTACATCGTGGCGCGAATTTTGATGAGCTTTTCCGATTCGTCGAACGAGTCGATGAGGACGGCGACCGCGTGCGGAATTTCTTGGCGCGTGGCCAGGATCGCTTTCTCACGGACGAGCTCGGCCGCGAGGAAACGCTCGGGCTGGTCGGTAAATTGGTCCTGCGGGAAGTGTGGGGGAGCCTCGGGCAGGCGCGCGAGCCATTCCTTCACCAGATCGGGGCAGCCCTCGCCGTTGAGCGCGGAGATCGGGAAAATCTCCGCGAAGTCGAAGGCTTGGCGATAGCGGTCGATCAGCGGGAGCAGGAGATCCTTGCGCATGTTATCGACTTTGTTCAACAGCAGGAAGACGGGCCCGTGAAAACGCTTCACCCACTCGATGGCGAAGCGGTCGCCTGCGCCGAAGTCGGCGGTGGCATCGACGATGAGCGAGAGAATGTCGATGCCATCGAGCGACTGCTGGACCTCGTCCATCATCTGGCGGCTGAGGACGCTGTCGGGCTTGTGGATGCCGGGCGTGTCGATCAGGATGATCTGCGCGTCGTCGCGGTTCACGATACCCTGGATACGATTCCGCGTGGTCTGCGGGCGCGGCGAAACGATGGCGACCTTGCGCCCTACGAGCGTGTTGACGAGAGTCGATTTCCCGGCGTTGGGA
>JBAPOM010000012.1:0-8187 GCA_049279635.1 Candidatus Acidiferrales bacterium
GCTGAGGCGTTTAGAATCGTCTGCCTATACGAGGCTGGGACCCTTTCATGGCGAAACCGATTTTACTGAGTGTGGATGACGACTCGGATGTTCTGCGAGCGATCGAACGCGACTTGCGTTCGAAGTACGGCGCCGATTACCGCGTGATCGCGAGCGATTCTCCCGAGCAGGCGCTGAACCTGTTGGGGCAGTTGAAGGTGCGCAACGACAGCGTGGCGCTGCTGCTCGCCGACCAGCGCATGCCCCACATGGATGGCGTCGCATTCCTGCAGGAAGGGATGCGGATTTTCCCCGACGCGAAGCGGGCGTTGCTCACCGCCTATGCCGACACAAACGCAGCCATCAGCGCCATCAATGAAGCAAACATCAACTACTTTTTCCTGAAGCCGTGGGATCCGCCGACCGAGCATCTCTATCCGCAACTGGATGATTTGCTCGATGATTGGCGCGCTTCCTACCGGCCGGCATTCGAGGGAATCCGCGTGCTGGGGACGCGCTGGTCGCCCCGGTCATACGATCTGCGGGATTTTCTGGCGCGCAACCGCGTTCCTTATCAGTGGATCGACGTCGAACTTTCGGCCAACGATCCGGAAACCAAGCGCCTGCTGGAAGTGCTGGGGCCGGACGCGTCCAGCCTTCCAGTGGTGCTGTTTCCTGACGGCACGAAGCTCCTCGAAAGCGTGCCGGCCGAAGTGGCCCAAAAGGTTGGATTGCGTACTCGCGCGCAAACCAACTTTTACGACCTCGCCATCGTGGGCGGAGGGCCGGCGGGACTCGCTGCCGCTGTTTACGGCGCGTCCGAAGGTTTGCACACGGTGATGATAGAGCGGGAAGCGCCGGGCGGCCAGGCGGGGATGAGTTCGCGCATCGAGAACTATCTTGGATTTCCGATGGGGCTGAGCGGTGGCGATCTTGCGCGGCGGGCCGTGGTGCAGGCGCAGCGCTTTGGCGTGGAAATTCTGGCGCCGCAGGAAACCATCGGCGTGCGGACCGAAGACCCTTACCGGATCGTAAAGCTGGCGGATGGAAACGAAATCTCGTGCCACGCGCTGCTGATCGCGACGGGCGTGCAATGGAGGCGGCTCGAAGCTCCGGGGATCGACCGGCTGCAAGGCGCGGGCGTCTACTACGGGGGCGGCTCAACTGAAGCGCTTTCGTGCAAGGGCGAAATCGTTTACGTGATCGGCGGCGCGAATTCAGCAGGCCAGGCGGCCATGAATTTTGCGAAGTACGCCGAGCGCGTGGTGATCGTGGTGCGAGGAAGCTCCCTTTCGAGCACGATGTCGCAGTATTTGATCGACCAGGTTAAGGAGACGCCCAACATTCAGATATGGGCCAACGCCAGCGTGCAAGAGGCGCACGGCGAAAGCCACCTCGAAGAGATTTCGTTCCTCTGCTCGGACACAAACAAGGTCGAGCGGGTGCCGGCGAGCGCGATGTTCATCTTCATCGGCGCACTGCCGCGAACCGATTGGCTGGCCAGAGTCGTCGAGCGAGATGACCGCGGGTTTCTCCTGACAGGCCCCGATCTCATCCGGGAAGGCCAGCATCCGAAAGGCTGGACGCTCGAACGAGATCCTTTCCTGCTCGAAACGAATGTGCCGGGAATTTTCGCGGTGGGCGACGTGCGGCACGGATCGGTAAAGCGCGTGGCCTCGGGAGTCGGCGAGGGGTCAGTTGCCGTGCAATTCATCCATCAATATCTGAGCAAAGTCTAAATGGTCGAAAAATCAGAATTGGTTCGCGTTCCCGCGTTCGCCGATTTGCCCGACGATCAGATCGAATGGTTTCTCAGCCAAGCGGAAGAGATGCACCTCAAAGCGGGGGACATGCCGTTTCGCCCGGGTGAACCCGCCGACGCGATGTTCGTCGTCCTCGAGGGGCAGCTGCAGGCACGTGGCGAACTCGGCGGCGAAACGGTAGTGATTCCGATCAAGGCTCCTGCCGTGACGGGCGTGCTGCCGTTTTCCCGCATGAAGCAGTTCAGCGTAGGGGTGCGAGCGATCACGGATGGCCGCGCTCTCCGTTTCCCTGCCGCGCTGTTTCCCGACCTCATCCACAGGATGCCGGAGTTGACGCAGCGGCTCGTCGGCCTGATGGCCGACAGGATTCGCGAGACCACACGGATGGAGCAGCAGCGCGACCGGCTCGCTTCGCTCGGAAAGCTTTCGGCGGGCCTCGCGCACGAACTCAACAATCCGGCTTCCGCCGTCAAGCGCGCCGCCAGCCAGCTGCGTGACGCGCTAAAGCGAATCAAGAGCGCGAGCCACGAATTGGGGCGGCGCGAACTGACGCCAACGCAGAAATCGGAAATCGAGAATCTGGAAGCGTCGCTGGTGCAACGCGACGAAATCCCGCCCGACGCGCTTACCATCAGCGATCTCGAAGGCCAGATCGATTCTCTGCTGCGGAGCCACGGGCAAAACGATTTGTGGCAGCTGGCCGCCGATCTGGCGCACCGGAACGTCAAGCCGGAAGCGTTGGAATCGCTGTTCGCGAATCTCGATGCGCAGACGGCCCGAGCGGCGCTCGTCCGGATCGCCGCTTCGCTCGAAGCCGCGAGCCTGCTGAACGAAATCGAGAGCGGGACTTCGCGAATCTCGGATCTGGTCCGCGCCATCAAGGAATACACCTACATGGACCAGACGCCGCTGCAAAACGTGGATATCGTGAAGAGCCTCGAAACGACGCTCACCATCATGAACCACAAGCTCAAGCACGGCGTTGTGGTGAAGCGCGACTACGAGAAGATTCCTCTTCTTGTGAATTCATTCGGCAGCGAGCTCAATCAGGTCTGGACGAATCTCATCGACAACGCCATCGCCGCAATGGACGGCAAGGGCGAGCTGCGGGTGCGGATCTATCGCGAGGACGATTGCGTCGTGATCGAGATTGCCGACAACGGCAAGGGAATTCCGGAGGACGTGAAGCCGCACATCTTCGAGCCGTTCTTCACGACCAAGGGAGTCGGCGAAGGTACGGGACTTGGGCTCGACACCGTTCAGCGCATCGTGAAGAAGCACCGGGGGAATGTCGAAGTCACCTCAAAGCCCGGCGACACGCGCTTTCAGGTGTGGCTCCCGCTGGCGGATGGCCTGCATTAGAAGAAAACGACGATTCACCGCAGAGAGCGCAGAGAATGCAGCGGCACGTTCTCTAGCCACTCGCCACTAGCCACTGCTTTTCTCAGGACGAGGCAGTCAGCTTCAGGATGTCGGCGAGTTCGCGGACGATCCGGTGCGGGCGCCTGCTCTTCGGCTGAGCCGCCCAGTCCTCAGCCGTTGTGAAGCCGGTGGTGACGCCAAAACCGACTGCTTTGCCGCGCCGCGCCATGATCATTTCCACGAGGGGATCGTCCCCGACGACGCCCACCTTGCGCATCGGAACGCCGAGTTTTTTTGCAACCAGCCTCAGCGCGTGCAAGGAAGGCTTGCCGGTGAGGATCATGGGCGCATGGGTGATCTTGCGCACAGCGGCGACGATCGCATGCGAGTAACCCATCGTTTTGCCGCTGGACGTCGCGAAGAACGGCACGTCGGACGCGACGTATAGCTCCGCGCCATTCCAGATGGCTTTGCAGGCAGCCTCGATGTCCTTCATTCCGCAATCCGGGTGCCAGCCTACATAGACTGCCTGGACTTCCTCCGTGCGCTCTCCTCCAGGGAAGACAATCTCGATCCCGGCCTGTGCCAGCGGGTGGCCGACTCCTCGCGTTCCCAGAACGAGAGCACGCTTGACGCGCCGACGAGGCATCAAGTCCGCCGCCACGGTCGAGGGCGTCAGCAGAATCTCATCGGAAATCGGCAAGCCCAGCGCGCGCAGCTTCGGCGCTTGCTCGGCCGCTGGATACGCGCTGCCGTTCGTGAGCACGACAAACGGTATACCGCGAGATTGCAGCTCGCTTAGAATCTCGACGGCGCCTGGCAGCAAGCGATAGCCAGCCAGCGAGCGGTCGGTCAGAATCAGCGTGCCGTCGAGATCGAACATGAACCCTTCGACGGGTCCCAGTCGTTCCTTCCAACCGTTGCTCGAGCGTCGCATGCTCACGACTCCGCGGCGGCAGATTGGCCGCGCAGTTCGAGCTTGAAGCCCTGCTTCTTGATCGACAGGTACGCGATGTCGCGCCGGGCCGTTAATTGGCGAATCAGGTTCATCACGGGGCTCATATCGGGATCGTATTTTTGTTCCGCGGGGCCGGCCGCCTTCATCGCGTCGACTTGACCGGCGGGCATCGTGGCTCGAAGCAGAAAATCCTCATCACTCAGTTCCGGGCCGATGCGCTGGCGCAATTCATGCAGGGGCGGCATGCCCGGCTGCTGCCGCAACTCGCGGGTCCGAGGCAAAGAGTCGATGCGGTCCATGACCTCTGGTGCGATCCGAACGTTCGGACGTCCGAATTTTCCCAGTGCGTAGCGGATGATTTCGTCGGGAATGATGGCGTAGCGCTCTTTCCCGGTGACGTTCAAAACCGCTTGTGTGATCAGCATCTGCGCGAACGGCGTCATCACGATCGGCCAGCCAAGCTCCTGGCGCACGCGGTCCAGCTCTTCGATCACCGCTCCTTCCAGGTGGGACACGCGGGCTTCGGCCAGGTGACGGCGCATCGTGCCGGTCGTTCCGCCCGGCAGTTGATGGTGGAGATAGCTGGCGTCGAACGCCTGGGGGCGGCCTACGGGAAGGCCTTCCGCTTCGGCAAGGCGGGTGAAATAGCGGCTCACTTCGGCGAGCGCTTGATCGTCGATATCGATCTGATGTCCCAGCGCTCGCAGATTGGAAACCACGCGCTCCGATGGAGGATTCGAGATGCCGTCGGCGGCCGCGCCAGAGGCGCACTGAACGGCGCTTACGCCCCACTCCGGTGCGTCCATATAGGTGAGCTCGCCAACCCCGATTGTGCAATGCGAGTGAAGCTCAAGCGGCTTATTGCCGATTGCCGACATTACGGCGGGTATCAGCGTGCGGGCGCGGAGCGGCGTTAAAAGACCGCCGGGATCCTTGATGTAGACCGCGTCTACGTCCGGGCTTTCCGCGAGAGTGCGGGCGCGAGCCACGTAGTGGGCATCGTCGTGGATCGGGCTCAGCGTAATGACCAGGGCGCCGATGACGTATTCGCCGCCGGCTGCCTTTATCATGCGCGCGCAGGCGACGTTGGCGTCGGCATCGTTCATCGGATCGGCCAGCGCAAATCGGCGCATGCCATTCTTGATCAACGTTGCGAACGCGAGCGCCATGAATTCGGGGCTCGCCGTTTCCCACGAGATGAACCGGAATCCCGTGGAAAGGAATTGCAGAGGCGTGTTCGGCGTGGCTTTGGCCATCAGCCGGATGCGCTCCCAGGGATCCTCTTTCTTGTAGCGAACAGCGACGCCCATGTGGGTAGACGTCGTGAAGTCGATGGCCTTGAAGCCCACGCGGTCCATGACGGGCGCGATCGTCAGAGTCTTGGCCGTATCGATGCCCAGCGCCGACCAGAGAGACTGGTTACCATCGCGCAGGGAGGTCTCGACGAGTTGTATCTTAGCCATGCGCTTTTGCCTCTTGAAGCTGAAGGTGGCGTTCGAGGAAGCGCGGCGCGTAGGAAGTGTCGACGCCACCTCGTTCAAATTCGGGATCGGTGAGCACGCCCGCATGGAAAGCGAGATTTGTGGTGACACCTTCGATGTGAGTGCCGGCTAGCGCGCGCCGCATCCGTTCGAGCGCCGCCCGGCGGTCGGCGGCATGCACGATAATCTTGGCCATCAGCGAGTCATAAAAGGGCGGAATGCGCGCGCCTGAAAAAATATGGGTGTCGACGCGCACTCCCTCGCCCGAAGGCCACACCGCGGTCCGAACCGTGCCGGGGCTGGGACGGAAATCGCGCGTCGGATCTTCCGCATTGATCCTGCACTCGATTGCGCAGCCCTCTCGTCGGATGTCCTCCTGCTTGAAATGCAGGCCGCGACCATCGGCGATCGCGATTTGCTCGGCGACCAAGTCGAGGCCGGTGACCGCTTCCGTGATGGGGTGCTCCACCTGAATTCGGGCGTTCATTTCGAGGAAGTAGAAAGCATCTCGGTCCAAATCAGCGAGGAATTCGACTGTGCCCGCGCTGCGATAGGATAGCCGCTTCGCAAACTCCACGGCCGCGGCATGCATGCGCGCGCGAGAACCCGCGGAAAGACCAGGAGCGGGCGTTTCCTCGATCAACTTCTGATAGCGGCGCTGGACAGAGCAGTCTCGCTCTCCGAGATGAACCACACGGCCTTTTCCGTCGCCGAGAATCTGGACTTCCACGTGACGGCCACGCGCGACAAAGCGCTCGAGATAAACCCGCGTATCGCCAAAGGCCGCGCCCGCTTCCGCTGCGGCCATGTCCATCGCCGCAGGCAGATCCTCGAGCCGATCCACGCGCTTCATGCCGCGACCACCGCCGCCCCCGACGGCTTTGATCAACAGCGGAGGACCAATCTCGCGGCCCAGCACCATCGCCTCATTCACATTTTCTACTGCACCACCGGGAGCAGTGGGGACGCCTGCAGCCTCGGCCTCCGCGCGAGCGCGCAATTTGTCGCCGACCGCCTCAATCTGGGCCGCCGTTGGGCCGATGAAAATCACGCCTTCTTTTTCGCAGACTCGCGCGAGCGCCGATCGCTCCGAAAGGAAGCCGTAGCCGGGATGAATGGCGTCCGCTTGCACGCCTAACGCCGCTTGCACGATCGTGTCGACCTTCAAGTAGCTGTCGGACGGCCGGGCCGGCCCGATGCAGATCGCGCGCTCCGCGAGACGAGCCGGAAGCGAATCGAGATCGGCCTCGGAAGCCGCCACCACGGTCTCGATTCCAAGGCTCTTGCACGTGCGAATCACGCGCGCGGCGATTTCCCCGCGGTTCGCGATCAGGATGCGGCGAATAGCGATGGCTAGGCCTCCGGACGCACGCGCAGTAGGACTTCACCGTACTCGACCAGCGCCGCGTTGGCGGCCAGAATCTCAACCACCTCGCCCTTAACGCCCGCATGGACCGAGTTCATCAATTTCATGACTTCCACGATGCCGATCGCGGTCTCTTCGCTGACCTTCGATCCCACTTCAACGAACGGCGGCTCGCCCGGCTTGGGTGCACGATAGAAAATTCCGAGCAGAGGCGAGGCGACTTCCGCGAGGCCGGGCTCGGAGGGCGGTTTCGCTTTTCGCGAAGCTGACTGCACCATCTGCGACTCGACGGCAGGCTGGGGCGCTTCGGCGGGGGCTGCGACCTGCCGGGCCGGCACCGCTGAGCCGCGCTGCAGGTTGAGTTTCACGCCATCGATTTCAAGCGACAGGCTGTCGAAGCTCGATTGTTCGAGCAGCCGCATGATCTCCGCCACGTCCTTGGCGGTGAGAGTCACCGGCGGCCTCCGAAGATTTTCATAACGTGCTGGAGCGGGTCGTCCGTAGGCTTGGCCACCGGCGCCCGGTCCTTGGATGACCAGACCGTCTCCGGCCGGCTCTGCAGCAGACGGATTTCGCCCGCGTGATCGATTGCCCACTCGATATCCTGCGGCCGCCCGTAGTGGCGCTCGACTTTTCTGGCGATGTCTCTCAATGCTGTGATCTCCGCGTCGCTCAGGCAAGGCACGCGCCGGAGCTCCTCTGGCGTCTCGACGTCCTGGATGCCGCCACCCGGCGCGGGCAGCTGCTGGATGTGCTTATCCGAGATCTCTCGCACCGAGATTTCACCAGTGACCTTGCCGATAACAAACCGGTCGGGAGTGACCTCGCCGCTCACGACAGACGAACCCAGTCCCCAAGCTCCCTCGATCGTGACGACCGAGCGGTCCCCCGTCATCGGGCTGCGAGTGAACATCACGCCCGCCCGATGCGCGTTGACCATCGCCTGAACGACCACGGCCATCGCCACGCTGCTTTCCGGCATCTCGCGTTTGCGCCGGTACGTGATCGAAGGAGTCGAGTAGAGGCTGGCCCAGCACGAGCGCACACACCGCAAGGTAGCTTGCGCGCCGATTGTCCACAAATAAGTATCCTGCAAGCCTGCAAAACTGGCGTCCGCGGCGTCTTCGGTCGTAGCCGAGGATCGCACCGCCAAAGGAGGATTGCTGTCTCTGCCGCAGAGCTCGGTATAGGCGGCGAGAATTTCTGAATTCACGTCGTCTGGAAGCGGCGCTCTCTCAAGCCGCGCGCGCAGATGTTGTGAGAGAGGGAGGATTTTGT
>JBAPOM010000013.1:0-1682 GCA_049279635.1 Candidatus Acidiferrales bacterium
CATACCGCGACGTGGACGCCGTTCGCGAACTGAATCTCTCGGTCGGGCGGGGTCGTATTACGGCGTTTCTTGGCCGGAATGGTGCGGGCAAGACCACGACAATCAAGATGGCGCTCGGCATGATCCGCCCGACTGCCGGCGAAGCGCTGGTGCTCGGAACTCCCATCTCCGACCTCAAGGGGAGTTGCAAAACGCGCCAGCGCGTCGCATACGTTGCCGAGAGCAAGCCTCTTTATCGCTATATGACCGTGGGGCAAACGATACGCTTCGCGAGTTCTTTCTATGCCGACTGGCGGCCAGAACTCGAAAAGAGACTGTTGCGCGAATATGAGCTACCTGTTCATCGGAAGGTCAAATCTCTTTCCAAAGGGATGCGGACTAAGCTCGCCCTCTTGCTCGCGTTCGCACGACGTCCCGAACTGCTGATACTGGATGAGCCCAGCGAAAGCCTCGATCCCGTAGGCATTGAACAGCTTCTGCAAACGCTCGTTTCGCAGTCGGCGGAAGGTGTCTCCGTCTTCTTCTCTTCGCACCAGATCGCCGAGGTAGAACGAGTCGCGGATCATGTCTGCATTCTCGAGAAGGGCCGCATGGTGCTGGATGCTCCGCTCGACGATCTGCGCCAATTCTATCGCCGGATCGACCTGGTCTTCGCGTCCGCGCCGGTCGAACTCGAGTTTCGCATCACCGGGGTCGAGAAGATTCAGACGAGCGGCTGCCAGATGAGCGTGTTTGCGAGCCGCAATGCCGATGCCATCGTGGAACGCGCGCAGGATTTGAACGCTCTTTCCGTGGAAGTAGCGCCGATCGGATTGCGCGATATTTTCCTTGAGACGGTAAAGGAGAATTAAAGCGTGCTCTGGTACAAAGCGTGGCTCGAAACTCGCTCAAGGTTCCTCGCGTCTCTGTGCGGGATTACTATCTTGGTTAGCCTTTTTCTCAACCACATAGAACGCGTGCTGTCTCCCGCGCCGGTGCAGGATAGCTACTACTTCCTTTTCGTGCTTCAGCACTACCTCATGGGGCTTTGGATGCTCGCCGCTGTTCTTCTGGCAATGGGCGGACTCATTCGGGAGAGAGCCGTTGGTGTGTCGTCGCTCACGCTCGCGTTGCCGGTTAGTCGCGGGCGCCTGGTTGGCGTTCAAATCGCGCTCGGTGTGTTCGAAGCCGTTTTGCTCGCACTGATTCCCTGGGGCGCGATGCTATTGACGACCAGACTCAATGGAAGGCCGTTTCCGATCGCTCAAGCTGCGTTCTACTCCCTGTTGCTGGTTTCGGGAGGCCTGATCTATTTCGCCCTGGCCGTGCTCATCTCCTCGCTGATTGAGGGTGAGTACACCGCCCCGGCCGTTGCCTACGGATTGGTGATTGGAAGCGGAGTGACCCTTTCCAACTGGGATTCGCTTCGTCCCTACGCCGACATCTGGCGCTTCATGGGCGGCGACAATCACTTCAACAAGAGCACCTCCCTTCTTTCCGGCCCGCTTCCATGGATCGGTGTGCTCGCGAGCCTCTCGGTGGCGACGATGCTGCTTTTGGCCTCGGTCGTCGTGATCCGAAATCGGGAGTTCTAGCGCTGTAACTGCGAATCGTTGATCGAAAAGCTGCTTGATCACTTCCATATTTCCTCAGGTCCGTTGCGACCCGCCGGGCGTCGCGCGTAATTCTAGCTGGAGACTGGC
>JBAPOM010000014.1:0-10859 GCA_049279635.1 Candidatus Acidiferrales bacterium
GGGTCAGGCTCCAGCGGCGCCAGCCACAAGTGCCGAACTGTATTTTCACACTCTTCCGTCAAAGCAGCTCTTCTCGTTCGGTGAGACTGTAGTAATCGTCCTTCAACTTTATAGTCGGTCGGAACAACCGTTTTTGGTCAGTCGCGCACTCGGCGATGAGTTTGTGAGTTTCAAAGCAATTGGTCCTGACGGCAACGAGGTACCGTGGCAGAGCGAGGCGCGAGCTGGCTTCAAAGAATACTCACCCTCAGATTTTGCTGTGCTGGGGCAATATCAGGAGATTTCAGCGAGCAGAATCATTTCACTGAAAGACGGAGTGGGGTTTGCCTTCAATAAGCCCGGTCAATACTTGCTCACGGCCGAATTCTCGATGGGCGCTCCCGGAACGTTCGCTCCCTTTGAAGGTCAAGCGAAGACTCCAACAGGCTCTTTCCGTTCGACGGTGGCGTTCTGCATAGAGGCATGCATTCTCGAACCTCTTCAGGTACGCAGCAATACGCCGCGGACAGCTCTTGATGCTGTGCGTGCATTCTACACTTATATCACCAGGTACCAACAGCTCGGAATTCCTTATGGCCGCGAAGAGAAGGCGCTCCGGCCACTTCTCAGTAAGCGACTTGCTCAACAGCTCGAGAGCCTTGAAGCGTGTGACAAAGATTATTACCGGCGCTACGGGGAGATTCTTCGCGCCAACACATACAAGCCCGCAACACCTTGGCTGGAGGATGGCTTGTTCACTGGCCCCAATGACGCGGCAACTCCACGCGCTTTTCGTATTCTCAGCAGCAGAGCTATCGGAGAAAACCGCGTCGACGTCGAACTCAGCTTCACAGCCGACTTTGACTTTGAAGGTGTTGTGACCGCGATTCTGGAGAATAACCGCTGGGTCATCGATGATTACGTAGCGATGTACGAGAACGATGACCTGCGACGGCTATCCGCTGGATATTCGGATTGCAAAGGCGGCCAGTGGGTGGGAGAAACACCTTACTAAAAGGCCGCTTGCGATTCTGGCGGGCGTACTGGGTGTATCACGGGCAACTCGGATGTAATTCACTTGGAAGTTTATGTCGTGGCCCCTCACTTCGTTCAGGTTGAACCGCAAGCCACGGACCCACAAAGATCCCCGGACCGCGGGGCGGAGGCTACTTTTCCTTCTTGTTGTTTTCCTGCTGGAGGAGATTTTCGATCAGCGGCTTCAGGACGCTCTGCGAGAGCATGTCGTGGAGCTGCGGCTGAAGCCTTTCGAGCAGTTTTTCCACAACGGCATTGACGGTGGATGCATCGGCCCCGGAAGACTGCGGCGCGCGGGCATTCGGATCGAAGCCCGGCGGCGGATTGAGGAACGGAATCTCGGCCAGGGCCTCGCGATTGGGCGGCGGACCCGTCGGGACGCGTTCGGCGTTGGATTCGGGCGCGGATTCGGCGGCAGGCGCAAACAAAGCCTCCGGCAAAGAAGACTGCTCCGCCGGCGCGTCTTCGGCCACAGGCTCATGCAACATCGCCACTTCAAACGCGCGAGCCGGAGGCGCCTCGTGCTGCTGTTCGCGGTAGCTGGACACTGGCGCGGGCTCATCGTCCAGCAACAAAGGCTCGGGCGTGACGTGAACCGCCGGGGGCACGTCGAGATCCGGGTCCCTGAAAGAGGGCGTCGTTTCTTCGTCGCGATCCCACATCTCGGGCTCTGGCTTGGACGCGACTGCTTCGGGGAATTCGGAAGGGTGCGCCGCGGGAGCGTACGCGTCAGTCTCAATCGGCAACGCGGCACCGCCAGTTTCAACTGCGGACGAAGCGGCTCCGATGGGCGCTTCTTCTAAACTCGCAACTTCGTTGGACGCCATTTCGGCTGACGCAACTTCAAGAGGCGCGGATTCTTCGGACGCGGACTCTTCGGCGAAAAAGTTCTCCTCAGCCGGCTTTGTACCCGCTGATGCCATCGTTTGAGGCGCCTCGGACGACGGAGGCTGTGGCTCGATCGCAGCAACCTCGGAGGGCCGGGGCTTCGAAAGCTTTGCCACCCAATCATCGTTGCCCTTGGCTTCTTCGTGGGTTTCTTGGACCGCGGGCGTCGATACGACCGCGTCCATCCAATGGCGCATTCGGGACGCCAGGCTGGGCTTCGCTTCGCGGTGCAGCTCGGGCTCGGATGCCACGACTGGCGGTCCAAACGAGCCAAGGGGCGCGCCATCCGTTTCTTTCGGCAAGCTGATTGGCGCGAGTTCCACCGGCGTTGCTTCCACCGGTTCCAGGGCGCGCATGTCGACTTCCTCCGCCAGGGTCGGCACTACGTGCGGGCTCGCGTCCTCAGCCGCGACGACAGGTGTGAACTGAGGTGCTCTATCTCGCGCCGCGATTGCAGGCGGTTCGACTTTCGGCGCCGGCGGCGCGGCTTTGCCTGCTTCCGCCTCGGACGGGAAAAAGGTGGCCGGCTCGAGATCGTCCATCTCAGAGAAAGCAGGCCGATTCGCGTGCTCCTCGGGGATGTCGAAGTCCATCGCGTTGCGGCGCCAATCGGAAGTGGTGGCCGCGCCTTGGTCATCGTCTTCTTCGTCATCGCGTTGGGAGACGGGCGCAGGAGGTTCCTTGCCGGCTTCGAGCTCCTCGTCATCAATTGCGCGCACGCCCTTGCCAAAACCGTACACCAACGCCGCTTCTTCAGGAGTCGGCTCGGGAAACTCGGGCAGAGGTTTTGGCTCGGGCTTCGGCACGTTCGTAATTTCAAACGAGTCAGCCGCGTCGGCCATTGCAGGCGGCTCGGGCGCGGCTTTGGCTTTGGCCAATTCCGCAACCACGCGGGGATTCTTCTCGAGAGCGGAAATCACCATCGCGATCAGCGGGTCCGGCGGAACGAAGGGCTTTTTCAGGACGCCGTCCGCGCCCACGCGGCGCGCTTCCTTTTCGTCGAGCGGATCGAATGCGCCCACCAGCAAAATGACGGGAACGTGCGCGAATCGCTCGTCTTTCTTCACAAATTCGCACACCTCATACCCGTTGCGCACGGGCATGAAGATATCGGCCAGGACGAGATCCGGATTCAGATCCGGTATGCGGCGGACTGCGGCTTCGCCGTTGCCGACCGCGACCACGGTGATGCCCCGGTCCTCAAAGGCCAGCGAAACCATCTTCTGAATATTGGTGTTGTCGTCCGCGACGAGAATGCTAGGCACGAAGACCCCTCTGGCGGCGCACTTGCCCGTTCAGGCGACCGCGTCTTCCACAACCTATTGCAACACCCTCCCGGGGGAGCGTCAACGGAGTCTAGATGCGGGCGTGCCTCAGTCGTTAAGTAGGGGGTAACCGAGGAGGTTGTTGGGGATAGTTACCAGGGGACGATCTTCTTCAGGCCCTTCTTCTTCTTGCTGGTTGACTCGGTTTTGGAATCCGCCTTCGGCGCGACAGGCGCGGGCGCTTTCGCCTTGGACGTGGAAGACGCGGAAGATGTGGAACTTGTGGCGCTTGCAGTCGCGTTGGCCTGCGTCGCCTGGGGAGCAGAGCTCGGCTGGGATGTGACTGAAGCGGCCGGCCCGGTCCCCGGGACGGCACTGAGCATGGAGGTGGCCGGAGGATCAGACGCCGCCGGAGCATTTTCCGCAGCTGGAGTGCTGGTAGCAGCCGGCGCCGTCGCCGTGCCGGCCGACGAAGAAGCATCCGCCGCAGAAGTGGGCGCCGCTATGATTTCGGCTCCGACGTTGGTCGTCGGCGCGTCGCCATTCCCCGTCGAATCGGACGCGCCGCCTTCCACCACGGGTCCGCCGGAGTCATCCGCTGGGCCCGCCGCGCTGTCGGTCGCGGCCGGGTTGTTCGCCGTGACCGTAAACACAGGCCCGGGCGCGCCCTGCTTCAAAACATCGGTGGCCGACACCAAGTCATTCGGCGGATTTAGATTCGGTTCGCCGGAACGGGCGGCTAGCGAAACATCAGGGCGCGACTCGATCATCCCCAGCGGAATCTTCATCACGAAATTTTCGCGGTGGTGCCTTTCAAACATCTGCTGTTTCTTCATGCGCGCGAGCGCTTCGGGATCGGCCGCGGGCACGGGCATGCCGAGGGCTTTGAGGTGGTCCTTCGCCAGCGAGGCTTCTTTTGACAAAGGGTAGTCCTGGACGATGCGCGTATAGCATTCGGCCGCGAGGTCGGCCCAGTGGTTCTTGTCGTCCTCATTTTTGGAAGCTTGCTTGGCGCGCATGTAGACGTCTCCAAGCATGGCCAGTGCTTCGTCGCTCTGGCTGTAGAGCGGGTAGCGCTGGGTCAAATCGACGAGGCGCGCGGCGGAAGCGCGATAGTCACGCTTGAGATAGTAATAGCGCGCAACCCGGTAGTAGCCGTCGGCCAGGACCTCCTGGACGTCGCGCAGATACTGTTCGGCCTTCGGGGCGAGCGGGTTTTGCGGATACTTCAGAAGGAATGCCTGGAATTCGTCCTCGGCGGACTCGCCCTGGCTATCGTCGCGATCGGACTTGCTCATCATGCGGTAGTGGGCCATGCCGACCTGCATCTGGGCGTACTGGGCTTCGTCAAGGAACGGGAAGAAAACCTCGAAGTTCTTGTACTCGTCGACAGCCTGCGTCAGGTTCGACGTGCCGCCCTCTTTGTAATAAGAATCGGCGACGCCCAGCTTGGCCTTGGCAAGGTATTCGCTGTCCGGGTAGGTGTTGACGAGCGTCTGGAAGGTCAGACGCGCCTCGGTATATTTCGAGTGTTTCACGTCGTCGACCGCGCGCTCGTAGAGAATTTTGTCAGGCTCGGCGGATTGAGCGGTGGCTTCGGCCTGTTTCTTCGCAGGCTTGACCTTGGTCACCTTCACCTTCTGGTGGCCGTAGGCGCTCGCACAGAGAGATCCTGCGAGCACAGCCGCGAATGCGCAAACCGCCAATCGACGCTTGTTCATGACACTCCACGCATGAAGCCCAGCCTAAACCTTCTGCCTCAAGGCTTCCGTTGCAAATTTTCGTAACTGGCGCGCGGCTTCGGCTGGGTCGGGCGTGCGAAAGATCGAAGTCCCCGCGACGAACGTGTTCGCACCGGCCTGCGCCAAATCCCCTATGTTCTCGAGCTCCACCCCGCCATCCACCTCGATCCGAAACCCGCCATTATAGCGCCCCCGCCAGTCATTCAGTTGACGGATTTTTTCAATCGCCCGGGGGATGAATTTCTGCCCCCCAAAGCCCGGGTTTACCGACATCACCAGGACCGTATCCACCTTATCGAGCACCTCGGAGAGCATCGCCACCGGCGTGGATGGATTGATCACCGCGCCGGCCTGCGCGCCCAACTCGCGAATCATCGCCAGGGCACGATCGAGATGCGGCGTGGCCTCCTGATGCACCAGGACGCGGTCCGCGCCTGCGCGCACGAACTCCTCGATATACTCCTCGGGCTGCTCGATCATCAGATGCACGTCCAGCGCCAGGCGGGTTGCCTTGCGCAAAGACGCTACCACCGGGATCCCGATCGAAATATTGGGCACGAAGTGGCCGTCCATCACGTCCACGTGAATCACTTCCGCGCCGCCTTGCTCGACGCTCTTGATCTCATCGCCCAGACGGGCAAAATTCGCCGCGAGAATGGACGGAGCGATTTCGATGCGGGAGTAGCTCATGGCAGTCCGGTGGATTCTAGCACGCCTACGGGGCTGTTTTCGTTATTCGGCCACCTGCAACTCGATCGGCGTATTGGCGTCCACCCGGCGCCCGTGCTCGGGCATCTGATCGATTACCGCTCCCTGAACGGCGCCAGGCACCGTGGCGGATGCGAGTTTCGCGATTTTCAGCCCCGCGGCGTTTAATTTCGATTCCGCCTCGGCAGCCGACATCCCGATCAATTGGGGCATGACGTAGGCCGGCGGCTGGGGGCCGAGCGAAACCAGCAGGTCCACATGCGGGCCCGTGACGTCGGTCGTGCCCGGAGCCGGATCCTGCTCGATCACAGCGTCCGCGGGGTAATCCGGTAGGTGCGCGCTCGATACCTCGCCGAGCTGCAAGCCCTCTCGCAGCATTTCGATCTGCGCGGCTCGCACGCTCTTGTCCCCGAGCTGCGGGATCGTCACCTTCTGGGGACCGAGGCTCAGCACCACATGCGCGCTCTGCCCGACCTTCACCTCCATATTCACCTGCGGGCTCTGGCGGATGACGGCGTCTACGGGCAGGCTGCTGTAGAGCCTATCTTCAACTCTGAGTCCGATGCCGCGCTTCCCGAGAATCTGCTGCGCTTCCGGCGCTTTGATCCCCACAACATCCGGCATCGCCACTTCGCGGCCCTCGACGGCAAAACGCATCGCAGTCAGCGCGCTAAGGAACGCGACCGAGGACAATATGAACAGCAGCAGAGACATACGGAAAATCCAGTGCAAGCGCTCGCGCAGGTTCAATCGACCGATCCCGGTTGTCGCACCGTCAGACATCATTCGGCACCCATCACCATAATCATCACGCTAGCACGATGGAAAAACGTCGCAAGGAAAATCGCGAGATAACTACGCTAGACGCGAATCACACCCTCGAGAGCTTCAGGCAACTCACCCTGCAAGGCCATCAGCGCCACTCTAAGTATGGCGGCGACGCTGAGCGAATCGCGAATCTCGTCGCGCTTCACGCGTTCGAGCGCTGCGCAGAATGGCACTCGCACCACGCGGAGTTGCTCGTTCTCTTCGGGCTGGGCAGCTCCGTGGCTGAGGTCCCAGGCGAGGAACGCCGTGCCCTTTTCATTCGTCACACTGTTGGACAGATCCATGCCCACAATCTCGAGCCAATTTCCCGCGGTAACGCCGCACTCCTCGCGGAGTTCCCGTTGCGCGGATTCAAGGATCGTGGCGCCCGCGGGTCCGCCACCCTCGGGTATTTCCCAGCTGTAAGCAGCATGCGGGAACCTGTACTGCCCGACCAGAATTACGTTCCCATTCTCATCGATCGGAACGACGCCGATCGCGTGATTCTTAAAGTGCACGACGCCATACACGCCGGGCTTGCCCGCGGGATTTAAAACGTCGTTGTGCTCCACTCGAATCCAGGGATTCTCATAGACAGTCGCGCGAGAAACGACGGTCCAGGGATTTTTCGCTTCGTTCATGTCCTTTCCATGGTGCCTCAAATCTGGAGGCTGGCGGCGAAGAAACCATCGGTCTGTTGCTGGCCCGGAAGCGTGCGGAAGTGGCCGGCATCGTCAAATAGACCGGACGCAGACATGCCCTCAGCCAAATCGGGCGCGAGCGTTTCGATCATTTCGCCGCGAGGCACGCGCGAAACGCCACTCGCACCGCGCAAAATCTCGGCGATCACGTCCTCGTTTTCCTCGGGCTCGACCGAGCACGTCGAATAGATGAGCCTGCCGCCGGGAGCGAGATGCGCGAGGGCGACGCGCAGCATTCGCACCTGCAATGCGTGAAACTCTGCAAACTGCTCCGGGCGCAATCGCCAGCGAATCTCCGGGTGGCGGGCCAACGTGCCCGTGCCGGAACAGGGTGCGTCCAGCAGGATGCGCTCGAACCGCGCGCCGAAAGGCAAATTTTCGGTCGCATCGAGCTGCACAAGGCGCACGTTCGACAGTCCCAGACGAGCGAGCTGCGCCGCCATGGCGCGCAGCCGGTGCGCATAGCGATCCGCGGCGACGACCACGCCTCGGCTTCCGGCGGCACGTGCCAGCGCTTGCGTTTTTCCGCCCGGAGCAGCGCACAAGTCGAGCACTCGATCTCCGCCGCGAACGCCGAGCAGCAGCGAAACCGCCTGCGACGCTTCGTCTTGAATCGAGATCCTGCCCGCCCGAAACTCGGCCGTGCGCGATACACTTCCTCCACTGACGGCAAGCGCATCGCGCAACAAAGTCCCGGCTTCCACATGTAAGCCAGCTTGCTCGAGCGCACGGGAGACCTCTTGCCGCAAGGCTGGATCGCTCAGCGTGCAACTCAGGCGTGGCGTGCGGTTGTCCGCTTCGAGCAGCGCCATCGTCTGCGCCTCGCCGAAACGCGCCAGCCATCGCGAAACCATCCACGCCGGGTGCGAATGAAGGATAGCGAGCCTTTCGGCTGCGCCGATATCCGCCGGAAGGAATTCCTTGGCCGGGGTTTTCGACTGTTCGGCAACGCGCCGCAGAACCGCATTCACGAGTGAGGACGCAGACGTCTTCCGCGCCTTTTTCACCAGCTCGACGGATTCGTTCACGGCCGCCGACGCCGGAATCCTTTGCAGGAATCGGAGTTGATAGGCGCCCAGCCTCAAGGCGAGCGTCACAGGCAGATCGAGCCGCTCGACGGCCTTTTCGAGATGAAGTTCCAAAAGGAAATCAAGCAGCAGCCGCTGGCGCAACACGCCGAGCGTCAACTCCGTCGCGAGGCCGGCATCGGCGGGCTTGACCCTTGCGCCAAGCTCGGCGTGCAGCAGATCGCTGGCGTAGGCGCCTTCAGCCTCCACGCGCCGCAGCACGTCGTACGCGATTTTTCTGGCGGGACTAATGACCATGGGTAAGCTTCCGCTGCCGGCCGTCGCCAGTCTAGTCGCCGAACCGTTCGCCGGGCACGATGCGCGCGCCATTCACGAATTCCTGCCCGGTGACGCGCTTGCGTCCCTCGAGTTGGATCTGTTCGACCCGCAGGACGGAGGCGCCGCCGCAGATTACGAGCAAGCCGTCCTCTTGCGTCGGCAACACAATGCCGGGCATGCCGCCCGCCGCAATCGGCTTGAGCGGCGTTCCCCAAATCTGGCAGCTTTTGCCGCGGAACGACGTGAACGCGCCCGGCCAGGGTTGCAGGCCGCGAATCCGGTTGTAGATTTTCCGCGCACTAAGCCACCAATCGATGCGGCCATCTTCTTTTTTTAGCGGCGGCGCAAAGGTAGCCTGCGAACTATCCTGCGGCCCGGCTGCAATCGCGCCGCTCTCAAGGCCGCGCAACGTTTCGGCGACGAGCGTCGCGCCGGCTTCAGCCAGCCGCGAGGTTAGCTCAGGCGCCGTCTCGTCGTGGCCGATTTCCGTTTCGTATTTCAGCAGCATCGGCCCGGTATCGAGTCCGGCGTCGATTTGCATGGTGGTCAGGCCCGTGCGCGCCTCGCCGTTCACGATGGCCCAGTTGATTGGCGCCGCGCCGCGATATTTCGGCAGCAGCGACGCGTGCAGGTTGATCCACCCGAGGCGCGGAACGTCGATCAGGCGCTGCGAAATAATCTGCCCGTAGGCGATGATGACGACAACATCCGGCGCTATGCCCTCGAAATATTCGAGCGCCGCTTCCGATTTGATTTTCTCAGGCTGAAATACGGGCACGCCCGCCGCAAGCGCTGCGTCCTTCACAGGCGACGCCGCCATTTCCTGGCCGCGGCCGCGCGGCCGGTCGGGCTGCGTGACAACGGCCTCGACGCGAAAATCCTGCTGCGCGATCAGATGCCGCAGCGATGGCACGGCAAAAGCAGGCGTGCCGCAGAAGACGATTCGCAGTGCCACAATGCGCCTACCACTCGCCGGCTTTTTTCAGTTTGCGGATCTTGCGTTTGATCATGTCGCGCTTGAGCATGCTGAGGTGGCTGATGAAGAGAATCCCGTCGAGATGATCGATTTCATGGCAGAAGGCGCGGGCGAGAAGACCTTCACCGCGCATTTCGAATTCCTCGCCGCGGGCGTCCTGCGCGCGCACCGTGACGTACAGCGGCCGCGCCACATGCCCGCGGAAACCCGGCACCGAGAGGCATCCCTCCTCCTCGCGCTGTTCGCCCTCGGAGTGAATCACTTGCGGATTGGCGCAGACGATGCGGCCCTCGGGATTCTTTCCATTCGTCACGTCGATCACGGCGAGCCGCCGGCTGATCCCGATCTGCGGCGCCGCCAGCCCGACGCCTTGCGCGGCGTACATCGATTCGAACATGTCATTGACCAGCGCCTGCAGCTCCTCGTCGAATTTCTCCACCGTCTTCGTCGGAGTCTCGAGCACCGGATCGCCGTATTTCACAATCGGATGAATCATCGCAATTTCGCCTTCTAGAAATTATCCAATTGACGCTGGTAGCCGTCAAAATTCCTGCGCGTTTCTTCGAGCGAGTCGCCGCCGAACTTTTCGAGAAACGCTCCGGCGAGCGTGAGCGCAACCATCGCTTCGCCCGCCACGCCTCCTGCCGGCACCACGCAAACATCCGAGCGCTCGTAGGCCGCCTTCACGGCCTCCTTCGTATTCATGTCGGCGGTGAGAAGCGCGCGGCGCAGCGTCGAAATCGGCTTCAGATACCCGCGCACCACCACATCCTGCCCGTTCGTGATGCCTCCCTCCAGGCCGCCCGCGCG
The DNA here is from genome assembly GCA_049279635.1 of Candidatus Acidiferrales bacterium. GTDB lineage: Bacteria > Acidobacteriota > Terriglobia > Acidiferrales > UBA7541 > Palsa-295. The sequence continues at coordinate 10,258 of JBAPOM010000014.1, forward strand.
GTTCGACGAGCGGTCGAATCGCTTCCGCGATGGATCGTACCGGATTTCATCCTGCACTTCGGAGCCGTAGCTGCCGGCGTTCGCCACGCCCGTGCCGATCTCGACCGCCTTCACCGCCTGCATCGACATCACTGCCTGCGCCAGCTTCGCGTCGAGCTTCTCGTCCCACTGCGTGTGCGCTCCAAGGCCGGGCGGGAGGCCGCGCGCGACGACTTCGAAAATCCCGCCAACCGAATCACCCGCGCGCAGCACGTGATCGACCTCCGCAATCATGCGGCCCTCCACGTCGGGATCGACGCAGCGCAGCGGCGATTCGAGATTTTCGCAGATCGCAACAATTTCATCCCACGTTGCCGGCCGTTCCAGCCGCACATGGCCTACCGCGATCGTATGACTCAAAATAGTAACGCCAAACTCGCGCAGCAGCAGTTTTGCCAGCGAGCCGGCCGCCACTCGAGCCGCCGTTTCCCGCGCCGAGGCGCGCTCGAGAATGTAGCGCGCGTCGTGGAAATTGTACTTCTGCGAGCCCGCCAGATCAGCATGGCCCGGGCGCGGCGCCGTCAGTGGACGCTGCGCGTCGTCGGCGCCTTCACTGTCCTCTA
>JBAPOM010000015.1:0-21374 GCA_049279635.1 Candidatus Acidiferrales bacterium
TCATTGAGCTGCTCGGACAACTTCACCATGTTTCCGACGGTCGATGCGGTCGAGCGCGCGCCCTGCGTCGTCTGCCGCGTGATCCCGGAGATGATCTGCATCGCGTTGGCCACGCCTTCCGTGCCGCGCACCTGCTGTTTCGAGGCGAGCGAAATTTCCTGGACGAGTTCGGCCGACTGCCGGACGACGCTCGAAATCGCTTCGAGGGCCTTTCCGGCTTGATCCGCGAGGCCCGCGCCGACTTCCACTTCGCGCGTGCCCTCTTCCATGACGACCACCGCCTCGTTCGTTTCGGCCTGAATGGCCTTGATGAGCGCCGCAATGTCTTTCGTGGCGCTGCGGGAGTGTTCGGCCAGCTTGCGGACTTCGTCGGCGACGACCGCGAAACCGCGGCCCGCTTCGCCCGCGCGCGCTGCCTCAATCGCGGCGTTGAGCGCGAGCAGGTTGGTCTGCTCGGTGATGTCGTTAATCACGTTGATGATTTCCGAAATTTCAAGAGAGCGATCGCCCAGCGATTTGATCTTCTTCGCGGTCGCCTGCACGGAAGCGCGGATGCGCTGCATGCCTTCGAGCGTGTCGCTCACGGCCCGGTTGCCCTGCTCGGCGGCGTCGAGTGCACGGCGAGCCGCTTCGGCGCTGGCTTCGGCGTTGTTCGACACCTGTTTCATCGAGACCGTGAGTTCTTCCACGGCGGAAGATGTGTTGGTGATTTCCTGGTCCTGCTGTGTGGCGCCGGCGGTCATGTCGTCAGCCGCATCGAGAATCTGGTTGGCGCTGGTGCTGACGTCAATGGCGGCTTTGCGGACGCGCTCGAGCACCTTGGTGAAGTTGTCGAGCATGAAGTTCACGGAATCGACGACGTTGCCGAGCGCGTCGTTCGTCACCTTGCCGCGAATTGTCAGATCGCCGCGAGCCACCTGGTTGATGGTGTTGAGAAGATCGGTGATGCTCCGCTGCAGCGATTCCTGGGCCTGCTGGTTGGTCACAGCCTGCGAAACCTTTGCGGCGCTGCGGTTGAGATTCTCGGCGATAAACGCGAACTCGTCGTCTCCGCCGACTTCCGCACGCGCGCGCGAGTCGCCTGCCACCAGTCGCTCCGAAAACTTGGCGAGGTCATCCACGGGCTTGAGCACGCGCTTGCTCAGCACGAAGACGATCGAGAGCGCACCGGCCAGCGCGAGACCAACCGCCGCAAACAGCGGTCCACTCGCGCTACCCGGCAAAGAACCAAGGTCGGTGACCGCGAGGCCGCCCGCCTCCTTGCCGGCGTGATAGGCCAGCCCGAGGACCCCGAAAAATGCGATCGCGGCCCAGAAGACCAGCAGCCAGATTGTGCTGCTCAAGCGAGATTTCATGACTTCCTCCCCATCAACTTGCTCCCGGCGAAACTCGAATCGCGCCGGTTCATATCACGGGCACCGGGAAAACATCCGTCAAACGCCGCAGGTCGATCACGAGCGCCAGGCGATCATCGTGCCGCAACATCGCGCGGCAGTGAGGGACTTCCGCCGGCGCCTGGTCGAGCAAAGCATCTTCCGTGGCCGAATACGTTCCCACCACTTCGTCGGCGGCGATGCCGAGCCGCAGATCCTCGCGCTGCGCGTCGCCCTCGATCGCGGCGACCACCACGTGCTTCGGCAAAAGTCCCGGGCGGCGGCCCTCCGTGAACGCGATGTCCATCAGCGGCACGATCGTCCCGCGCAGATTGAACACTCCCATCAGAAACGAAGGCGCCAGCGGAATCCGCGTCACGATCGGCCAGTCCACCACTTCTTCCACCTCGAGCACCGAAAGGCAAAACCGCTCGCGGCCCGCGCGAAACACGCAGTATTGGCGTTCGGGGCGCCGCTCTTCCGGAGGAGCTTCGCCCTCCAGGAAATCGCCGCCTTCGAACCCGATCAGCCCCGCGTTCTCGGGGTCAAGTGGCATCAGGCAAATCTCCGCACGGCATTGAGCAGCTCATCCGGCGTAAACGGCTTCGCGACATATCCATTCGCGCCCTGCTGCTCGCCCCAATAGCGATCGCTCGGCGCCGTCTTTGAAGTTACGAGAATCACGGGAATCTGCGAGTAGTGCTCCTGGCTCTTCAGATCGCGGCAGACCTGAAAGCCATTGCGCTGCGGCATCACCACGTCGAGCAGAATCACGTTGGGCCGCTCCTCTTCAATCGTCTCTTCCACCTTGGTCGGATCGGACAACGCAACCGAGTGAAAGCCCCCTTGCTGAAGCACCGACTGCAGGAGCCTGATTTCCGCCTGCGAGTCGTCTACCACCAGAACCTTCTTCACCACTGGCGCACCTCCACGCTCGAATCTTCCCCGAGATAGAATTGCAACTCGGCAGCCACCTGCCGCCTGCTTTCGCGGCGATGCCGCTTATTTGCAACTCATTTATTTCTGGGTGGTTAGAAGCGAGGAATCGGGGCCTACAGCCGTCCAGCGAGGGGATGAGATAGCGGCTCCGTCTCAGCGTGAGATTCCGTCTCACCGGCCTGCATCTCTGTCATTAGGGATGAGAATCGCTGCATCACTTCATTGAGGCGCAGCGCCATTGTGTGAATGGCGTGAATCTGCTCGCGGCTTTCTCCAGACACACGGCCGGGATCGAACAGCAGCAAATCGGCGTTGCCGAGAACCGAGGTGAGCGCATTGTTGATGCTCGGGCGCATTTCCAGCATGTAGCGGCCCAGAGTTGCATGGCGCTGGCTCGCGAGCGCCAGGCGTTCCGCGCGTTGGGCCCGTCCAACCGCTTCAACGCGCCGCAGTGCTTCGATCGATACCAAAAGCAGAGTCCGCACCCAATGATCCTGGCGCGGAACGACGAGCACTTGCGGATATTCCTCCTGCAGCGTCGCGGCGTCTTCTGTTACTTCGGCGACATACAGGGCTGCCGTGCTGGGCAATGAGCAGAGGGCAGGGAGAATCGAGGAGAGGCTCCCGCTGCGCACCGAGCCGACAATCGCGAGATCGTATTTCGGCTCGCTTCCCGGCCGCCAGACGTCGCTCGTGACAATCGTGATTTCGGGAACGAGCGGTTCGGCCTGCCAGTGCCCAACGACGGCGCGAGCGAATTCCGTATCATCCGAAACGATCAGAACGCTGGCATCGTTCAAGTGTGGCATTGGTTCTTTCTTCGGCTCGGGCGGCGGATCAGGACTTGAGCTTTTCGGCTTCTTCCATAAAGGAAAGCAGCCGCTTCGTGCTGATGCCAAGATTCACGGCTGCTTCCGTATTCTTGGAACGCTTGGCTTGTTCGACGCGCCCGTGGAAATACGACACCTCGTTGCGAGCGAGCATGAGCGCCTCTGTCAGCGCGGTTTCATCCCCCGAGCGCTTGCGGCGATCACTCGCCACGGCCAGAAGAGCGCGCGCCACGACGGCGCGCCGCAAATCCTCGGATTCCGGACCGTCTTCGCTGACGAAAGCCGCGACTTCCCACGATGAAAGCAAAACCTTGCTGTCCTGCAAAACGATGGTGGACATCGAGCGCCCGCGCGATGGCGGCGCCGCGATCAACTGCTCCCAGATCACTTCCAGGCATTTCTCCGCGTCCATCGGCTCGGACGACGCGGACGAAACGACCGCGGGTTTTTCCGCCGCTTTACCAGGCTTGGCAGGCGGCACGCGTTTTGCTGCGGGTTCCCGTGCCGGCGTCTCCGCCACGGAAGCAGCGGGCGCTTCCTCCTGCGAGTCAGACTCCTCGCTCACCGGAGATTCGTCCGCGAAAAATCCTTCGAACATCGTGGGCGCGGCCGCTGAAACAGCCGCCGCCGTCGGGGGGTTCGCATTCGCCGCGCGCTTTGGAGCAGGGGCCGCGGCCTTCTTCGCAGGCTTTTGTGCGCGCTCGAGCGCGTCTTCCAAGTCTGCGCGCAAAGCGAGAAGCTGCTCGAAGGCATGGCTCACCGAATTCTCGGTATAGTCCTTCTGAAACGGCTGGCGCCAGTTTTCACAGAAAAACCGAAGCTGCATGGGTTTTTCGGCTGCCGAAAATCCGGCCCGCCGGCAGTCGACGGTCTTCACTCCAAGCTTCTCGATCGAGTTGATCGTTTCTCGCACCGCCTGTAAATCGGCGTGCAACATCCGGATGAACGCGCGCCGCACCAGAAAACTGAAGCGGCAGAAGGCCACCAGCGCCGCCGGATCGTAGAACATGGGTCCGGCGGAATCCTTGAGCATGCGCCCCTGCTCGACGAGGCCAGCCTCCATCAGATCGCGCAGGCTGTGGCACGTCTCAACCTTCGCGAGAATTTTATCGAGAGGCTCGCACCATTCGAGCGGAGTCGGATCCGCTTCCGCCAGGACGGGTCGCAGAACATCCGCCACGTCGTTCAGCGTGATGTCCTTGCTATAGAGCTGCTCGGGGGCGCACATCGCAAAATATTGCACCAGCAGAAGATCGATCTTGTCGCGATCGGCGTTGGTCTTGTCCGGCTTCCGCAACTGGCGATGGATCAGCGCTCGCAGCGATTCCTCGCTCGCGTTCAGAACGTCGGAGGCAAGCTGCCGAATTTGATAGGCCAACGCCTGCTCATCGATACTGCTGAGCCACTTCAGCACGCTGTCGAAGGCGCTCCTCGTCGGGCGGGCCGGAGGGAGCTCGCCGGCGGCGTACGGCAGCGGCGCGAGGTTAAATTGCGTCGCCAGCGCGGCGTAGATCGGGTAGACGGCGCGGGCTTCGGCCCATTGGGCTGCCAGATCCGCCGGACCACTGGCGGCTGAAGTCACTGGCTTCTTGGGCGGATTCATCGTCATGCCGCTAGTTTTCGGTGTCATGGTTTTATGATCCAGTTTCCAACCTCTCCCACGAAACGCGCTGCCACAGCTTTGCCTCCGCCGTGATATCGCACGGCAACCACCGTTGCGCGCGCGTCCAGCGAGCCATCGGAATTCACCAGCCGTACGCTATCTTCAAATTCGAGCGGCAACGACGACGAGAACAGAACCTCATGCGCGGTTCCGAACTCGATCACAGTCTGTTCCTTCAAACGCCGCTTCCCGGCGCCGGCCGTCGTCACGCGCACCGGAATTCGGATCGCCGACGCGTTCGGAAACAGTTGTGCCAACTTCTCAACGCACGTCTGTTCGGTTAGCAGAGAAGCAGCCACGGCGTCGCGCGACAAAGGGCCCCCAAGTCCACATCGTCCAGTTACACGTGGACGGATAGGAATAAGTCCAAGAGGGAACTGCACGAGTACAGCCAAAGATTTTCCCGGCCGGGGAATCAGAAGTGGTTTGCGCAGCGTGACTTGCGGCGAGCGATCGATCTGTGGCGCTGCGGCACTGTCTCAGGCTGACACATCTGCGTCTCAAGCATGCGCCGAAACGGGAACCCAAAAGAAACCGCATTCGCTGTCTCAAAACGCCTACGAGGCCGTTTCCACGAGTTGCTTTTGCGACGCACGCAGCGGGATGTTGTAGCGCTTCAGCTTTCGATACAGGGTGGCGCGGCTGATGCCGAGCATCCTGCCTGCGAGAGCCTTGTCGCCGCCGGCTTGTTCGAAAACGCGCAGAATCGTCATGCGCTCGAGATCGGCTAGTGCGGTCGTGGAAAGATCCGCCGCATCTTCGCGCGTTAAGTCTGAATCCTTTGCTCCGCCGATCGTGGGCGGCAAATCGGATACATCGATCATCCGGTGAGCGCCTAGCGCGATCGCGCGCGCAATGCAATTTTCGAGTTCGCGCACATTCCCCGGCCAATCGTATTGGAGGAAACTCTTCATAGCCGAAGGATCGATCTGCGTGTTCTGACCAGGCGCGTAGCGCTCCAGGAAGCAGTGCACGAGCTGCGGAATATCCGACCGGCGCTCGCGCAGCGACGGCAAATGGATGGTGACTACGTTCAGCCGGAAGTAGAGATCCTTGCGAAAAGTGCCCGCACGGTAAGCCGCTTCGAGGTCGCGGTTCGTCGCCGCAATCACGCGCACTTCCACGGGAACACTGTCGTTGCGTCCCACCGGGCGGACTTCCTTTTCTTGCAGCACCCGCAACAGCTTGGCCTGCATTTCCAGCGGCAGTTCGCCGATCTCATCGAGAAAAATCGTCCCGCCGTTCGCTGCCTGAAACAGTCCCGGCTTCGATTTCACGGCGCCCGTAAATGCGCCCTTCTCATGCCCGAAGAGTTCACTTTCCATCAACGTCGGCACGAGCGCGCCGCAGTCCACGGCAAGAAACGGCATCTCCGCCAGCGGACCGCGAAAATGGATCGCGCGCGCCACCAGCTCTTTTCCCGTCCCGCTCTCGCCGGCGATCAAAACCGGCGTGCGAGTCTCCTTGAGCCGCGAAACCATCCGGAGTACATCCTGAATCTTCTCCGACGTGCCGATGATTCCTTCCATCTGCGTTTCCGCGTTCACGCGCTCGCGCAAAAATTGATTCTCGGTCACGAGCCGGACTTTTTCGCCCATCCGTTGCAGAAGCTGGCGCAACCTCTCCACTCGAAATGGCTTTTCGATATAGTCGTAGGCGCCCTGCCTCATCGCGTCGACGGCGGATTCAATCGAGCCGTGGCCCGTCATGATCGCGACTTCCGTGCGCGGGAGCGCTTTCTTAATCTTGCGCAGCAGGTCGGTTCCGGAAAGGCTTGGCAGCTTCAAATCCGTCACGACAATATCGGGAGGCACTGTTTCGAGAGATTCGAGGGCCGCCTCGGCCGTCTCGGCTTCCGCGCACGCGAAATTCAATCCCTGCCCAACGGTCATGCAGAGCCGGCGAATGCTTTGCTCGTCGTCAACTATCAAAAAACGGAGCCGCGTTTCTTCTTTCATGGTTTCCCTGTCGTTTTCTGAGCTACAGCCTGTGCTGCTGGAATAGCGAAATCCTCGACGCCGATCACGACGCGGCTTCTACCGCCAAAGCCTCGGACACATGCGTCGATACCGGCAGCCGCACGAGAAAGGTGCAGCCCACACCATCCGGATTATTGCGCGCGATAATCTCGCCCCGATGCGCGCGAACGATTCCGTAGCAGATGCTGAGGCCGAGCCCAGTCCCCTTCCCAACTTCCTTGGTCGTAAAGAACGGATCGAAAATCCGGTCCGGATGCGAAATTCCCGGCCCGTTATCCCGGAACGCGATTTCGATCTGTCCCTTGCCGTGCCAGGTGCTGACTTCGATCTTTCCCGGGCGCTCGACCTCCTGCACGGCGTCGTAGGCGTTGTTCACAATGTTGAGAAACACTTGCTGGAGCTGGTTTGGATCGCCGACGGTCAGCGGCAAATCGTCCTGGTAGCGCTCGGCCATCTCGATGCCGCGGTTCGATAAGTCATAGGCGCGGAGTTTCAAGGCCTGCTGCACGACGGAGTTCACTTGCAGCGGCTCTCGTTGTTCCGGCATTTGCCGCGCAAAGCTGAGGAGATTTCGCACAATCGTCCGCGTGCGCTGCGCTTCCTGCAAAATTACCTTCAGCTCACCCTTCGCCTCTTCCGGAATGTCCGTATTTTCGAGCAGAAGATCGGTAAAGCCCACAATGGCCGCGAGTGGGTTATTCACCTCGTGAGCGACTCCCGAGACGAGCTGCCCGAGCGCCGCCATTTTCTCGGTGTGCATCAGCTTCGCCTGCAGATCGGCGGCGTCGGTCACATCTGTCATCACGACGACGATGCTGTTGATGTCGCCCTTTTCGTCGCGCATCGGGTTCAGGCTGATCGAGAATTTTCCGGCGGCGCCATTGCCGCGGAATGCCGGAATCTCCAGATGATCGATCGAGCTTCCCTGAAGCGTCCTATCGAGAGCTTCGTCCAGAATTGAGCGCCGCGACGGCGAGACCATCCCCACAAGCGGATGCCCGAGCAGATCTCGCTCCCGATATCCGGCCTCGTAGCAGCGGCGGTTCGCGTAGCTCACGAGTTTCGCCGTATCGAGCACGAGAATCATGCTCTGCGTGTTGTTCAGGATGTTGCGATTGAAATCGCGCTCGCGGCGATAGCGGCGCTCGGCTTCGCGGCGGTCCGTAATGTCCTTGAGGATGTGAATCGTTCGCACTTCGTCCTCTTCGGCCCCGTGAATGCGCGAAGCGGAAACAAGGTATGTACGATCTCCTGCCGTCTGTACGAACTCTTCGTGGACGGCTTCGGAACTGCGGCAGAAAGGGCAACGCCCCGGCTGAACGGGCGAATCGAGAAGACCCAGCTTGCCGACATCTTTCCCTACCGACTCCGCGGGATGCGTTCCGAGCAGGTCGGCGAGAACTCGATTCAGGCGCAACACCCGCCCGGCCTTGTCGTGGACAACGATGAAATCGGAAATCGCGTCGATGTCCTCGACCCACTGCTTCCGCGAGCGCTCGATCCGCGAAAAGAGACGAACGTTCTCCAGCGCCACGGAAGCGTGCCCCGCCAGCGCTTCGAGCAGGCGGCGCTCCGTATCCGATGTCTCGCGCTTGAGATCGGCGAGGCACAGCACGCCCAAGAGCTCCCCCTCGCTACCCCCAAGCCCTAGCAGGACGATCTCATGCCATCCCAAAGCCTCGGCGATATCTCTGCCCAAAAGTTTGGCCGCACCCCCAGACCGCACTGGGCTACCCGGACCGGCTGCCTGTTCGGCTAGGGCAATCGCCAGCTGTTGTTGGGTAGCAGGTTCCCAGTGCCGGGCGGTTCCCGCAAACGACGCGATTTCCCAACTCCCTTGGCCTCCGTGACTTAGTGCCAGGACCGCCGCGCGCGCCCCCATCATCTCCGCGGCACGGCACGCCAGTCGTCTGGCGAACTCAGCCAAGCCCAGGGAAGGATTTAATTCCAGTGTCGTCGCGGAGAACTGCGTCAACAGGCTCTCGGGCGAGCCATCGACACGGGCAGATATTTCTCGGATATGTCTCAGTGCACGCATGGAGGATCGGGGGCTTGCGCGCGCCGCGCCTATACAATGAGACGTTACGGCCTTATCTCATTTTGAGTCAAGGAACGCCCTGCCGCCAGTTGCTCTAAGCGCTACCCGGATTCGTCGCAACCTGAGACCGGAAGGTCGCCGCCCTTTGACCGGTGAGACACTTGTCTCCGCTGTCCACGTGGAGCGAGAATTTTCCCGCCGTGCCAACCCCTTATATAGCTTATGGTTACGGTAGCTGTTGCCAAGTTACATACCCCGATCGGCCTCTCTCCATCCGTGGCATCACCCGTGCATTTTCCGACGTTGGATTTCTCCACTGGCAATAAGGAGTGTGTGCAATGGGGTCCCGTACTTGGATGATGGGATTGGGATTGGCCGTAATTTTGGCAGGGTCGGCGCTATTGCCGCCGAAGGGAATGGCCCAGGATACTTCGGTCAGCGGTTCTCAGCGCAAGCTTAGAAGTCAAACGGCGCCCGTTTACCCAGCGATTGCGAAGCAAATACATCTGACGGGCAAGGTCAAGATCGAGACAACTATTGCCGCTGACGGCCGGGTCGTGGACACAAGGGTGGTTGGGGGCAGCCCCCTGCTGGTCGACGCGGCGCTCAATGCGATCAAGCAATGGCGATTTGAGCCCGGCACCAAGGACACGACGGAAACATTCGAATTCGACTTTGACAAGCCGGACTGAGGCAGCTCTTCGGACACTTTAGCCGGCTTTTTCGGGCCCATGCATTCCCAAATCTGAGGAGGAAGTCTCTGATGAAGCTTCGAGTGTGGATCGCAGGAATCGGATTGGCAATGGTTCTCGGAGGCTCGGCCCTGCTGCCACCCAAGGGAACAGCACAAGACGCGGCGACCGATGCTTCCAAGCGCAAGGTGCGCACCAAAGTGGCGCCCGAGTATCCCGCGCTTGCGAGGCAAATGAACGTCACGGGCAAGGTCAAGATCGAAACCACGATCGCGGCCGATGGACACGTGATGGAGACGAAGGTGATTGGCGGCAGCCCGCTGCTGGTCAATGCCGCGCTCGACGCCGTCAAGAAGTGGCGCTTCGAGCCGGCATCCAAAGACACCACGGAAGTCATCGAGTTCGAATTCAGCGGGCAAGAATAACTTGCGACGCGAGATGGGGGCTCTGCGGGCCGGGAGCGGAGGCTTTTCAACATGACGATTGGCAAGAAGCTATACGTGGGGTTTGGCGCCATCCTGGCGATCATCCTCTTCCTCTTCCTGATCAATATCTACGCTGTGATACGCCAGTCGAGCGCGCGGGATGCGGTGAAGTCAACGTTCAGCGACGTCCAAACGATCGGGGACGTTCGTTACAAAGTGATGGAGAATCGCCTTAACCTCAGCAACTACCTGCTGAGCGGTGACCTGCGCGACGAGGGGAAAACGAATAAGGGCATTGCCGACCTACAGATCCTTTTGAAGCAAAGCGAGAGCACGGTCAACGATCCCAACCTGCGTTCGGCTCTCTCGCAGGTAGACGACAACGAAAACCAGTGGGCGCAGAGTTTCGCAAAAGACTTGATCGCGAAAAGGCATCAGGTCGATAGCGGAGACGCAACCGTCGCCGACCTGCAGATCAGCTACCTGCAACACGATCCCGCATCCTGGATCAACAAGTCCACAGGGGTCCTCGATCAAGCCAGCCGCTCGGTGAAGAATGCCTACGACGAATCCAACGCGTCGTCCGGTGCCGCCAATGTGTGGAACGGGGTCATGACGACCGTCGGCACGCTCCTCGCCTTGGCGCTGGGAATCGGCATAGCCTTCTATACGGCGAAGTCAATCAAAGAGCCCCTTTACCACCTGATTGAAGTGGCTCGCAAGATCGGCGATTCGGGCGATCTCGATCAATCGATCGACATCCATCGCGCGGACGAAGTCGGCGTGCTGGCCGAGAATTTCAACAAAATGATCGTTCACCTGAAGGAGATGGCTTCCGTTTCGGCAGCCATCGCCGAAGGCGAACTTTCCGTCTCCGTCCAGCCCCGGTCGCAGCAGGACACGATGGCGAAAGCCTTCACCCGCATGACGCACGGCCTTCGCGATCTCGTGCGCCAGGTCCGCGACAGCGCTTCGCAAGTGGCCAGCGGCGCGGGACAAATGGCCGCGGCCTCCGACGAATCCGCCAAGGTCAGCGTGCAGGCCGCCTCCGCCATTGACGAAGTCACCAGCACGATGCACGAGATGAGCATCAACGTCCAAAACGTGGTGAAGAACACGCAGGTGCAGGCCTCAAGCGTTTCCGAGACCTCCGCATCCATCGACCAGATGGTCACTTCCATCCAGCGCGTCGCCGACACCGCCAAGCTCCTCGTGGACATCTCGCACCGTTCGCGCGAAGAGGCGCAGACGGGAATGGTCACGATGGAAAAGGCCACCACCGGCCTTAATCGCACCAGCCAGGCCATTCAGGCCTCCGCCGAGATCATCGACGTGCTCGGCCGCCGCGCGGATGACATCGGAAAGATCATCGAGGTGATTGACGATCTCGCCGAACAGACCAACCTGCTCGCCCTCAACGCCGCAATCGAAGCCGCGCGCGCCGGCGAACACGGACTCGGTTTTGCCGTCGTCGCCGAAGAAGTTCGAAAGCTCGCCGAGAAATCCACGCAGTCGACCAAGGAAATCTCCGAGCTGATCCAGGGAATTCAGAAGGAAGCACGGGAAGCCGTCGAGAACATGGAAAAGAGCACGACCATGGTTCAGGAAGGCCTCCTGCTCAACAAGGATCTCAGCCTCGCGCTCGACAAGATCGCGGACGTTGTTTCCGAGGTCTACAAGTTCTCGCAGGAGATCGGTGCGGCCACGATGGAGCAGTCGAATGGCTCCTCGCAGATCGCCAAGGCCACCAGCCGTCTTACCGAGATCACGCAGGAAATCAACTCGTCGGTCGAGGAGCAGGCTTCCGGTGCGCAGGCCGTCGTGCGCGCGATGGAGCGCATGCGCGAACTCGTGCAGCAATCGACCTCGAGTTCCACCGAGCTCGCCGCAACGGCCGAGCAGATGTCGAAGCTCTCGCGGGCCTTGCTCGATTCGATGGACCGCTTCTCGCTCGAAGAGGGGCACGCGGACAATCGCCGTTCTTCGAGCCGACGCCTGCCCCCCCCCGAGCGGCGCACCCACGCGCCCGCGGATTACGCGGAACTGGTGCGGTCCTGAAAACGGCCACGCATACGATGGACAAGGAACTCCAGGTCGTCGGCTTTCGCATTGGGCGCGAGACGTTCGGTCTCCCCATCTCGCTTGTCCGCGAAATTGTCCGCGTCCCCGAGATCACGTCCGTGCCTAACGCGCCGGACTACATCGAAGGCGTCATCAATCTCCGCGGGCGCATCATTCCCATCGTCGACCTCAGAAAGCGGTTCGGTGACAAAGCGTTCGAAGCAAATAAGAAGAACCGCATCGTCGTGGTGGAGATGGAATCGCGCGTTATCGGCCTCATCGTGCATTCCGCATCCGAGGTTTTGCGCATTCCGCCCTCCGAAATCGAAGCTCCCCACAACGTCTTCCAGGAAGGCGAACTCAATTACATCACCGGGGTAGGCAAATTGAACGGGCGGCTGGTCATTCTGCTCGATCTCAGCCGCATTCTGCAGCGTGGCGAGCTCCGTCGCTTGGACGACGCCGCTGATGCCATCGCCGCGGTTCCGGTTCCTGCCGGAGGCGCGTCGAGGGAGCGCTAAGAATTCTCGAACGGCCCGAGCACCAACGAGGGACGAATGTCCACCACACTCACTACGCAAGTGCAGCTCAGCGAAGCGGAGTTGAAGCTCCTGCAAACGCTGGTCTACCAGGAATGCGGCATGTATTTCGACGAACGCCGCACCCATTTCCTGCGCGACCGTCTGCAACGCCGTCTCAAAGCTTGTCAGATGGACACGTTTTACAATTACTACCGCTTGCTCACCAGCCGGGAAGGCAAACAGGAACTCACTGCGCTGCTTGAAAATCTGACCGTCAACGAAACGAGCTTCTTTCGCATTCGCCCGCAGCTCGATCTCTTTCAAAAGGTCACTCTCGAGGATCTCCTGAAGCGCAAGCAGGAGCGGCGCGACTGGTCGCTGCGTATCTGGAGCGCGGGATGTTCGACGGGCCAGGAGCCCTACACCCTCGCCGTCATGGTCTGCGACGCGCTCGCATACTACTACCTCCGGAATCCGCTGCCCTTCGACATGCCGACTCCGAAGCCGCTGATTCCGCCGCCGTGGAAGGTTGAGATTCTGGCCTCGGACATCAACTACTCGGCGCTCGTCACCGCGCAGCAGGGAGTCTATAGCGAATCGCAGATGGAAAACGTCGATTACACTTGCCGGCTTCGCTATTTCGACAAAATCGCGGACAAGTACGCCGTCAAACCTGCGCTTAAGAATCTCGTGCAGTTCGATTTTCACAATCTCAAAACGGAATATCTGCCGCAGCACAACGACATCATTTTCTGCCGCAACGTGATGATCTACTTCGACGAGGCGGAGCAAAAGCGGCTCATTGACAAGTTCCACCATTGCCTGAATCCCGACGGCTATCTCTTCGTCGGCCACGCCGAGAGCCTTTTCGGCCTCACAACCAAGTTCCACATGATTCATCAAAACAATGCGACGGTGTACCAGCGAATCGAGGGGCCGCAGTGAGCTTTCCTTCCGACGAGCACGCTCCGGAGCTCCGCGAGCTCTTTTTCGAGAGCGCGGGGGAAATTCTCCAGAATATGAACGAAGCCGGTCTCGCGCTCGAAGAGGAGCCGCGGGACAAGCAACAGCTTCGCCACGTTCGTCGCGCCGTGCATACCTTGAAGGGCGATTCGGCAGCCTGCGGTTTTCGCCAGCTCAGTGAACTTGCCCATGAACTCGAAGACGTCTTGACCCCGGAGGTCGCCGAGAAGAATGCCGGCACCATAGCTGAGGTTGTCCTCACGGCGGCGGATACCTTCCACGAAATGCTCGCGGCCTACAGAAATAATCTCCAGCCCCCGGCAGGTGATGCCCTGCGCGAGCGCATCACGCGCTTGCTGGATACGTCGGCCGCGCCGAAGGCGCAAGATGTTGCGACCCAGGCCAAGTTTGACTGGAACGAATACGAGCGCCTGATGATCACCGAGGCCTTTGGCCGCGGCGAATCCTTGTACAACGTCGCTCTCTACATCGATCCGGAAACGCCTTTGCCGGCTGCCGCTTTCGAACTAAGCCGAAAAGCCTTGGAAGGCGCTGGCAAGCTTCTCGCCATCCGCCCGGAAAAGGGCGCCGCCACCGAGCAGGTTCGCCTGGTGGAAGCCGCCATTTCGACCAAAAAGTCCGCCGATTGGATCCGCAAGCACTGCATGGTGCCTTCGGTCGTTCAGAATATCTCCGCCGAGCGCATTCCCGCACCGCAGCCCGTCACGCGCGATCTGCTCGACATCCTTATCGAATCCGAAGCCAAAGCCGTCGCCGCCGGAATCAAGCCCGGGCGCGCGGATGCTGCCTCCGCGGCGGAGGACGAGCCTCATGATTCGGCGGTGCCGGCCGGCCTGGCCCACGCCACAGCGGAAAACACCCTGCGCGTCGATGCGGCCCGCATCGATACCGTGATGAATCTCGTCGGCGAAATGATCATCAGCAAATCCATGCTGCAGCGCGCCCTGGCGGAATTCGAACACCGCCACGTAAAAGATCCGCTGCAGGCAAAATTCTCCGATGCCCTCTCGTTCCAGTCGCGCGTCCTCGGGGAATTGCAGAAATCGGTCATGAAGATTCGGATGGTGCCCGTCGAGCAGCTCTTCCGGCGCTTTCCGCGCGTCGTGCGCGATGTCGCCAGGCTCCGCAATAAGGATATCGGCATCGAAATCGCCGGACAAAACACCGACCTCGATAAGAGCATCCTCGATGCGCTGGCTGAACCGCTTGCCCACGTGGTCCGCAACGCTGCCGACCACGGAATCGAAACGGCGGAAGAGCGCCAGGCGGCCGGAAAGCCGCCCCGCGGCACGGTCCGCTTGAACGCGTTTCACGATGGCGACCAGGTTGTAATCGAAGTTTCCGACGATGGACGCGGCCTGAATCGCGACAAGATCGTCCGCCGCGCCATCGCAAGTGGGATCGTCTCGACGGAAGACACGCTTCGCCTGAACGACACCGAAGCCCTTCAGCTGGTTTTCGCGCCGGGCCTCAGCACGGCCGATGAGATTACGGAAATTTCCGGTCGCGGCGTGGGTCTCGATGTCGTGAAAACAGCGCTCGATGAACTCAAAGGCTCGGTTGAAATCGAAAGCGAGCCCGGCAAAGGCACCACGTTCCGGCTGCTGGTGCCGCTCACGCTCGCCAGCATTCAGGCCCTCTTGTTCCGCGTTCACGGGCGTCTCTACGCCGTGCCGCTCGCGTCCGTCGCTGAAATCACCCGCATTACGGACGGCGAAATCCATCGTGTGGATAATCACGAAGTCTTTCAGCTGCGCGAACAGGTCCTCATTCTGGTGCGCCTGGATCGGCTCGGACCGCAAGCCTTCACCGACCGCGCCAAGCGCCTCTTCGTCATCGTAATCGGCAGCGGAGGCCGCCGCTTCGGGCTGGCGGTCGACAGCCTGATGGGCGAGGAAGAGTTGGTGATCAAGCCTCTCGAAGATCAGCTCGTCACGTCTCCCCTGGTGAGCGGCGCGTCGATCCTGGGCGATGGAACGGTTGTGCTGATCCTGAACGTTCCGGCGGTGATTTCGCATCTCTCCCGGATCCCGGCCGTTGGGGCAATCGCATGAGCCAAAAGGTCCGCGTCCTCGTGGTCGACGATTCCGCGCTCATGCGGAAGCTCATTCCGCAGGCGCTCGCGGACGACCCAAACATCGAAATTGTCGGCACGGCGATGGACGGCCTGATCGGCCTCCGCAAGATCGAAGAGCTGCATCCGCACGTCGTCACGCTCGATCTCGAAATGCCGCGCATGGACGGAATCGAAATGCTGCGCAAGATCACGGGCAAGCATCGCGTGCCGGTCATCGTGGTCAGCGCGCACACCGAGGAAGGCGCTTCGCTCACCCTGAAAGCGCTTTCGCTCGGCGCGTTTGATTTCGTCACGAAGCCGCAGGACGCCGCCCTGGGGCACCTCCGCCAAATCGCATCCGAGCTGGCCCTCAAGGTCAAGGTAGCCGCATCCTCGGGCGCGCCGAAAATGATCCTTACGGTGTCGTCGCCCAAGCGCAAGGAGCGGCGCCCCTTTTCCACAAAGCCGCGCTGGCCCTCCCGCATCGTCGCGATTGGAATTTCTACGGGCGGACCAAACGCGCTGCAATATCTCTTCTCGCAGCTTCCGGAGGATTTTCCGGGCTGCCTCGTCGTCGTGCAGCACATGCCGGAAGGCTTCACGGAAATGTTCGCGCAACGTCTGGACGAATCGTCGGCCATCGAAGTGAAGGAAGCGCAGTCGGGCGATCTCTTGCTCGCCGGACGCGCTCTCATCTGCCCCGGCAACCGCCATATCAAAGTCCGGCGCATGGAGCACGGCGACATCGCCGTTTTGGTGGATCAGCCGCGCGTCAATGGCCATCGGCCATCGGTCGATGTCCTGTTCAATTCGGTCGCACAGGAGTTTGGCAATAAAGCCGTCGCCGTATTGATGACCGGAATGGGCGAGGATGGCGCGGCCGGCCTCGGGGCCATTCAGGCTTCGGGCGGTTTCACCATCGCCCAGAGCCCCGATACGTGCATTGTCGACAGCATGCCCCGTTCGGCGATCGATCGCGGGTTTGCTTCGCGGGTCGTTTCTCTTCCCGCTCTTGCAAGCATGCTGCAGGCGAGGTGCACGCCCGATCGTCAGGCTGAAGAGCCGGTCACGTCTTCTGCAACAAGAGAATCCGCTGAAATAGGGTCTTCGCGAAGGAGAACGCCATGAAACAATTTGAACCTTTGACACGAAAAAAGGACAACCAGCCGGTCCGCTATCTGATCGTGGACGACTCGGTCTTTGCACGCAAGAGCCTCGCGAAGATGGTGGAGTCGTTCGGCGGCCAGCTGGCGGGGGAAGCGGGCGATGGTTGCACCGCGATCACCGAGTACGCCCGCACGAAGCCGGACCTCGTCCTGATGGATATCACCATGCCACAGATGGAAGGCATCGAGGCCGTCGAGCGCATTGTCCAGGAGCATCCCGAGGCGCGCGTCGTCATGGTGTCGTCCGTCGGCTACCAGGACAACATCCTGGCCGCTCTCCAAAAGGGGGCGCGCCATTTCGTCCAGAAGCCGGTGAAGCCCGACGCGCTGTACGAAATCATCCGCTACGTGCTCAATGACGACGGCGTCACGGCGCCCGTCGGAGCAGGGGAGAATTCCCGATGAGAATGGACCTCATTCAACCGTTCATTGGCTCGCTCGATTCGGTTCTCGCGGTGATGATGAAGGCGCCTGCAAAAATTGCGCATCTCGATATGGAAGAAGACGGCTACCGGCGGAAAGGACTCGCTGCGACCGTCATTTTCAAAGGCCAGATCGAAGGGCGCATCGTTCTCGATATGGAGCCTCGCGCGGCGGCCCAGGTCGCCAGCTATCTGAGCGGAGCCGAAGTCGATACCTCGGAATCGATCGTTCCCGAAGCCGTCTGCGAGCTCGCGAACATGGTGATCGGCAACGCCGTCACCCAGCTCAACGACCGCGGCTTCCAGTTCAAAGTCTATCCGCCGTCGCTGCTCACCGAAGAACAGTGCGCCAAGGCCGGACAGGACTCGGAGGCCACGGTTCTCTGCTTTGAAACTCCGCACGGCAACGTGCACCTGAATATCGCCATGCACTACCATGCCCGCCGCACGCGCGAACGCAGCCCAGTTTCCGCGTAGCGCCGGTTTACCCTGCTCGCCCTGCCTGCCCTGACGAAGGAAGGGACGAAGGAAGGGAGCGAGGTCGAAGGGCGTCAAAGTGGCCCTTTCGGTTCTATTGAGACCGCGGCCCCACGCGCCGGTACTCCGTGCCGTGCCGGAATAATCCCGCCTTCGGCATTTCCTCGGAATATACAATTCGCGCAGGCAGGAAGATATTGGCCGCGTCCGGCGAATAGGGAACTGCCACTTCGATCGGAGCATCGGCGTCGTACCGCCTCTTGCTGCGAAAACACATTCCGACCGCCGAAATATCCTCGCACACGGCCAGTTCGTCGTCGGCGCCAGGCTGTCGGATGCAGGCGGTGAGCCGCGTTTTCAATCGCATCCGCTCGCGCTCGCGTTGCTCGCCCTCGGCTGGAGCGTTCGCCGCTTCGCTCGTCCGTTTCCCGCGGGCCGCGCGCGCGTTCATCTTCTTCTCGTCTTCGTGCGGCGCCTGCGTCCAGATGCTCGGCACGCGGCAGGCCTTGCAGTGGCGCGCGATCCCGCGATTCGTCTCGAACCCGCGCAGCTCCATTTCATTCAGATACACCACTTCGCGGCTGCGGCAGTAATTGCACTCAAGCAGCATCCGCGCCACGGCTTCCGTCGATTCCGCCACGGCCGGGAATTCCACGCCCCAAAGGTCCTTCGAGGGGTCCTCGATCTCAATTCCGTATAGATATCCGTCACGCTGGTGGCCGAATTGATTCACCACGCGCACGTCGCTCTCCCGATGCGATTCCGCAGGTGCCTGCCGCTTCAGATGGATCGTCTGTTCGGGGGTAAGTTCGCGGGCGAACACGATCACAGCGCCGGTGCGATTGATCAACAGAGTCCGCGTCGGTTCCTTGAATTCCTGCCCCTGGCTGTCCCTACCGGATGCTTCGAGCAATAGAGTCAGCGAGACGCGGTCGCTCCGGCGCTTCGGCAGCGGCGGCAATGCCATTTCCGGTCCTCCTGAGGACGAGAGGATTCCCCCGGGCCAAGATAACATATCCGAAGCCCGCTTTCGCGAGCGCCGCAAAACTGCGCTTCCATAAGCTACATATCCAAAGCATAATGCATCCCATTGAAATAAACGGAATTGCAAGGGGCCGTCGTGGTTCGTTTGGAGGGTGGGTGTATGAGCCTCGGGATCGTGCGCGCCGTCGTCGCGATGCGCTGTTTTGCCGTGTGTGCCATTCTGGCCCTGGCCTGCGCGCCCTTTGCACGAGCCCAGAGTTCGAGCCTTGAAGGCGTCGTACAAGACTCGACCGGCGCCGCCATACCAGGCGCCAAAGTCGAATTGCAAGCGAAGTCTTATTCCGCGCAGACCGTTTCCGACGAGTCCGGAATGTTTTCGTTCGCGCGTATCCCAGAGAATTCCGGCACCGTCGCCATCACAGCCAAGGGATTTCAGCCGATCGATCGGCAATGGACTGCAACCGCGGGCGCTCCTGCGCGCGTCATAGTCGTCCTCAAGCCTCTCGCGGTGAGCCAGCAAGTCATCGTGACGGCGGCGCGCACCACGACACGCCTCAGCGATTCTCCCGTCAGCGACATTGAGCTCACGCGCCAGGATCTACAGGAGACTCCGGCGCTCACGCTCGACGACGCGTTGCGTCAGGTTCCCGGCTTCAGCATGTTTCGCCGCTCCAGCAGCCGCATCGCGAATCCCACCACGCTGGGCGTTTCGCTGCGCGGCCTTGGCAGCGGAAGCGCATCGAGCCGCGCCCTCGTTTTGGAAGATGGCGTTCCGCTCAACGATCCTTTCGGCTCCTGGGTCTACTGGGATCGCGTCCCCGAAGCATCGATTGCCAGCATCGAGGTCGCGCAGGAAGGGGCGTCGAGCCTCTATGGCAGCGAGGCGCTTTCCGGCGTCGTCCAATTCTTGACGCGTCCGCCCACGCCCGCCGACCTTTCGATCGACGCCTCCTACGGCAACCAGAACACGCCCGATCTTTCAGTCTGGGCTGGCGGCGAAAAAGGCGGCTGGTTCTCCACGTTCGGCGGCGAGGTGTTTCACACCGACGGATACTATTTGGTCCCTGCCGAAAATCGCGGCACCATCGACACGATGGCAAATTCCGAGCACGGCACCGCCGACCTCACCATCGGCCGCAAGTTCGGCTCGAACGACGAAATCTTCGCGCGCGGAGTGTATTTCGACGATTCACGCAACAACGGCACGCCGTACCAGACGAACAGCATTCGTCTGGGCCAGGGCGTCCTCGGCGCCAATCTCAGTCTCGGAAATATCGGTTCCCTCACCCTGCGTTCCTACGGCGATTTCGAGACGTACCATCAGGGCTTTTCCTCAGTAGCCGCCAATCGCGACAGCGAAACGCCCACCGACAAGCAAACGGTGCCAGCTCAAGGAATCGGCGTCTCTGCCGTCTGGACTCGCTCCGCCGGTGCGCGCCAGACTCTCGTCGCCGGCGTCGACGAACATGAAGAAATCGGCCGCAGCGACGAAGTCTTGCTCTCCGCGCACAAGGACACATCGGCGGGCGGTCGGCAGCGCTCGGTCGGCGTCTTCGGCGAGGACATCATTCAACTCGCGCCGCGCTGGCTGCTCTCCCTCAGCGGGCGATACGATCACTGGAGCAACTTCGACGCGTCGCTTTACAGCGCCCCGTTCACTCCTCCCCCAGCCGCTTCGACCACGCCATACGCCAACCGTTCCTACGACGTCTTCGATCCGCGCGCCACGCTCCTGCACCAATTCAATGGGCACGTATCCTGGTCCGCGTCGGTCTACCGCGCCTTCCGCGCGCCCACTCTCAACGAGCTCTATCGCTCCTTTCGCCAGGGCACCACAACCACCGACGCCAATCCCAATCTAAATGCCGAGCGCCTCACCGGCGGCGAATCGGGCGTGGACGTCCACACATTCAATCAGCGTCTCGAAGTTCGCGGCACCTTCTTCTACAACCAGGTGATCAATCCCATCTCGAATCTTCCGTGCACAAGCTCGTCCGTCTGCACACTCGCCGCGACAGGCAGCACGCAAATCCGCGAAAACCTCGGCCGGACGTCGGCCCCGGGCTTCGAACTCGATGGCGTCGCCAACATCACCAATCACATCCAGCTTTCGACCGGCTATCAGTATGTCGATGCCACCATTCTCAGCTCACCTGGCATCACGCCTTCGCTCGCGAACACCTGGATCCCGCAAGTGCCGCGCCACGTCATCACCTTCCAGGCGACCTGCGCAGACCCCAAGCTCATCAACGTCTCTTTCGATGGCCGCATGGTGGGCAAGCAGTACGACTCGACGGACAATCAGTTTCTGATGGGCGGATATTTCGTTCTGGATGCGATGGCGTCCCGCTCGATCGGCAAAGGCGTGCAAGTCTATTTCGCCGCGGAAAATCTTCTCGACCGAGGCTACCTGTTTTCCCTGAACGGCGGCCCCGAGCTCGGCCTTCCCATCACCGCCCGCTTCGGTCTGCGTTTCAATTTCCCCGAGCGTTAGAATTCGCCTCTTGTGAGGATGGGGGCCCGAATCTGTCTGCAACAACATTCAGCCCAGGACAAACCTGCGCTTCCTCCCGAGCACCGTAGGTGCGTCAGAAGTTAGCCCCGCCCGGAAGGGCGGGGTCCCGATAGCCAAAAACACCAAGCGCCGTAGATTCTCTGTTGAGTTTCAACCTAAATTTTGTGACGAAGCGAGAATGGTTTCAGGTTGCGGCAGACGGAACACGCGGCTTCCTTGGTAAGGGGAGTTCGTTCGGAACATGCCGTA
>JBAPOM010000016.1:0-5826 GCA_049279635.1 Candidatus Acidiferrales bacterium
GCCACGCTGTTACCAACGCTGACGAAAAAAGACTTTCAGTCCGACCAGGAAATCCGCTGGTGCCCCGGCTGCGGCGACTACGCAATTCTCTCCGCCGTTCAATCCGTTTTCCCGGAGCTTGGCATCCCGCGCGAAAAATTCGTCGTGATTTCCGGCATCGGCTGCTCGAGCCGCTTTCCGTATTACATGAACACGTTCGGCTTCCACACGATCCACGGCCGCGCGCCCGCCGTCGCTACGGGCTTGAAAGTTGCGCATCCCGATCTCGAAGTCTGGGTCGTCACCGGCGACGGCGATTCGCTTTCGATCGGCGGCAACCACACGATTCATATGCTGCGCCGCAACGTGGGCCTCAAGGTGCTGATGTTCAACAACCGCATCTACGGCCTCACAAAGGGCCAGTTCTCGCCCACGTCCGAAATCGGCAAGAAGACGAAATCCACTCCTTTCGGCACCACCGACCGCCCGTTCAATCCGCTTGCGCTCGCGATCGGCGCCGGCGCTACCTTCGTCGCGCGCTCCGTCGACGTCTTCCAGCAGCACCTGAAAGACACGCTGAAAAAGGCGGCGACGCACAAGGGCTCGGCCTATATCGAGATCCTGCAGAATTGCAACATCTTCAATGATCACGCATGGGAAACGCTCACCGAAAAGGACGCGCGCACCGAACACATCGTCCAGCTCGAGCACGGCAAGCCTTTGGTCTTCGGCAAGAATCGCGACAAGGGCATCCGCATGCGCGGTTTCGATTTCGAGATCGTCACGCTCGGCAACGGCAGCAGCGCCTCGGAAAACGATCTGCTCGTCCACGACGCGCAGAATCCCAATCCCGCGTACGCCTTCGCGCTCGCGCACATGGAAGAGCTGCCCGGCTTCCCCACCCCGATCGGCATCCTGCGCTCGTGGGAAAATGTGCCGCGCTACGAGGACCTCATCTCCTCGCAGATTCGTGACATCCAGGCCAAGCGCGGCAAAGGCGACCTCGCCAAAATGCTCCACGCCGGCGACACCTGGGAAGTCCGTGCGTAAAGCTCAAATGTAGCGCCGCGGCCTTTCTGCTCTCTGAGAAGCGAAGGGCAGCGCGGCATCTTCAGTTTCGTTCCTACCGCCTTCGCCCGTCATCCTGAGCGAAGCGAAGGATCTCTCTTGCGCTAAGCGTCCTCGCGAAGGGTGCGCAGCTTCACCAGCAGCGTGTGGTGTGGGGTTCGATTTTCGATTTTCGGCGCGCAGTCCGCCAGCCTGGGAAATCAATTGCCGCCGGTATCGCTCTGCTGCGGCTGATTCTGCGCCACAACGCCATCGCCCGGCTTGAGCGGCGGCATTTCGGCCAGCGCGTGATCGCGCGCCGCGACGAATGCATTCCAATCGCGCCTGGCAACTGGATCGGAACTCGGCAGCTTCAGCTTCTCGAAATTCAAGAATGTCCCGTGCAGCTGGAGGCGGAAATCGAGATGCGGCCCGGTCGCGAGCCCCGTCATTCCAACGAGCCCGATATTCTGCCCCTGCTTCACGCGCTGCCCGTCCCGCACCAGAATCCGCGAGAGGTGCATATAAAAGGTCGTGTAGCCATTCGAGTGCTGCACCTTCACCAAATTCCCGTCGCCGCCCTTGCGCCCCGCGAAAATCACCCTGCCGTCGCCGATCGTCTGCACCGGCGCGCCCATGGGCGCGCCGTAGTCGATGCCGAGGTGCGGGCGATACTCTTTCAGGATCGGATGGAATCGGTGGTAGCTGAAATGCGACGTAATCGGCGCCGCGAATTTCAGCGGCGAATGCAGGAACATCCGCTTCATCGACTTCCCTTCCGGTGTGTAATACGCCGGATCGCCGTACCCATCATGGAATAGGACGGCGCGATACGCATGCCCTCCGTTGTCGTATTCCGCCGCGAGGATGCGCCCGTAGTCGGCCGTCTCGCCATTCTCCAGAATTTTCTTCTCGATCACCACGCGAAACGTGTCGCCGGGCCGCGGATCGGTGTAGAAATCGAGGTCGTACGCGAAGATCGCCGCGATGCGCATCGCGAGTTCCGGCTTTTCGCCCGCGTCCGTCACCGCTTGGAAGAGCGAATCGTCGACTTTGCCCGCCACGCCCGCTTCTTCAGTGGTCGAAGGAATCGTATCGACTTCCGAATGGAAATCAGCGCTGCCGGGGACGCCTGAATCTTTCGCAACCGCGGGCGCAATCGAAAGAATGTGATCCTCGTCGATGCGGTAATCAACTTCTCGCAACTCGCCGAAAACAGACCGCCCGATCTTCACCTGATTTCCCGCGCGCACGTGGCGAAAGTCGAAAACCGATTTCGCGGAGGCCACCATATTCGCCACCGTGCCTCCGTCGATCCCCGCTTTTTGCAGAAACGACGCAAATGGCACGCGCGACGGCACCGCCATCTCGGTGTAAAGGACAACCTGCTGCTGGATTCGTTTCGCTTCGGTCGCGGCAAGCGACGCCTGCGCGCTAATTTTGTTTTCAGCCAAGAATCGTGCGTGGTAGGAGATGCCGACGCATCCCGCAGCAACCGCGAGAAACGCCGGCCAGAATATCGCTCGTCCCAAGTTTTTGCCCGTCACGCCTCGCCCTGCCTCCTGTCCCCGTTCCTCGCGAATGCGCACCCAGCCTATCGCAGGGTCCGTACGAGAGAAAAGCGAAAATGTGAGCCGTGATTCGCGATGAGTGACTAATTGGCAGGCTTAAACATGGGCACCGTGGCGAGCCGCGATTGACGAAGCGCTCCGGCAACTTGATTCACGAGCTCGTCGCGCGAAAACGGCTTGTTGAGGAAGCACGCGTCCTTCAGGAAATCACCGTCCGCCTCGCCCGGATCGAGGTATCCGGACATATACACGACTTTCACTCCCGGCTTCCAGCGCAGCAACTCCCGCGCAAGTTCCGGCCCGCGCATTTTCGGCATCACGATGTCGGTGACGAGCACATCAATTGTGCCCTCGCGTGACGCAATCAGCATGGCGCGCTCGCCGTCTTCAGCCGCGAGCACGCGGTAGCCCGCCGCCGTGAGGAATTCGCGGGCCACGTCGCGGACCGCGGGCTCGTCCTCCACCAGCAGTACCGTTTGCAGCGCGGCCTTGCAAACGGAAATATTCCGCCCAACCACATCCGAATCGATCGAATCGTTCACACGCGGCAAGTAGACTTCGAATTTGCTGCCCGTACCCAGTTCGGTATCCACCCAGAGAAACCCGCCGGTCTGTTTTACAACGCCGTACACGGTCGCAAGGCCAAGCCCTGTTCCCTTCCCCGGATCCTTCGTAGTGAAGAACGGCTCGAAGATGTGGGCCTTCGTCTCGGGGTCCATGCCGATGCCGGTATCGACCACGGCGAGCTTCACGTAATCTCCCGGCTCGATTGGCGGACGCTCCCGCGCGAATTCCGGCGTTGCCGTCACATTTTCCGTTTCAATCGTGAGCTTGCCGCCGCGCGGCATCGCGTCGCGCGCGTTGACGCTGAGATTCATCAGCACCTGTTCCAGCTGCCCGGCGTCCGCTCGCACATGCCCCAGCGACGGGTCCGCGCGGAACGCCACCTCGATATCCTCGGGCATCAGGCGCTTCAGCAATTTCGAGATGTCGTCCACCAGCGCGTTGACGTTGAGCACTTTCGGCTGCAACGCCTGCTTGCGGCTAAACGCCAGCATCTGCCGCGTGAGCGCGGCGGCGCGGTCTGCAGCCTTGCGAATCTGTTCGCCGCTTGTCAGCGCGGGGTCGCCGGACGCCATGTGGTCGATGATCAACTCGCTGTGCCCCTTGATCACTGTCAGCAGATTATTGAAATCGTGGGCCACGCCGCCGGCCAGCCGCCCGAGCGCTTCCATCTTCTGCGATTGGCGAAGCTCGGTTTCGAGGTGCTGTCTCTGCGCTTCGTTTTCCTGCAGCGCCTTGCGCATGCGATCGAACGCGCGAGTCGCGTGGGCCAATTCGTCGCCACCGTGCGCCTGAAGCGGGTACTCGTAATCGCCGCGCTCCAGCGCGCGGAATCCGCGGAGAAGCTCCGCGAGCGGCCGCGTGAATGCGTCCGAAACCGCGAACGCGAGCCCGGCTCCGGCAAGCACCGCAACGAGACCAAGCACGAGCAGCAGATGGTTCAGCGCCGCCAGGAAGGCTGTCTCCTCGCGGTAGGATTTCAGCACCGTGAGGCGCGCGACCGGTCCGGTGCCGCTGTTCAGCCGCTGCGAATCGGCAAAGAACTCTTCGTCGCCAACGTGGATTTCTCCAGACGAATTCTTCCGCAGCGCCTGGCCCGCTTCCGCTTCTTCGATCGGACGAAGCGTGCTGGCGACCACGTTTCCGTCGTAACTGAAAACAACCTCATTGTTGGAGATTCGTCCCAGATCGTGGACGGCGCGGTAATCGATCTCGCGGCCGACGATCACGGTGCCGGGTCCGCGGCCGATTCGCTCCAGCGCGACCTGGTAGAGCGAGCCGCCTATGCACCACCAGTCGGCCGTCGCGCCATTCGCCAACGACCGCTTCAGCATTTCCCGGGCTTCCGCTGGCGGGAAAAGCGTCTCCCGGGAATGCAGGACCACGATCTTATCGGGCGTGCCCGCAACCGCCACTAGGTCGCTCCCATCCGACTCCAAAGGGTCGGCCGCGTTTGACAATGCGTCAGCATCCGGGCCGTCGCCTTTTCCGCTCGACGGCGCATCCTGATCCCCCTCCATCGCCGCCTCCGTGGCGAGCAGGTCGGCCTTCCGAGCCAGAGCGTTTTGCTTCTGGCCAAACAGGACGTCGAAGGTCATGAGCGAGGTGTGGGTGCCTGCCACGAGCTCATGGCGGGCGTGGTCCCCGCCCGAGGAACGCACAGCGAACAGCGTGGCGCAGCTCAGCCCCGCCGTCACGAGGACCAGCAGGCAAAGGAGCTTTGTTCGTAATCGCAAGTCGCTCAGCAAGTTAGGAGCTCTCCAAGACACGGATGCGTGCCCCCGGGGCGAAAATGATTCTGGTGATCGGCCGATGGAGTTCCGAGTCTGCGCTTCCCATCCCGAACGCGAAATAGCGCCTCCGTACCGCTTTCGCACAGTACGTCTTGGCTAGGGGTAGGCGACCGGGCCGGCTAGATTGGGGATGCTGCGGGGTGTTTTGCCGAACGCCCGCATGGGGCGCGCGATTTCAGCTATACGCAATTTCGCGAAGGCGGCCACTCGAGACGTCGTACACGAAGCCGCGGACGGCTACGCTTGCGGGAACCCACGGATGCGTGCGCAGCTTCTGCAGCTGGTGGCGGACATTCTCCTCGATATTCTGGAATGCATAGAAAAACGCGGGCGCGACGGCGGCGGTTCCGGCGCGATTCTGGATGCGCGTGCGCAGATCCTGCTCGGTGGTGTGCATCAATCCGCAATCGGTGTGATTGATGACCATGAACTCCTGGGTGTCGAGCAGGTAGTGCGACACCAGCAGCGAGCGCAGCGCGTCGTCCGTCACGATCCCCCCGGCGTTGCGGATGATGTGCGCGTCCCCCTCGCGAAGGCCCATCGTACGGATCGAGAGCCGCGTGTCCATGCAGGTGAGGACCGCGAGCTTGCGCTCGGGACGCGGCGTCAGCCGGCGGAATTCGTGCGTACGGGAATAAATCTCGTTTGCGGCGAGAACCTCGTCGATTGCGCTCATAGGCGCACAGTCTAATCGAAACGCGCCCGTGCGCCGTGGCCTCTCTCTGGCTCCGCTTCATCTCCATTCCCAAGCGCCGTAGATTCTCTGTTGAGTTTCAACCTAAATTTTGTGACGAAGCGAGAATGGTTTCAGGTTGCGGCAGACGGAACACGCGGCTTCCTTGGTAAGGGGAGTTCGTTCGGAACATGCCGTA
>JBAPOM010000017.1:0-3113 GCA_049279635.1 Candidatus Acidiferrales bacterium
GACCAGGCTCTCATACAAAATGCCGAGAACGATGTACACCGCCAGCAGCGCGGTCAGAATCAGCACGGGTTCGGTGCCGAGAGATTGCTGGTAGGCTTGGAGCGTGCCGGCAAAAAAACCTTGAATCGTGGAAGGCGTCCCGAGCCGCTTTTGCATCTGGTTGATGGCTAACGTGGCAGCGCTCAGAGACACGTTCGACGCGAGGTTAAAGGAAACGGTTATCGAGGGGAACAGGCCCGTATGATTGATGGCCAGCGGCGTTGTGTTGGCTCGCCCCTTGGCCACAGTGAACAGCGGAATGTTGCTGCTGCCGGACGCATTAAGGTAGATGTCTTTTAACCCTTCCGGGCTTTGCCAATATTGCGGAGCAGCTTCCAACACCACGTAATATTGATTCAACGGGGTGTAAATGATCGATACTTCCGATTGGCCGAATGCGCTGTACAACGTCGAGTCCAGCGTTTGCGCGGTAAGGCCAAGCCTTGCCGCGGTGACGCGATCGTAGTTCATCAGCTGCTCGAGGCCGCCATTCTGCTGGTCCGAGCTCACGTCCTGCAGGCCGGGCAGGTGCTGCATCTGCCCGAGTAGGATTGGTCCCCACTTGTAAAGATCCTGCTCGTTGTCGGATTCGATGGTGTACTGGTACATCGCATTACTGGACCGCCCGCCAATGCGCAGATCCTGTACGGATTGGAGGAAGGCAGAAGCCCCCGGGATACGGTTCAATTGGGGGCGCAGGCGATTGATGATCTGAGCGGCACTGACCTTGCGCGCCGCCAGCGGCTCAAGCGCAACGTAGAGGTTGCCGGTATTTGTGGCCCCATTGCCGCCGGTGAACGCAATCACGTTCGCGACGCCAGGGTCGCTCTTGATCGCGCTGCCGATCTGCTGAATGGCGGTGTTCATCGCCGGGAAGGATGCATCCTGCGGCCCTCGTACCGCGCCGGAGATCGATCCTGTGTCTTCCTCCGGGAAGAAGCCCTTAGGTATCTTGACGATCAGCAGGACGTTGAGCGCGATGGTGAAGAAGAGCACGACGAGGGTGAGGGCCGGATTGTCCAGGACCCAACGGAGGGTGCTGCGATACAACGACAGCATCGAGTCAAAGAACTTTTCGCTGGCCGTGTAGAGGCGGCCATGTTTTTGCGCGCGCTCGTTCCTCAGCAGATAGGCGCACATCATGGGCGTGGTCGTGAGCGAGACGACCATCGACACCAGAATCGCGGTCGACAGAGTGACGGCAAATTCGCGGAAGAGACGGCCGACGATTCCGCCCATCAACAGCAGAGGGATAAAGACGGCAATGAGCGAAATACTGATGGAGAAGACGGTGAACCCGATTTCTTCCGCGCCCTTCAGCGCCGCGGCAAAGGGGTTCATTCCGTCTTCCAAATGGCGCGCGATATTCTCCATCACAACAATGGCGTCATCGACCACGAATCCCGTTGAAATGGTTATGGCCATCAGCGAAAGGTTGTCGAGGCTATATCCGAACAGATACATCACCGCGAACGTGCCGATCAGCGAGACCGGCACAGCGACGGCAGGAATAAGCGTGGCGCGGCCGTTGCGCAGGAAGACAAACACCACGCCGATGACGAGGGCGATGGAAATGAGCAGCGTTCTTTCGACGTCGCTGACAGAGGCGCGGATGGTCGTGGTGCGATCGAGGACGATGGTGGTATCCATGCCGAGCGGGATGGATGCCTTGATGGAGGGAAGTTCCGCGCGTATGCGGTCGACAGTGGCAATGATGTTGGCGCCGGGCTGGCGGAAAATAATGACCATCACCGCGCGCTTGCCGTTCAAATAGCCGGCAGCACGCACATTCTGCACGGAGTCCGTCACCTGAGCGACATCGGACAGCCGAACGGCCGCTCCGTGGTTATAGCCGACGACGAGCGGTTTGTAGTCGTCTGCCTGCGAGATCTGGTCGTTGGCAATGATGTCTTCGGTCACAGTGCCATTCGAGATTTGGCCTTTGGCCAGGTCGGAGTTCTGCAGGCTCAGGACGGACTTCAAATTCGCGATGGTAAGTCCGTAGCTAGCCAGTTGCGTGGGATTTGCGTCCACACGCACGGACGGCAACGCACCGCCTCCGACAGTGACCTGTCCGACGCCCTGTATCTGCGACAATTTCTGCTCGATGACGGTGGAGGCTTCGTCATACAGTTTAGCCGGACCGTATTTATCCGATGTAATCCCGAGGATCATGATCGGCGCATCAGCCGGATTGACCTTGCGATAGGTCGGATTGCCCGGCAGGTTGGCAGGCAGATAGGTTCGCGCCGCATTGATGGCGGCCTCCACATCGCGCGCCGCGCCATCAATGTCGCGGCTGAGATCAAACTGGATGGTTACCGATGTGCTGCCGAGAGTGCTTGCGGACGTCATCTCCGTCACGCCCGCAATATGACCGAACTGCCGCTCCAGAGGAGTGGCGACGGACGACGCCATAATGTCCGCGCTCGCGCCCGGCAAGCCTGCGCCGACTGAAATTGTGGGAAAGTCGACTTCCGGCAGCGGCGATACCGGCAGCACCTCAAACGCAACCCCTCCCGCAATGGCAACCGCCGCAGTGAGCAGCGTCGTAGCCACTCGCCGGCGAATGAAGGGTGCGGAGACATTCATGCCGGCCCAGCCAGTTCTGCGCCTGGGGTTTCCGGCTTCTTCGATTTGTGCGTAAGGCGCTGCCCCAGATTGTCAAAAAAGATGTAGATGACGGGCGTGGTGTACAGCGTGAGCGCCTGGCTCAGCAGCAGTCCTCCCACCATGGCGATGCCCAGCGGCCTGCGCAACTCAGAACCGAAACCGGTTCCGAGCGCCAGCGGCAGCCCAGCCAGCAGTGCGGCCATCGTAGTCATCATAATGGGGCGGAAGCGAAGCAGGCAGGCCTCGTAAATTGCGTCGGTCGCGTTCTTTCCGTGGTTCCGCTCGGCCTCCAGCGCGAAGTCGACCATCATGATGCCATTTTTCTTCACGATGCCGATCAGCAGCACGATGCCGATGATCGAAATGACGTTCAGGTCCTGCCCGAACAGCATCATTGCCAGCATCGCACCGACGCTGGCGGGCGGCAGGCTGGAAATGATGGTCAACGGATGCACCGGGCT
>JBAPOM010000018.1:0-3921 GCA_049279635.1 Candidatus Acidiferrales bacterium
GGTGCCCCATCCTCGTTTTGTGAGGGCGGGTCTTGGCGTTCTCCAATTTATATCATCGCTCCGCTTGGGGTATAGTCTCGGGCGTCAATTGGGATTCGCCGGGGGGAGGCACAAAATGAAAATCCGAACTCTTTCGCTTATCGCAGCTGCTTGCCTGCTCGCCACGAACGCCGCCTTCTGTTGCATCGCATCAGCCCAGGCGCCGCCAGCGACATCGCCAGCCACGGCCACGCCGGTCCCAACCGACCAGCTCGCGAATCGCTGCGCGCCCGACGTCAAGCCGGGCGCGCCAACCGCGCCTTCCTGGACCGGCTGGGGCGTAAATCCTGCGAACTGGCGCTTCCAGCCCGCCGCCGAGGCGGGAATTTCCCCGACCGACGTGCCGCACCTCAAGCTGAAATGGGCTTTTGGCATTCCCAATGCGCGCATCGTGCGCTCGCAGCCCGCGCTCTACGGTGGGCGCGTCTACGTAAGCGGCAACGACGGCTCGGTTTACGCGCTCGACGCCGCGACCGGCTGCACCTTCTGGGCGACCTCCACTCCAAAGCCGGTGCGCTCCGGCATGCTCGTCGGCAAATCCAGCTCGGTCGAGGCGGTCTTCTTCGGCGATGCGGACGGCTCCGTCTACGCGCTCGACGCCAGCTCCGGCCAGTTCCTCTGGCGGAGGCAAGCCGATACCCACCCCGCCGCGACCATCACCGGCACGCCGTCGTATCTCGATGGCCGCATCTACGTTCCCGTTTCATCGGGCGAAGAACAATCCCGCCGCCGCCCCGGCTACGAATGCTGCACGTTTCGCGGCAGCGTGGTCGCGATGGACGCGGCCACCGGAAAAATCCTGTGGCAGACCTACATGGCGCCCGATATGCCGTCGCCGCACGGAAAAACCCCCGACGGCCGGACGATCTACGCGCCTTCCGGCATGGCGATCTGGTCCTCGCCGACAGTCGACGTCGCCAAGAAAAGAATCTACGTCGGCACCGGCGACAATTATTCCGAGCCGGGCACCGACACGAGCGATGCGGTCGTAGCCCTCGACCTGAAAACCGGCAAACTCCTCTGGTCCGCGCAATTCGATAAGGAAGACATCTACAAAATGGAATGCGGCACTCCGCCCGCCGCGGGCTGTGAGCCTCCGACCGTCCCCGAATTCGATCTCGGCGCCTCGCCGATTCTCGTCGCGCTGCCCTCGCACAAACGCGTGCTGTTGCTCGGGCAAAAAACAGGGCTCATCTACGCGGTCGATCCCGACGCGGGTGGCAAGCTACTCTGGTACAAGCACGCTGGCGTCGGCGGCTTGCTCGGCGGCGTGCAGTGGGGCCCCGCCACCGACGGCACGAACGTCTACGTCGCCGTCTCCGATCTCGCATTTGGCAAAGGCGGCCCCGATCCCACGAAAGGCGGCGGCATCTCGGCGTATCGTGTCGACGACGGCACGCTGCTCTGGAAGACTCCTCCGCCCGGTTGCGGCGATCGACGCCCGTGCAGTCCCGCGCAGTCGCAAGCCGTCAGCGCGATCCCCGGCGCCGTCTTCTCCGGCTCGATCGACGGCCACCTCCGCGCCTACGCCACCGCCGACGGCAAAATCATCTGGGATTTCGACACCGCGCAATCCTTCGACGCGGTGAACAAGGTTCCCGCGAAAGGCGGCTCGCTCGACGTGGGCGGCCCCGTGATCGCCGGCGGCATGATCTTCGTCGTTTCCGGCTACCCCGGCTTCGGCGCCATGCCCGGCAACGTGCTCCTCGCCTTCAGCGCGAACTAAAGCTCAGCGCTGTGCGGCCTGCGGTGGTTTTGTATGGGCGCTGCCTTGGCCTCAATTTTCCGAAGGTCTGTTGCGACCGGTCTTGGCGTATGACCCATTTGTCGGGTAATCCGACGCTAATCAGGACTTGGCGAGGCCATCAGGAAATTTCGTCGCGAGCACCTCGCGGACAGGGGTAAGGTTCTTGTCGTGTTTAGCAAAGAAGTCGATGTACTCGTCATGGCTAAAGAACGCGTTCACGTAGTCCGCGTACGTCAACACATAGCCGCCCCAACCGTTCAACATCGCCATTTGTAGGAAGGATGCGAGGTCCTCTACCTCGTGCTCTAGGAAGAGATGTCCTGGCGCTTCATGAAGCAATCGTGGGTCGCTGTACGTCTGGCGCAGCTTGTAATACAAATGCCAGTTCTCGCTGCTTGGCCAGATGCCCCATTCGGTAATCCAAAGCAATGCAGGCATCCGGTAGGTCAATGCCGCAGCGATCCAGTGTGCTAAGAAGAGAAGGCGGTAGGGCTCAGGCGGGTAGCCGACGCGCGTCACATGCGCGCCCGATCCGGCGACCAGCTTCTGCCGTTGTCGCTCGGATAGCCACTCCTCGCATTCCTTTTGGGTATAAAAGCGCAATTGGCCTCCCTGGGAGGCGATGCTCTCACAGTCCGTAGCGACTGGCCAAGTCCTGGTCAAAGCTGCCAGCTCAACCGATTATGTCCGCCTTTCCACATAAAAGACCGCGCGAAGCGCGTTCCGCTGCGCAGGATCACCCGCAGCAGGCAGTCGCTTTCCGCCTCGCAGTAACGCTTCGCCTCAGTGCTGCGATTCGTCGAGCAGTTGTTTCAGATACTGCTGCCACACCGCTGCATGCGTGTGCGTGCCGTGGCCATACGTCTCGAGCGACGCCGGAATCAAAACGAATTTGCCGTTCTTTATGAGCTTGATCTGTTGCTCGGCGATTCCGAGCTCGGGCGGATTGATGAAATCGTCCGCTGAGTTGATCCACATCACGGGCGCCCTGATATTTTCGAGCTGCGACGAAGGATCGTAGTTCCGCGAAGCGCTCACCGCATAGAGAAAATCATTCGCATCGAACGTCTGGGCGTTTCGCTTGCGGTCATCTTCGAGGTACCGGTCCGCCGCATCGCGCGTCGGATAATTCTTCTGCATCTGGAGCGGCGCGCTTCCCGCGATCAACAGCATGTCCGTCGCGATCTCGAAAGCCGCGCGCGGCTCCGTGGTGTATTCGCCGTTCTTCCATTCGGGATCGCTTTCGATGCCGTCGATGATCATTTTTCGCCAGATGCGATTTCGCCCGGCGACGGCCACCGCCTGGCACGCGAGCGGCATCAGCGCATCCATGTAATCCGGATACGTCTCCGCCCACACGAACGCGTGCATGCACCCCATCGACGTGCCCATCACCAGCCGCAGATGATCGACGCCCAGCCCCTTCTCGACCAGCTCGTGTTCCGCCGCCACCATGTCGTCGTAGTCGTAGTGCGGAAAGTGCGCGTGCATCCCATCGCTCGGCTTGCTCGATTTGCCGTGCCCGATCCCGTCTGGAAGGATGATGAAATAGCGGTTCGCATCGAGCAGCTCCGCGGAACCGAACAGCACGCCCGCGAAAATCGGCTGCAGCAGGCTATGTCCGCTTCCGCCCGTGCCATGCAGGATCAGGACGGCATTCGTCGTGCGTCCGCTCGCGTCGCGCGCCGGCGTGCCGAGCGTCGTGTAGTGCAGCCGCAATTCCGCCATCGTCTCGCCCGACTTGAAATGAAAGTCGTGCGCCACGTAATCGCCTTCGCTCGTCTTGAGCGCGGCGAATACCTGCTGCTCGCGCTGCTCCTCGGTCTGCTGCGCCCGCAAAGGCGCCACAGCCAGCAGCAGAATCGCAATAGTCGCGGAAATCAACGGAGCACAAGTGGACGTTTTCATATCACCTCGCAAAGGGTCGCCTCATCCATCCACAGAGGCATGAATGTAGCACGGCTGTCCGATTAGCTGGCTTATGGCTTGGCCACTAAATCTGGTAATCGATGATGGCCTGGAGTTCGTCGGCGGCGCGCGAGTCGGCGGGCGTGCTTCCCTCCAGTTTTTGAAGACGCTCCTTCAGGTCCTTCACCTGGGTTGCCACCGCCGCGAGAGCTTCCGACAGGGGATCC
>JBAPOM010000019.1:0-7309 GCA_049279635.1 Candidatus Acidiferrales bacterium
ACTGTTGCCAGCGGAATGGAACCTATAGTTCTACACGGATGCTGACAACACTTGAGATATGGAGATTGTTGCCAGTTTTGAGCTGGAGAAGAGCGATGCGTCTCTGCGGGCTCGACATCTTGGATTACCCGCGCGGGGATGTCTGGATATGTACGGGCCGCTACAGCGGGTTCGTCCTGAGCCGTCCTATTAGCACGGCGAGCCATTCTCGTGCGATCCTTGTGACGATCTAGACGAGTACTAGGTCCGCGTAGGACTAGCTATGTATCATACTGATAACACGGGACCTTACGGATGGGATACCCTCCGACCATCGCTCGGTAGCCCCATCACTGGAAATGCCCGCCGATAAGGAATCGATGTCGTCGGCTGCACATCGATTCGCTCAGCAGGCACCCCAACGATCTCATCGAAAAATTTCGCTGGTTACTGAGAAAATCAACGAGCATGGGGCGAAAACGACGCGATTTTTCGCTAAATCCTTTTGTTTCATAGGCGACATCGGGAGGATGCGCATTGATCCGAGCATTGTCGTGCCAAACGGGTCTCGAAATCCGCGCACAGTTGATACCACACCGCCCGAGTGTCGCCGCAACTAGAATTAAATCAAGCGATTGCAGGGACATAATCGGACACACAGGACGTGCAGTCCGATGCGTTTCAGACCGTCGCGAGTCTCGCGCTGTCATCGAGCAGGGGTCCCAATTCGAATCACCTCGGGGATTCAGAAAACCCCGTCACCACCTATCGCCAGCCGCGCTTAGTGAAAATCACACGCCCGGCCTGTCAAATCGTACGCCCGCACCCGCCTATAAAACGCCGCCGCCCCGAACGGCTCCCGGTTGTCCGAATAGCCGTCGCTGGACTGCGTGAGTCAAGGCGGTTTCAAGGACCACGCCGTTCGACTGCGACCGGACCCGATTCCTCGTGAAAATCTAACCGGAGACTGCATGACTACCGACCATCAGACTGACCAAATTAAGACTAATGAAAGCATAAGTGAGGAGTACTTTCAGATGGCGCAGCCGCTAACACTTCAAGAGATTCAGGCACGACCCGAGTACCTTCGCCTGCCCGCGCAACGGAAGGTTTTCATGGTGGAGTATCTCCAGAACGGATGCAGAGTCCTGCCCGCCGTCCTGCGCGCCTATCCCGCGACCGCGAAGCCCAAGACCGCCGCTGTCATGGGTTATGAAATTTTGGGCCAGCGTGACGTGAAAGCCTGCGTCGACTTATTCTTCGGACGCGACAAGGAAATGCAGATGCAGGACCTGAAGCAGGAGGTTTTGGAGAGCGTGCTCGGGCTCATCAAACGGTCCACGCGCCGTGGAAAGCCGACGCCTGAACTAGTCGAGACGATGAAGTTTTACGCGGTCCTCGCTGGTCTGCAGCCGACCGACCCAGCCGCGCCCGCTGTTGAGGTAGTTTCGAAATCGTAGAGGAGCATCCGGTATGAGCGCGTCGAAGAAAACCAAGACCGAGCAGGTCGCTGAAATCTACGCCGCCCTCTTGAAATTTCCCGCGTTTCTGACCATCCCGAAAACGATTCAGGGGTTCCTGCTCGCGGGGCTCTCCGAGAAGAATCTTCTCGGCGTCTTGACTGAGGCAGGAATGGAAAAGTCCGTCGCGCTGCTCGTCACGGGCGGCATGCTGAAGTCCGACGCGGTCGTCCAGTCTATCGTGGCGTATGCGCTCGGCTTGATTCCGACCGACGCAGTTCCTGATTCTGGTGGAGGGAAGCCGACCGAGCCAGCCGCAGTTGCTGCAGAAGCCACTCCGCCGACGAACGAGGTTCTCTCAGCGTTGACCGAGGCTGCACCGAAACTGGTGGCCGATAAATTTGTCGAAGGCGTCTTGTCTTACGCGAAGAAGCATCCGTCTTCTGTCCAGATGTCGCGGTGGGTGAACTGATGAGCGCGCAACGGTCGAGTCGGCGGGTCGCGCTACTGCTCGCCGAAATAAATCGGACGCTGGCTGTTATCGAAACGAACGGACAAGCAGGGTCGACAGCACACGCGAAGCTGCTCGCACAGAAAATGGAACTGATGGGGCTGCGGAAGAACTCGAAAAACCCCAAGCCCGTGTGTGCGGGTGAGCCCGAGCCGGGAGAGAAAAGGGCTGGCCCGACATTCACGCCGTGGTCCGAAGAGACTTCGCAGGGTCCGACGCATGAATTGCCAAAGATGCCGAGAATCGCGCCCTGCAAACGCTGCGGGCATCTCTTCAATTATTCGAAATGGCCTGCGGAGACGATTTGTTTGCCAGTTTCCCCTTGGCACGTTTTGCCCGAGAAGCCGCACTCAAGTATTTGACGGGCACGAAAGGCAACTGAGATGAGCGAGAACTTCACACGTGAAGGCAACGACACGCTGGAGCAACAAATCAAGTCGGCTGACTCTCCGACTGCGCTCTATGAGATGTTGGCAACCCATCTTGCCGAGAATCGACCGACCGAGGCTTCCGCTACTGCAGCTGCGAATCCGCCGATGCCTGCCGAGCCTGTGCGGCACAGTCCTTCGGGATTTTTTCAAGTCGTGTATCCGAGCGGCAATGACCGTTTCGAGGTTTCAGCGGATAGCGCCGAAGAACTGCGGAAGAAAATCGAAAAGATTTACTCGATGTACCGACGCTAAGGCGTCAGAGGAGAGATTTCAAAATGTCAGACATTAGCCCGAGCAGAATCGGTGAGGACTTTCCCGAGGAATTCAAGAAAGCGGTCGACGCCTGTGAAACTCCTGATGAAGTTGCGGCACTGATGCGCGCCGCCGCGATTCAGGTCGGCGTCGTAAAGCCTGATGCGTTGAACCCGACCGTGCTCCACGAGGTTCCTGTCTCTCAGGTAGCACAGCCGCGCTCATTCGCGAAGACATTAGTCATCAATGGACAGAAACACGTCGTTGAAGCTACGACCGAGCAGGGATTGGTTGACGCTGAGTTGGCGTACATGCGGGAAATCTTCGGTCAGACTGCCGAACACGATGAGCCCGCTAAAGAGGTTTTCACGAACGTTGTCTATGACCCCGTTAGCAAACGCTATCGGGGACCTGATGGTTTGTTTCTGACCGATGAGCAGGCGCGCCAGATGCTCGCGCAGACGCAGACCGACGGCGTGGAAGCGGCTCGGCAGGCCGATTTGGAGTTGAAATTCAAGCGTGGCGAAATCTCTGCGGCGCAGTACATCGAGGCAAGCGGCGTAATCGACACAATCGCGAACAAGCGCGTCGAACAATCATGGGCGGCTGCCACACAGGAATTTCTCAATTCGGATTTCGGTGCCGATTGGGCGGGCGGCGATGCCAACGTCGAAAGAATGGGCAAGATGCTCAAAAAAATGGGTCTGACTGAAAGCGAAGACAAGGTCGCGGCCCTTGCTGCAGCCTATCAGGCGATGCAGGAAGAGGACGCGGAAACTGACCAACAGAAGGTCGACGCAGATTACGCCAAAGAATTGGCAGCCTGCACATCGCGTGCTGAAATTGACGAGGTCACGCGGCGATATTTTGCGGGTCGCACATGCAACGGCATGGACCCTGACACTTTGGCGTCGTCAGGATTCTGGAATCGATAACAGTTTGTGCCGTGCCCTTCACACGACACAGAAAATGAGCGCAGGGCGTCATGTCCCTGTCTCCAAGGGAAAACGCAAAGGGCACATACTTCTCAAGTAGTTCACCGAGCTTTGTCCCTTGCGCAACTCCTAGAAAGGAATTTCAATGTCAAATCCATTCGACGATGTGGCGGCACCGATTCTGACAGGAGAGCCCGCGATTACGGACGACCAGCGCGGCGACCTCTGGCAGCATTTCCACGAATCACAATCCGCCGATGAATTGGCAACGCGAATTGCGCCACTGAATGTTTCAATTCAGCTGAAATCGAAACTCTACAACGCGAAAGCCGACTATCTGAAGCCGACGGAGCCCATCGACAAGATTGTCGCGGCGCTTGAACGCCTGAAAGACGTAGACGCAAACGCACTCGAAAAAGCCGAGGCTCATCCCGCAGTCCTGAAGCAGATCACCGATATTCTGTGAGGCTCGACCGTGGCTACTTGCAAAGTCGAGCATTGCGAGTCTGAAGCGAAGTGCCGAGGCTGGTGCCTCGTTCACTATTCGCGGCTCAAGACCCGTCACTTGCTGGATGCAGGTCCGAAATGTCACGCGCCGAACTGCACCAAGCCGGGGGATTTTTTCAAAGGATACTGCAAGCAGGATTTCTTCCGGTTGAGGGACCATTGCCAAAAGAATGGGTCTTGGGCTGCTGCTGCGGAGCGCGAGTTCGAGGCTTTTCTAGCAGACCCGCCGCCTACGCGCCCGAAATGGGAATACGAGCCCACTGCCGACGACAGGATTTTGGCGGAGCAGATCGAGCAGTCGCAGTAATCGAAACATTTGTGCAACCAGCTCGCTCGTAGCGCCATCGCACGCAGTGCCATTTTGTCGCAGGTGAACGCCGCCCCCGAGGAAGCTCCCGAACAAGCGCCAGACTACGAAGACATCGACGATCTAAATGCGGACGATCTCAATGCGCTCTCCTATCAGCGAACAGCAATGGCGCATTCAAACCGAGCGCGGAACTAGAAAGCCGCTGCGCATCGGAGCGTCGGGCAAATTTGGTGTTGTAGTCGAAGGCGACGAGAAGGGCGGCCATCTCACAGCCGATGGCGTTCGTGTCGAGGGCTTCGATCAGTCCCGTGTGCGTCACGATTCTGGTATCACCGCGTTGGCTTTTCCAGATTCTGTCCAACCATGATGCGTCCGACCGGCTGGCGGGAGTTTTTCATTTTCTTGGCGTCTGCGCGTCCGGCGGTCGTCGCGGCATCTTGGGTAGCAAAGCCGCCGTCTCGCTTCAGCACGGCGTTGTTGGAACTGCGAATTTCGTAGAACCATGCCATCGATGTTTGCCTCCATTCTGACTGCGGAGAAACGAAGCTGCGGCAGCCTCGTCAAGCTTCTGCGTGGCCTAAGTAAGATCGGGTGTGACGTGTCATGCGCGGTCGGAATTAGGGGACTGTCAGAAGGGGAGCGGAGGGTGCGCCACCCGCCCTTGGTCCTCTCACAGCAACCAAGTCTAATCGGACGAAGGAGCCGACAAACCTCATCTAATCAGCCAGAATTAGGAGAGCTTCCCGGACTGCCCGCCCGAAGATACTACCGGATGGCCCTCCGCCAACCTGACTTGATCTTGAGCGTATGCCAGCTCAGCCTCTTCCGTCTGGGATAGGTCGTCGCGGATCGATTCGTATGCTTCGATAACTTGCTGCCACTCTTTGCGCTGCCAGGCCATATCCGCTTTCCACCGAGTCGTCCCGGACCGATAGTGCTCGCCGAGCCGGTGAGACTCTATTGTGCAATGGTCATCGAAACTCTTGAATGCGCCTTCATCGCCTCGCAGCAGGGGATCGGCATACTTTCTGAACAGAGCGGCCATCTTGGGAACCATTTCTTGCACGCCTTCACGCGTGTGCGATTGGAATAGAGGGAGTTCTCTGGAAAGAACCTTTCGCTCCGGCGCTCTTTTCCACCCAAGCACAGCATCCAAGCTAAGAGAGGA
This sequence comes from Candidatus Acidiferrales bacterium, assembly GCA_049279635.1. GTDB lineage: Bacteria > Acidobacteriota > Terriglobia > Acidiferrales > UBA7541 > Palsa-295. Next base: position 5,554 of record JBAPOM010000019.1, read on the forward strand.
ATCTTTCCTCGGGCCATCGTGTCTGCCGATTTCCACATTTAGTTCGTATGATCCTCGACCATGATAGACGTTGACGAAGACTTTTGGTGAGTCATATCGCACGTGGGTGACATCAGATTCCACGCATTCAAGACCGTACGATGCAAGATAATCAAAGTTCGCAAGAACCGCTTCCTTGAGCCCCAACTTCCAGCGATCCGACGCGGGTTTCCAATTCAACATAAGTACCCTCTATCAACGGTATACCGTACTTCCTTGCAAGTCAACGCGCAGGTTCGGGGGTGGAGATGGGACCCCTCACTTAACGTTAAAGGCATTGGGTGGATACCACGTGTCACCAGCCAGCGTCCATCCATGATTCCGCAAGGTATCGCGCTCCATCTTCAGGAACCCTGATTCCGAGCCCGCTTTCGGTTGGCCTGTCGCGGTGTCGACAGACGCGTCCCGAATAGGTTGACCTTCGTCCATAGCCTTAAGGAGCACCTGTTGGTTCTGGGCCAAGTTCGCCTCGTCGCTCCCTAAGTCTGGTAGATCCTCCAACAATGTCCGCTCACCGGGACCTATCGCATCGAGCGCTTCCAGGTCAGGCATCTTGCCGATGACGAGCATATCGTTTGGAACGTTTGCAGCGCTGAATTCACTGAGAAGTCCCCAAGCGCCCCTCGCCAGGCCAATGCCTCCCCGGATCAGTGAACCCGCCGAATACAGGTACAAGAAATCTGTCGATATGTTTGGAACTCCCGGATCCATGTGTCTGTTCCAGGCTCTAATATCCGCAGGCGAATCGCAGGAGCAGTAGTAATGCTTATAGCCCAGGGCATCGTATTTCTTAGGGTTTTTGAAGTAATCAACATTCGACACGTCGCAAATTTTTTGACCGGAGTTTGGGTCTGTTCGGCAGAACACGCGCCCAGACGGGTCCGTGGAATTTACGGGGTTGCCTTCTACGTAGCTATATAGATTGAAGCTTTGAGGGTCTTCTTGGGCCCACCCAGCGCCCGGTTCATCCGCAGACATGAAGCGGCCCATCGCCGACGAATCATAACGGGCTCCAAAATTTTCCAGACCAGTTTCCCAATCATGCTCCTTGCCTGTCAGGTGCATGGGACTGACATCGGAGCCTGCACATGTGAGCCAGTCTCCGAATGGGAGGCTCGTACAAGTTTCGGCGGATGTCCCGTTGACTGCGGATCGCACCCGCTCGGTGCCGAGCCAGTCGGAGTGAATGAAGTAGGTGGTGCCTCCAGTGCCACCACTGTATGTTGCTATGTGACGCCCGCCCGCGTACACTTCGCCGCGAGTCCACGCACCCGTCGAGCTTATCTGCGTGATTTCGTGCCCCCCGAGATCGTAGAGGAAATTTACCGTGCCGCCCGCAGCGGTCGTCTTTTGAACGCGGTGACCGGCTGCGTCGTAGACGTAAGTCGAAGTTCCACTTGTTGCGTTATATGCACTTGTGACGCGGCCCTCGGCATCGTATGTGTATGTCGTCGTGCCATCACCCGTCGTATCACCCGCAGCGTCATAGGCCACGCCAGTTCCTGACGTGATCCGGTTATTGGCATCGAAACTGGGCTGGTACGGATGCGGCCCGTTCTGCTGCCAGCGGTTGCCAAAGCGGTCGTAGGCATATTTAGTTCTAGTCCCAGGCTCACTCATGGTGCAGTCTCGTCGTCCTACGAGCTCGACAAACTCTCTTCGCAGTGCGTGCAAGGTCAGCACCGGCACAGATATTACTCTCAGAGTACCGAAGTTC
>JBAPOM010000020.1:0-6944 GCA_049279635.1 Candidatus Acidiferrales bacterium
ATCCTGCAGTCCGGAATCGACGTCGACGTGCCCAAGACGAAGACCGTGAAGGAACTCACGCAGGTGCGCATGGTGATCACGATCGACCGCGGCCAGCGCGTCTATTTGAACGACAAGCCGGTGAACATCCACGAGATCGGACGGCAGGTGATCGCGCAATCGCACAACCCCAAAACGCAGGCCGTCTACGTGCGCTGCGACCAGACGGTGCCCTTCGGCAGTTGGGCCACCGTGGTCGACGCGCTGCGGCAGGCCGGCATTACCAATATCAGCGTAGTGACGCAGCCGCTCGAAGAGCGGTCTCAATCGCAATGAGCGCGTGAAATCGCGGGAATGAAATGTCAACGATAGCGGCAACGCGGCCGGGCCAGACACTCAAGCCTTTCGTCTATAGATCCGTGTGGCTGCACCTTGCAATCCTGGCCTATTGCGTTGTCGCGGGCTGGTGGTCTTACACGCATCGCGGCGAAAACTGGGGTGGGCCGGGCGGTTCGATTAGCGTTGGCATCGTCGGCAGCGTTCCGGCGATTCCGCTTCCCCGCCCTGATGTCGTCACGCCGAACCGCGTGGTCGATAATTCGAAGGGGCTGTTCAAGTCCGAGCCGCACCCGGCGCCGAAGCCTCCGCCGGATGCCGTGCCGATCCAGAAATTCCAGATGAAAAAGCCGCCGAAGATTATTTCGCAGGCATCGAAGGTGCTCGAGAATCCGACGCCGCCGCCCACGAACGCGATTCCGTATGGGGGAGGCGGCACTCCGACGATTCCGGTTACTTCATTTGCGATGGGCGCCGGGACTACGCAAGCGGGGCTCTCGTTCAACGGCGTGGGCGGAGGGGATTTCGGCTCGCGCTTCTCGTGGTACGTCGAAGCGGTGCAGCGGCGCATCAGCAGCAACTGGTTGCAGTCAACCGTCGACCCGAGCGTGGCGTACGCGCCTCGCGTCCTAGTCACATTCACGATACTACGTGACGGCACGATCACCAACGTGCAGATCACGCAGAGCAGCAACAACTACTCGGTGGATAGCTCAGCGCTACGCGCGATTCAGTCATCGAGTCCTCTCGACCGCCTGCCCGGCGCGTATTCGGGCTCGTCGGTCAACGTCCAGTTTTATTTCGATTATCACCGCTGAACTTATATGCAAACAGGGCAAAGGCATGGACGAATGAAACGAAAACTTAAATCCCTCTCAGTATTAGTTGTCTTAATCGTGTTTGCAATTCTCTGCTCGGCACATTCCGTAGCAGCGCAGGCTTGGTTCGAGACCGGCACGGGCCTCGGCGTAACCAAAGCACGCCTCGCCGTACCCGACACAGTGGGGAAATCAACGTTCGGCCCGCCGCTTCCGAAGGTTTTTCACGATGTGCTCTGGGCCGACCTCCAATATTCCGGAATTATCGATCTGGTCAGCCCCAGCTTTTACCCGCTGACGGATCCCGGCCAGCCGAGCGATTTGAAGGCGCAGGATTGGTCTGCAGCGCCTGCGAGTGCGTACATGGTCGCCTTCGGCAATTTGAGCCAGGATAGTTCGGGCTTGGCGTTTGCCGGCTATCTCTCGCAGGTAAGTAATCCGGCAGCTCCGCTCGCGCTGCAGAAAATTTATCGCGGTCCGGTCACGGAAGACGGCGCTCGCGAGCTCGCGCACCAGTTCGCGGACGACATCGTCGCCCTCCTCAGCGGCGGGCAGCCCGGAATCGCCCAGACGAAGATTGCGTTCGTCAGCGGGCGCAGCGGCAACAAGGAAATCTGGGTGATGGATTACGACGGAGCGAACCAGCAGCAGATCACCCATCTGAATTCGATTGCGCTCACGCCGCGCTGGTCGCCGGACTCGACGCGCATCGCCTTTACTTGCTACGTTCCGTTTCGCGGCATCACGTCCGCGCAAATCTGCATTTACTCGACCGCCTCGAATCGCCTGCTCGGGTTCCCCCGCTTTCTCGGGACGAACAGTTCCCCGGCATGGTCGCCGGACGGCCAGCAGATCGCGTTTATGTCGAGCATCAACGGCAATCCGGCCATTTACGTCGCGCAGGCGGATGGCACGCACCTGCGTCGTGTAACCTTCGGCGCGGGCGTCGCCACTTCGCCCACGTGGAATCCGAAGACCGGCAAGCAGCTCGTTTTCGTGAGCGACCGCGCGGGAGACCCGGCCCTCTACCTCTCGGATGCCGACGGCTCGAACACCCAGAAGATCGACCTGCCCGACATGGGGTACGTGATCGACCCATCGTGGTCACCGAATGGACAATTGCTCGCATTTAGCTGGAGACGCCCGAGCGGAAATTACGATATCTACGTAATGGACATCGTCTCTCATCAGCTCGTCGAGCTGACGAAAGACGAAGCCCGTAACGAGCGGCCCAGCTGGGCTCCCGACGGGCGTCATCTGGTCTTCGAATCGACGCGGACGGGCACCCGTCAGATTTGGACCATGCTGGCCGATGGCAGCCAGCCACGCGAGCTGACATTTCAAGGGCAGAGTGAATCGCCCAATTGGTCGCAGCGATAGGCGCGAATGAGAATCGCCCGATCGGCTGCTTTTCAAGTTTCGCGCCGTGCAATTCGCGGAGCGAATGTCGTGCTGTTGGTGCAAGAGCGGTTTCGTCCTGTCACACACGTTCAATCAGTACCAGTTCATTCTCGGCCGTCCTGCTAAGCCCTCGCGGGAACGCCGAAGGAGGCTCTACATGCAGCACCGTACTTTTCGAAGGTATGCAGTGTTGTTCAGTCTGTTCGCGTTTGCCGCCCTCATCTCGGGCTGCAAAAAGCAGGTTGCGGCCACGCCGCCGGCCCCAGCGCCGGCGCCGCCCGCGCAGCCGACGGTGACCCTCAACGCGTCGCCCACCTCGGTCAATCCGGGTGCGACTGTCACGTTGTCGTGGTCATCGACCAACGCCACCGACCTCGATATCGAGCCGGGCCTTGGCAAGATCGCGCCGCAAGGCTCGACCCCGGCCAATCCTACGACCTCAACCACCTACACCATCACGGCCACAGGGCCGGGTGGCAGCGCCACGGCCACCGCGCACGTGGATGTCTCCGCTCCGGAGGCTGCTCCTCCGCCCGCTGCAGCGCCGCCGAACGTGAGCGAGCTCTTCGAGCAGAACGTCAAAGATGTATTCTTCGATCTCGACAAGGCCGAGCTTCGCAGCGACGCTCGCGATGCTCTCACCAAGGATGCGGAATTCCTGCGTTCGTATCCCGACGTGCACATCTCGATCGAAGGACATTGCGACGAGCGCGGTTCCACGGAATACAACCTCGCTCTGGGCCAGAGTCGCGCCCAGGCGTCCAAGAACTTCCTCATCTCGCTCGGCATTTCCGCCGACCGGATGGAAACCGTGAGCTGGGGCAAAGAGCGTCCGTTCTGCACCGAACACAACGAAGATTGCTGGCAGCAGAATCGCCGGGATCACTTCGTTCTGGCACACTAGGAGCGGTACACTTCTATCGCGAGGGGCGGGCCGGCGCACAGTCCGGCCCGCCGTTCGCGAATTTTTCTGTTCAAGCGCGCCGTGCTTGAGGGCGCCGCGCTTTCCGTAAGGAGGGATTTCCTTTGCGCATACGATGGGTCGTGCTCTCGGTAGTAGCCATGTTTTTCGGAGCCCTTGGTGGAGCGATCCTCGCGCCGCAGCCGGCGGGCGCCGTGTCGCGGGAGATGATCGAACTGCAGCAGACAGTGAACCAGCTCCTGCAGGGTCAGACGGACATGCGCAGCGCGATTGACGCTAACAACGCCACGCTGAAAACGCTGATCCAGCAGTCGCTCGATTCGGTGAGCAAGCTGAACAGCCAGATGGACGCGCTGCAGAAAACCGTGCAAGACTCCACCGCGAATAATGGCTCGCGCCTCGACACGGTGACGCAGCAGACGCAGGGATTGTCGGATAACGTGCAGGATATCCAGGCGCGCGTGGGCAAGCTCTCGCAGCAGCTCACCGATATGCAGAGCCTGCTGCAAAGCATCGACGCGAAAGTTTCCAACGGAGCTCCATCGGGAGGCGCTCCTGCTCCTGGCGGCGCTCCAGGCATGCCCGACACGAATGCTCCCGGCACGGTGCCGGCTCCCGGCGGTCCCAACACGATGAATTCGCCGGCGCCCGGTGGCGGGATGCCCGGCATGGCGCCAATTTCCGCGGATACGCTCTATCAGAATGCCCTGCGCGACTACACAAGCGGAAACTACGCCCTCGCGCACCAGGAATTCTCGGACTACATCAAGCACTTTCCAACGAATGATCTCGCATCGAATTCCCAGTTCTATCTCGGTGAGATCGCCTATCAACAGAATGATTTCAAGGCGGCGATTACCGCGTATGAAGAAGTTCTCATGGAGTATCCGCACAGCTTCAAGCTGGCCGCCTCGCTGCTGAAGAAAGGGATGGCTGAGCTCGAGATCGGCGAAAAGTCCGCGGGCACTCGCGATCTGCGGGCCGTCGTCAGCCGCTTTCCCGGCTCCGACGAATCCCGCCGCGCCGCCGCGAAGCTGCACGAAATGGGCGTTTCATCTCGGTCGACCGCCCACTAGGACAGACTACGCTCTCAAGTAATCCGGTTGCCAGTTGCGGATCAGCTTCTTGATCGCGTTGCGGTCGTTCAGCTTTTCGTCCAACACCTTTCGCGCGAGTTCTGGCAGTTCCGCGTCGCTTGCAAACCGCAGGGACACCAACTGGGCCAGCGTGAATTCGGCAATGCGCGGCTTGAGGTCCTGCGGCAGTACCTGCTGGAGTCGCAACTGCATCTCGAGCCGGATGATGCGGTTCTGCACGGTGAGCGCGAAGATGCGAGCATTGAACGCGAGCAGAAGCAGCGCGATCGCCACCAGAAGCGACACGACCGTCCCGAAGGTGTGCTGGTGAATCACGCGCTCAATACACCAAACGACGTTGAAAATCAAAATGGGCAGCACGACGAAATGAAATGCGGGAACCCTCTTCGTGTGATTCTCGAAGTTCTGCGCTTTTTCGGGCATAGCTATTCTCCCTCTCTTGATTGTTCTTTCGCCTGAATCCGTGGGCGGATTTTAGCAGAACGCGCTCTCCCCCGGGTTACGGCGCGAATCACTCTCGTCTTTCCACTTTCTGCTATACTCCTGCGCATGTCAGTCAATAAAGCGATTCTAGTTGGGCGCCTCGGACGCGATCCCGAGACGCGTTACACCTCGGGCGGCCAGGCGGTGGCCAATTTCACGCTGGCGACGGATGAGACCTTTAAGGACCGCTCCGGCGAGCGCCAGAAGCGTACCGAGTGGCACCGGATCGTCGTGTGGGGCAAGCTCGCCGAAATCACGCAGCAGTATCTGAAAAAGGGCATGCTCGTCTACATCGAAGGACGCATCCAGACGCGCCAGTGGGAAGACAAGCGCGACGGCCAGAAGCGCACGACCACCGAAATCGTCGCCAACGTGATGCGCATGCTCACCTCGCGCGCGGAAGGTGCCGCGGCCGGCGCTGCATCGGGCGCGGCCGGCGGTGCAGCCGCGAGCCACGGGCGTTCCGCGGATGCCGACTTCGAGTCTGCCGGCGGCGTCGACGAGCCCGCTCCGGCGGGCCCCGAAATCTCCGACGAAGACATCCCGTTCTAGAAAGTCGCGCTGGCGTCCGTTGGCCTCTTTGTGTTAGTGTACTTTGTATGGCAAAGTACTTCACAATGAGAACGCTCGTGCCCTCGACGAACTGTACTTCCAGCTCGCAATCCGAATTCTGGCGCGATCACTTCGCCCGCAACCTCGCCGTCACCGCGCTCCTCCCCTGGCACGATGCGCCATGCCTTACGCCGGACGAGCGCGCAGCCATTCAAAGCTCGATTCAACAGTTTCAACTCGGTGAGGGATCGAGCGGCAGGCGGCTTCTCGATCGCGCCCGCATCTTTGCCGCGAAGGTTGGCGACGACGCGTTCGTCCCGGCCCTTGCGCTGTTCGTCCGCGAGGAGCAGCGGCACAGCAGCCAGTTACTCCGATTCATGGAGCGGGAAGGCATACCGGCGCTACCGAATCACTGGATCGATTCGGTTTTCCGGCGGTTGCGCGTTCTGGCGGGACTCGAACTTTCCTTGCGCGTGCTGGTGACCGCCGAAATCATCGCGGTTCCCTACTACCGCGCGCTCGGCGCCGCCACCGCATCTCCGCTTTTGCGGGGCATCAGCGAGCAGATTCTGGAAGACGAGGCCGCGCACCTGCGCTTTCAGGCGTCGATGCTGGCGAGGCTTGGCGCGCGACGATCGCGGGCGATCGAATGGCTCGCCTTTCGTTTCCACCGGCTATTCTTGCTTGGCACCACGTGCGTAGTCTGGCGAGGACATCGCAAAGTCTTGAAGGCCGCGCGGCGGACCTACCGCGACCTTGTGAAAGACTCTCTTGCGGAATTCGGCGCGCTCGAGCGTCTGAGCACCGATCTCAGGAAGATCGCCCGGCTGCCTTCGCCTGCAATTCCGATCGCACGATCCGCGCGCCCTCAACCATCGACTTCATCTTCCCAAACGCCGCTTCGCGCGTCAGGTACTTCATCCCGCAATCCGGCGCCACGATGATCCGGGCCGGGTCGACGAACGGCAGCGCCCGCCGGATGCGCGCCGCCACGGTCTCGGCGCTCTCGACGTCGTTGCTCGAAAGATCGAGCGAGCCGAGGAGGATCGTCTTACCCGGCAGCTTCGTGAGAATCGAACAATCGAGCGAAGATTGCGCCGTTTCGATCGAGATTTGCTGCGCGTTCGATTCGGCAAGTTCCGGCAGAAACGAATAGCCGCTCGGCCGTTCGTGAACGAGCGCGGCGTAGCCGAAACACAGGTGCACGATCGTCGTTCCGGTGACGCCGTCGAGCGCGCGGTTCAGCGCCGCTATCGCGTACTGCCGCGCTTTTTCCGGCCGCGCCTGCATGTAGGGCTCGTCGACCTGCACGAAATCAGCGCCTGCCGCGAAAAGATCCTTGATCTCCTCGTTCAC
>JBAPOM010000021.1:0-2133 GCA_049279635.1 Candidatus Acidiferrales bacterium
CCGTTGTTCTCAGCGATACTCATGATGCCGGTGACGCCGTCGTAAGCTTCGGGTTCTTCGGTGCCGGAGCAGCGCACGAGCGATGGATTTTGCGCCACGTCGGTCGGGAATATTTCGATATTGTCGACAAGGAAAGATTCGCCCGATGGCGCGGGAGTGAGGCCAGCGAAAACGCGCAGTGTGAGGTCGGGCGGCAGGGATGCCTGCGGAGGGCAAAGCTCGGCGGTGAATTCCTCATAGCCGATGGTGGCTTGCGCAGCCGTCACGGTAAGGCCGAGCCCGACTTGGCTCATCGTCGGACTGAAAAGGTTGATTTGCAGCGTGCCAGCCGAAAGATTGGCGCTGCGCTTGACGCGGGCGCGCACCGAGTAGTCGGTATTCGGCGCGATCAATGGATTCCCGACTGAATCGGCGATAGCGCCCTGTGAAATGTAGCCGCGCGCCGCTGAAACACCGTCAGCCGTGATGCGATAGGCATCGCCCCAGACCACGTCGCTCGATTCGCGGCTCCCGCCAGGCCCGAGAACCGAATCAGGATGCCAGCCAAGCGGGCGCCCGCTCACGGAGGGATCCCAGCCTCCGTCGAACGAGAGGTTGCGCCAGTTGTCCATCTGTGCGCGTTCCCCCCACCAGAAGAGGCGCTCGGAGTACGCAACGACCCCGAGCTGTTCGGGCAGTTCGATCTGACTGAAGAGATAGTCCATGCTTGTGCCAGAGAGCAGGATCGTATCCGTGAAATCGACGCTGAGCGAAGTCGTTGTATTGTCGTTGATCATCATGGTGGCGGGCACGTTGTAGAAATTCGAGCCGCCCGAGGCGGTGAACGCGAGCAACCGCTGAACGACGTTCGACGGGCCGGTGGGGATGTTGGTCAGGTTCGCCCCCCAACCGCCTCCGGCGGTCCACGAAACAACAGGTGAGGGAGCGGTCCAATAGCCTTGGCGTGTGACGAACACCACAGCCACCTGATGCACGCCGGGCGAAATGTTACCGCCGCTAGTGGAATCTACGACCGTTGGTCCCTCCCCAGGTCCGACCTGACTGACGCGATCGTAGTTTGAATCGTCGTACTGACGCGGCAAGTCTTGGCCGACGGAGCCGTCGCCAAAAGCCATGTACTCGCGGCCGAAGTGGGTGGTCGACGCTAGATAGAGATTAGGCCCTACGGCACCGGCTAGGATCAACGAGAGGACGCCGGGCGTGATTTCCTCGTACAGGTTTCCTAGCGAATCGAGGCCGAGCATGCGCTGCACGAGGTTTGTGGTGATGTAGGTCTTCACGCCGTTGATTTGCGGCGCTCTGGCGAGGGCGGCGTATTGCGAGACAAGTCCAGGGCGTGTACGCACACCTCCGGGGAAGAAATCGACATCAGCAAGATTCGGAGACATGCCCGCAGGCACGTCGGAGGGGTCGAGCAGCGTCACCCACGTGCCGAAGACATTGAGGGGCAACGGAGAGAAAGTTTCGATGCTCATGGGTTTCTCGGGTGCAGGAACACAGTAACTAGAATTTTCTGCTAGCCGCTTGGCGGGGCCCGTGGGTGGGGCACTCGCCACTGTGTTTATTACTGCATTTTCTTGAAAATGGCGTAGAAGGTGATCGTGTCCGACGTAATCGCTGAGGGATACGCGCCAGAGGCAAGCTCTGGGAAAGCGCCGGCGCTCGCGCCCTGCTGAAAGATCTTCACCCTGCTGTTGTTGATCGCCGCGCCGGGATAGAAAACGAAATCGTAGCCCGAAAGGCCATCCATCCAGGCGGTACCTTGAACCGGCGCTTGTGTCGCCGCGATGATGGGAAACTGCGAGAGATCGAGCGTATCGCCGGAGGTTGCGTAGTTACCCGAGGCGGTTACGGTGCCAGACACGTGGATGCGCTTGCCGTCATCCCACGTGTCGACGAGCGAAAATGTAAGTGCCATGTATTCCTCCGGTGGAAAAACGTGATTAGTGAGTAGCGGACTTGTAAGGCGCCATTCGAGCAGGCCATCCCGAAGGCCTCACCAATCACTAGAAGCTATCTCATAAATGGCTGAACGGAAGGGCGGGGCTTCAGCCACGCCGTCAAGCCCCGTTGAAAGAAGGGCTTTAGCCCCTGAAGCCATGTTTCTCGATCGCGGCCGAACATTTATGAGAT
>JBAPOM010000022.1:0-11935 GCA_049279635.1 Candidatus Acidiferrales bacterium
GCAGGATCGTCAAGAGCCGCAGCTCCGTTTACAGCCAGCAAGCCGATCAAACCCCAGGCTGTCTGAGATGCCGTGCTCTTCCCCTGCGCCTTCAGCGCCGAATCGTAATACGACAAAACCGTTTCGCCAAATCCGCCGTCGGGATTCTGCACCGAACGCAGCCATTCCGCCCCACGACGGCCCTCCGGTAGCGTGCCGAGTCCCACCGCTTCAAGCGCCCGCAAGACGCCGCTCGTGCCGTAGATGTAGTTCACACCCCAGCGCCCGAACCAGGAACCATCTTGCTCCTGCTCGCGGCGCAAATACGCCTTCGCTCGTTCGATCACTGGATGCGTCGACGGCCAACCCATCTGCCCGAGGCACTCCATTGCCCGGGCCGTCACGTCCGCGGTAGAAGGATCGAGCATCGCGTTGTGGTCTGCAAACGGAATGTGGTTCAGGAACTGCTGGTTGTTCTCATGGTCGAATGCGCCCCAGCCTCCGTCGCCGTTCTGCATGCTCAACAGCCACGCAAGCCCGCGGCGAATCGAAGCGCGCAAGCGCGTTGGCTCCGGGTCGGCCACCCGGCTCAGCGCCATCAGGACAAACGCCGTGTCGTCCACATCCGGGTAGAAATCGTTGCGAAACTCGAATGCCCAGCCGCCGGGTTCCGCCTTGCGATTTTTCACCTGCCAATCGCCCGGCCCGAGAATCTGATTCGCGACAAGCCACCGCGAGGCCGCCACAAGCGCCGGATGCGCCGGATCGACGCCGGCTTCCTCGAGCGACACCATCGCAATCGCCGTATCCCACAGCGGTGAAATACAAGGCTGCACGCGCAGCGTATCGCCCTCTTCGATTTCGTAGCGCGCCAAAAATCCGATTTCGCGCGCGACCAACGGGTCCGTCGTATCGCCGCTCTCCGCGAGCAGCGCGAAAATCGAATTCATCATCGCGGGATAAATCGTGCCCAGGCCCTCGCTCCGCTCCAGGCGCTCCCGCATCCATTTTCGCGCGCGACCCAGGGCGATTTTGCGGAACGGCTTCCACGCCAGGCTCTCGTAGAGCTTTACACTGCGACCAAGTGCCAGAAAAACGTTCTTCCAGGACATGACCTGCTTGTCCCACGCGAGCGACGGCGGCATCGCTCCCGGCCGCTTGAATAGCTCGCCGACCGTGACTCCCTCCGGCAATGTCCATTCTGGCTTTTGCGCGTAAATCAGCGTCAACGGAATCACAATCCCGCGCGTCCACGACGACATTTCGTACAAATTCAGCGGGAACCAGGTGGGCAGCAGCATCAACTCGGGCGGAATTGCCGGAACCATTCTCCAATCAATCGCGCCAGCCATCGCAAGGTAGAAGCGCACATACGAATTCGTCGCCTCGAGCCCGCCGAACTCGTGAATCCTTTTCTTCGCTCGTTCAAGATGCGGAGCGGCGGCCGAATCACCGGCCAGACGCAAAGCAACCCAGGCCTTTACGGTCGCGTTCAGCTCAGAAGGCCCGCCGTAAAATATGTTCCAGCCGCCATCGGGGAGCTGGCGGTCGCGGATATATTTCGCGAGCTTCGCCGTTTTTTCGGATTTCAGCTCGCCCAGGATCTGCAGGTAGAGGATGTAATCGGATTCAAGCGTGGTGTCGGCTTCGAGCTCGCCCCACCAGTAGCCCGTCGGATTCTGCGCCGATAGGAACCAATCGATAGCGCGCCGAATGGCTTCGGCAACAGGGGATTCCGTCTCCCGGCTCCGGGCGGTTGCTTGCCCCGCATCGCCCTCACTTGTCACGCGGAGTTGTGCCTCCGGTGTCATCAAGCCCTCAGACATGCCCTCGTCTCACTCACTAAGCTAAAGGCCGGTTTGGCGGTATGGTATGGCCTCCCCGGGTAGGAATGCACACGATCTATCGACAATACAGGTACTTACAGGCCAACCCCAATCCATTATCTTTTGTATTTGGTCTAGGGTCAACCGAAAACACCCGCATGTACCCGCCCAGGCTATACCTTAGGATGTCATCCCTCAACCAAGGGCTGCCTCGGACCCTCTAACGGTTCGTTGATGACGATACTTCGAGCCTGCGAACGCGCTCCGCAAGTTCGGGCAGTCGGGCAAACCATGCGTACTGTCGTTTGAATTTTTCGAGCGAGCGCGCCGGCGTCCCCCAAACCACGTGGCCACCCCGAATGGTCTTCCCCGAAGGTATTCCCGCTTGCGCCCCGGCGATCGCCCCGTCCTCGAGCGTGCAGTGATCGGCGATACCCACTTGCCCTCCGACGATCACGTTCTTGCCGAGAGTGCTGCTGCCCGAAATTCCCGTTTGCGCAGCGACCACGGAATGTTCGCCGATCCTAACGTTGTGAGCCACCTGTACGAGATTATCGATCTTCACTCCGTTGCCGATCTGTGTCGTATCGAGCGACCCTCGATCGATTGCCGTGTTCGCGCCGATCTCCACGTCATCGCCAATTTCGACGCTCCCAACCTGCGGGAATTTCCACTGGCGCCCTTCGCCGGGAACGTAGCCGAATCCGTCCCCACCGATCACGGCTCCCGAATGAACTTCCACGCGGTCCCCCAGCTTCGCCGCCGCATACAGCGTGACGCGCGGATGCAGCCGGCAGTCCGCTCCCACGCGGGCGCCCCGGCCCAGAAAGCAGAATGCTTCGATGATTGTCCCGTCGCCGACAGTCACCTCGTCCTCAATCACCGCATAACAACCAATGAACGCGTTTGCCGCAACCTTGGCGGTCGCCGCGACAATCGCCGTCGGATGCACGCTCGGATGGGGCGTGGGCTCTTTCCCCAGAAGCGTCGCCGCTTTTGCGAAAGCCAATTTGGGCACGCTCACTTCGAGCAAAGTCTTTCCCTCGATTCGCACGCCCTTTCCCGCAATCACGCAGACCGCGGCCGACTTCGCGGCACGCTCCGCATGGCGCGCTGAATCAACATAAGTCAAATCCGTGGCGCGCGCGCGTTCGGGACTGGCAACGCCCGAGACGAGCGCCGACGCATCTCCGCGCAGCTCGGCTCCGAGATACTTGGCGAGATCACCCGCGGTGCAAGTCCCCGTGCGAGTCTCAGTGCGAGTCATTGTCGCGTCTCCTTTGCCGAAGCTTCCCTAGCGTACTGATTCGAATGGCCATCGGCTCACTAGAAGGGGTAGATCGGCTTTTCGCCCGGCGGTCGCGTCTTCCAGCGCTTGTGCACCCACAACCATTGATCCGGGTACGTGCGCACGTAATCTTCAACCACGTGCATGAACTTCTGCGTCGTCTCCCGCACGTCCGACTCCTCGTTTCCCGTGCGCACCAGTTCCACGGCGGGCTCGAAGCGGAGCCGGTATTTTCGCCGCTGCGCGTCCCACGCCAGGAATCCCGGCACCACCGCCGCGTCGGTGCGCAGCGCGATCCGCGCCAGCCCCGACGTCGTCGATGCCGGGATTCCGAAAAAGTTTACGAACACGCCTTCTTCCAGAGTCGTGTTGTGATCCGCCAGAATCCCGACCGTCCCTCCATCCCCCAGCACCTTCAGGATCGAACGCGCCGAGCGATTTTTCTCGATCGGCTGATTCCCCGATCCGCAGCGATATCCATTGATCAGCGCGTCCACGCGCCGGTTAGCGATCGGCCGCACCAGAAAATGCAGCGGATGGCCGTAAAGCGCCTGCGCGAAAGGCGCCAGTTCCCACGCGCTCATGTGTCCGGTCAAGAAAAGGACGCCCTTGCCGCGCCGACGCGCCGCGTCGAAATTCTCGAAACCATCCAACAGAACGATTCGCTCGATGTTCTCCCGCCTGTATTTCGGAAATTGCGAGAACTCGCCCGCCATCCAGCCAACCTGCCGGATCATTCCGCGCGCTACTTTTCGGCGCCGCGTGTCGGTCCAGTCGGGAAACGCCAGCTTCAGGTTGAACATCGCGGCGCGCCGCAGCGGCGTCCGAATCGCGTAAGCGGTTGCGGCAAAGCACGCCCCCGCAAATCGCGCCGCCGGCCTCGGCAGAAGCCCCATCAGTTTCAGTCCAGTCCACGCCGCGGCATACTCCAGCCATTCGCGCATCGCGAGCCATTATGCGGGAGGCTGAATGTCGGCGCCAGAGGGTGTCGAGCGGTGCTAGACTGAGCAACTTTGAGCAATCATTCCCCAACGCGGTCACCGTGGCTGCGACCGGCGCCCATCGCAGCCGCGCTCGCAAGTGTCCTTTGCCTGTTCGGAGGCCTGGGCGCAATCGGCCTCGTCGGCCCTGACGAGCCGCGTTACGTCTGGATCGCCCGCGCCATGGCCCAAACCGGCGACTGGATCACTCCCCGCCTCTTCGGCCAGCCGTGGTTCGAAAAGCCGGTTCTCTATTACTGGGCTGCCGCCATCGGATTCCGCCTGCACCTATCGGCCGAATGGGCAGCCCGGCTGCCATCCGCTTTTGCGGCTCTCTTTGCAGCGATCGCGATCGGCTGGCTCGCGCGGAAGCACTACTCTTTGTATGCTGGCTTTGCAGGGGCTGGTCGTGAAGCGGGCGACCCGGCACTACCCGGCAGCCTCGCGCGAAATCCGGCGATCCTGGCTCCCGTCCTGTTCTCAACAAGCGTCGCAGCAGTCGGTTTCGCGCGCGCCGCCACGCCCGACATGCTTTTCAGCTCCTGCCTAACGCTGGCGATGGCCGATGCCGCGCAGATTCTCCGCCAAGCGGGCGCGCTCCGAGGCAATCGCGATCCCCTTTCCGATCCGCCGCCGCGCGACTTCTGGCCGCTGCTCGCTTTCGGCGCGTTTCTGGGTGCGGCGGTGCTCGCGAAAGGTCCCGCTGGAGTTCTACTGGCCGGCGGATCGGTCGTGCTCTGGGCGCTCGCAACGCGAAAATGGCGTGCGGCGTTTCGTCTTGCGCATCCGGTGGCGATTGTCGCGTGCTGCGTCGTCGCTCTTCCCTGGTACGCAATCTGCGCCTACCGCAATCCTGATTTCCTGCGTGTCTTCATCCTGCAGCACAATTTCGAGCGCTACCTCACCCCGCTCTTCCGCCATCAGCGGCCATTCTGGTTCTTCGGCCCGATCGTCCTTCTCGCGCTCCTCCCGTGGACCGTCATGCTCTGGCCTGCCGCACAGGAGGGCCTTCGCCTCTGGCGAGAAAAAGCCTGGCACAGCTCTCCCGGGTTTTTCTTTGCATGCTGGGCCGTCTTTCCGGTGCTGTTTTTCAGCCTCTCGCAATCCAAGTTGCCGAGCTACATTCTTCCCTCGATTCCCGCGATTGCGCTGCTCTGCGCGGTCGGCAGTGCCCGCGCTGCCGATCGAGGCCGCTCGTCCCAGATATTTCTGGCTGGCGGCATCGGCGTGACTCTACTCGGCCTAGGAATTGCCGGCCTCGCGGGGGCTCGTCGGATCCCGTGGGAAGCGCTCAATTATCAGTACACTCCGGCATTCGTTTCGATCGTCGGCCGCCTGGCGCTCGTTTTCGTTGCGACTGTGATGCTGTTCATCCTGGCCGCGGCCCTTCACGGTAAATTCGAATACGCAATCGCGCTCGGCGCTCTTTTCGTTGCTTTAAGCGTTGAGACTGCAAATCTCGCCCTCCTTCCAACGCTGGATCCCCTCTACTCGGCAAGGCCTCACGCAGCCTTCATGCACAACGATCTGCATCCGGACCGAATTTTCACCTACCACCTGAGCCGCAGTTGGGTTTGGGGCTTGGCGTTCTATTTCCATAGCGAACTCCCCGAGTGGTCGCCCGGGAATCCCAACGCCGCGCTCGTTCTGACGACGCCAGCAGGCCTCGCGGAGATTCGAAAGCTCGGCCGGTTCCAGGGCAGTCTTGACGAGCCTTATGTGGGTGTTCTCTACGTCCCGATCAATCAGGCGCCGCGCTAGCTAGTTGGGGGATGTCGGCGGGATACTCAGCAGGAAGAAACCGACGATTTGATTTTCGTACGCTCGGCGATCGTCGTCCGACAGGTCTCGGTACGCCGACTTCACCCGCATCATCCTCTTTGGATCGGGCGATTTGACGAAAAGCTGCAAACCTTGATCGGCCAGCACGGGGCTATCGTCGGCGAGGATGAATAGCTTCGGAATTCCGGCCGTCGCCGCCAGGCGAGTCGCGACCGGAGGTTCATGCCTCTGCGGATAGTTGTACATCCGGAATCCGAAATCCACGAAACGCACCACGTAAGGGATGGCCTGCAGCCCGGAATTCTTCACCTGTATCCGCACCATATCCCGCGGATCGGCGTACGGATCCTCCACCGCAAAAGCGGCAACCCGCTTGTCCGTCGACGCTACCTCCAGCACCGCGTATCCCCCCATATCGGTGCCCCACAGTCCAAAATGCCGGACGTCGACATCATCGCGGGTCGCGAGGTATTGCAGCGCGGAACGAAGCTCGCCGGTCTCGCGGTACCCGAGTGTCGCAATTCCGGGGATGGTCCCGGCCCCCGTGAAGTCGAACAGGAAAACGTTGAACTGATGTTCCTGGAGCGCGGTCGCCAATGTGAGAACATCGCTGCGTTGCGCCCCGTATCCGTGGCACACGATGATCGTCGGCGCACCCCTCAAACCCGGGAAAAATAGGCCGTCCCGCGTCGCGCCGCCCGCGACCGGAAACGGCACGGTCGTCGGATGTCCCATCATGATGTCCACATCAATGTTTGCCGGATTTCGCTGCGGATGAACGATCTGGTAAAGAAGAAAACCTGAAATCGATGCGACGGAAACCAGCGCGAACAAAAATAGCGCCAGGAGTCCGGAGATAATCTTGGCGAGGCGTGAATTGCGCAGTTCGAAAGCTATGGCCATCCAGTAATCGTGGGGAGCTCGGCTGCGAGCCCCGGCGCGACGTGTTAGCGCACTTCCTTTCGGAGCCTAGTTTCTCATACTGTTCGCCCTGAATCCCGCGAGTTGGGTTCTGGGCGTCCCAAAGCTATAATAGCTTCTGAACGGCATCCATCTCTCATGCAGATCGTCGACCTCCGCACCTTACAATCACGGTCGCTCGAAGGCCTGTTCCAGGAAGAGGCCCGCCACTGGCGGGAAGAGCTCCACTGGGATTATCGAGCGTCCATCGAGCTGATCCGGCGGTTCATCGACTCCCGAGCTTTGGGCGGGTACGTCGCCATCGATAATAGCCTCCCGCTGGGTTACGGCTTCTACGTCCTCGAAGATCGCAAAGGCCTGATCGGCGGACTTTTCGTCTCGCCACGCTGCGCGCAGAGGCCCGTCACGCAGGCCTTACTCCGCGAGATGCTCGGCGCGCTGCGCGGCACGCCACGCCTCGAGCGCATCGAGGCCCAGCTGATGCCTTTCGGCAGCGAACTCGATCCCGCCTTCCTCTCGCAACATTTTCGCCTTCATCCGCGCCAATTCATGCTTCTGCCGCTCGCGGACTCGATTTTGTGCGGGAAACCCCTCTCCACTGGGCTGCGCATCGAGCCCTGGAACGACCGCGCCTTCGAGGCCGCCGCCCGGCTGATCCAGCTCGCCTACTCCGATCACGTCGACGGCCAGATCAACGACCAGTACCGCAGCGAAGCGGGCAGCCTGAAATTCCTCCGCAATATCGTTCTGCTGCCCGGCTGCGGACAGTTCCTCCCCGAGGCCTCGTTCCTTGTCCGCCCGGCCGCTGGTGACCGCCTCATCGGCATGATCCTCACGTCCACCGTCGCCGAAGGGGTCGGCCACACCACGCAGGTTTGCGTCATGCCCGGTTATCACGGCCACGGCATCGGCCGCCAATTGATGGAACACTCGATTCAGGCGCTCCGCCACCGCCATTACGATGCGCTATCGCTCACCGTCACCGCCATCAACAAGCATGCCGTCGACCTCTACGAGCATCTCGGGTTTCGCACTCTAAAAACTTTTGCCGCAGGCGTCTGGCAGGCGTAAAGCGCGTTACTTCTTGACCCGGTCCTTCAGCAATCCCTTCAGCTCATCCATGAATTCCTTCACATCCTTGAAATCGAGATACACGGACGCAAATCGCACGTACGCCACCTTGTCGTGCTTCTTGAGCCGCGCCATCAGCAGCTCGCCAATCTCCGTTGTCGTGCGCTCGCGCTCGCTGGCCTCGCTGACGAACGCTTCCGCCTCATCCACAATCGATTCCAGCTTGCTCACAGCCACCGGCCGCTTCTCGCACGCCTTCAGCAGCCCCTGCAAAATCTTCTGCCGCTCGAATTTCTCGCGCCGCCCGTCCTTCTTGATCACCATGTACGGAATCTCGTCGATCCGCTCGTACGTGGTGAACCGCCGCTTGCATTTCAGGCACTCTCGCCGCCGGCGAATCAAATCCCCGGTCCGCGCCTCGCGCGAGTCGATCACTTTGTCATCCAGATGCGCGCAGAAAGGACATCTCACCGCGGCAACTCCCCCGACGGCGACGCCGTCGACGATTCCGTCGCATTCTCTGCCTCGGCTAGCAACTCCGCTTCGCCCGCCCGCTCTTCCGCTTGCGCCATGCGCCGCAGTTCTCCCATCGACCAACCCTCCCGAAATAGCAGCGGCAACCCAACGATGCAGCACGACGCAAATCCAACCAGCCAAATGACAATCGCGAACACCGCTGCCGGCTCTTTTTCTACTCCAAGCACCAGCGTCAGCACAAGGAACGTCGCCAATTGCGCGCCCCCGCCCACACCCGGCAGTTGCACCGCCGAGCCCACCAGCGTGAACGCCACCACCAGAATCACTTCGCCCAAACTCAGCTGCGCCAGTCTCCCGCCGAAAGCGTGCGTCGCGATCACGTAGACCGAAACCACAAGTAGCCAATGAACCGCTGTGTAGCCGGTCAGCGCGCTGAGATCCTCCCACGTGCGGATGCCCTGCAAACCTTCGCTGAAACCCTCGAGCAGCAATACAACCTTGCCGCGCCAGCCTTGGCGCCATTTGCTGTCATGGAGCTTCTTCGCCAGCCATCCCGCGCCGTGATACCGGAAATAGACCAGAAACGCGATCGCCGCGATCAGCGCCACGAACAACAGCACCCCAGTCGAGCGCGCGATCTGGACGATGGAGACGCCGGACGTCCCGCCCGCCACCTGGCTCGCCGCAATGCTTGAAAGAGGGCCGCGCTGCAGCACCAGCAGCGCGCAACCGGCCAGCACCAGCGTGGCCGCCGCATCCGAAATCCGCTCCAGCACGTACACGCCAAACATCCCCGGCATCGACAGCGAATCCTTCCGCGCGATCAGCACGGGACGAATCGGCTCACCCGCGCGCCCGAGCAGAAATATGCACGAAAATCCCATCAGCGTCGCGCTGTACACATTCCAGAACTTCGTCGGGCCCAGCCACCTGCAAAATCGCATCCATCGTAGCGTGCGAATCGCAAAGCAAATATAGATCACGGCGACGCCGAGCAGCAGCAACGACACGCGCGAATGCCGCAGCGACGCCGCAACCATCCCCCACCGAAAGCCTTCCAGCGTGATTGCATTGCGAAACTTGTAAGCGAAATAACCGAAAGCCGCCAGGGCAACGAGGAGCAGAAGGTACCTTTGCGACTTTTTCATCGTCTGGCTTGCACCCTAGCAGCAAGTTTCCGAAGGGTCAAGGCGCGACGGGCCTTGGCTTTTGACGTTCCGGGTGCCCCATCCTCGGCTTTTGAGGGTGGGGCCTTTTCTACGAACACTCAATCAACGGATAACGGAGCCATATCCGCAACTACCAAAGACGCCGCCAATTCTCCGCCTGTGCAGTACCCGCGAATCAGGTTATCCTGTTAGTGTCTTCGAAAGGGTCCGCCGGTGCGGAAATTCGAACTTGTCCTCCTGATCCACGCCCACCAGCCAGTTGGAAATTTTGATGACGTGATCGAACGCGCCTACAAAACTTCCTATTTGCCCTTCATCGAAGTCCTCGCGCGCCATCCCTCGATTCGCGCCGGCCTTCACTATTCGGGTCCGCTCCTCGAGTGGATCGAGCGCCTTCATCCCGAATATTTCGACATTCTGCGCGCGCTCGTACGCTCCGGCCAGATCGAAATGGTCGGCGGCGGCTTCTACGAACCCATTCTCATCTCGATTCCGCACGAAGACCGCCGCGAACAGATCGCGCGTCTCGCCGCCTACATCGAAAAGCATTTCGGCGCTCGTCCGCGCGGCGCGTGGCTCACGGAGCGCGTCTGGGAACCCGAAATCCCTTCGTCGCTCGCGCCCGCCGGCGTCGATTACACGCTCGTCGACGACAATCATTTCCTCGGCGCCGGCTTCGACCTCGAACAGCTCTACGGCTACGCCCTCGCCGAAGATCTCGGCCACACCGTCAAGGTCCTCCCCGGTCTGAAAATTCTTCGCTACCTGATTCCCTTTCGCGACGTCAGCGAAACCGCCGACTTTCTGCGCGACGCCGCAGGCAAGCATCCGGGCGGCTTCGCGGCCATGGGCGATGACCTCGAAAAGTTTGGCGTTTGGCCCGGCACCCACGAGCTTTGCTACACCAACGGCTGGCTCGAGCGTTTCTTCATCATGCTCGAGCAGTCCGCCGACTGGCTCTCGATCGCCAAGCCGTCGGACGCCGTCTCGTCGCGCCCGCCGCTTGGCCGCGCCGAGCTTCCCACCGCGTCCTACACCGAAATGATGGAATGGTCGCTGCCGACCGCTGCGCGCAACCAGTACCACAATCTTCTCGACGAATTCGCCAAGCGTCCCGACGTCCTGCCCTTCCTTCGTGGCGGCACCTGGCGCGGCTTCTTTTCGAAATACGCCGAATCGAATCTGCTGCACAAGAAAATGCTGTACGTCTCGAAGCAGGTCCACGAACTCGCGCCGAGCCGCCGTCGCGACCAGACTTTTCTCGCCTCCCGCGACGAAGCCACCATCCTGCTCCTCCGCGGCCAGTGCAACGATCCCTACTGGCATGGCATTTTCGGCGGCCTCTACTCGCCGCACCTGCGCACCGCCGTCTGGCGCTCGCTCGCCGAGGCCGAAGCGCTGGCGGATTTGCTCTCGCACCGCAAGCATCAATACGTCGATATGGCGCGCCTCGATTTCGACGCCGACGGCCGCGAGGAAATCTATTTCACCTCCGACCGTTATGCCGCCCTGCTCAAGCCCGATGACGGCGCCACTTTCTCGGCGCTCGATTTCCGCCCGGCCAACGTCACGCTGATCAATTCGCTGATGCGCCGCCCGGAGTCTTATCACGCCAAGATTCGCAATCTGACGACGGCCGAACCTCAGGTCGCGCAATCCATTCACGATCAGGTTCGCACGAAGGAAGAGGGCCTCGAGCGCTGGCTCAATTACGATCGCTGGCCGCGCCACGCCTTCCGCCTGCTGCTGTTCGGCCAAAACAAAACCCAGCAAGATTACGCCGCCGTTCATCTCGAAGAAGACGCTGCGCTCGCCGGTGGCCGCTACGGCGTCGCCGACGTTGCCGAATCGCGCGTCGCCCTCGCCTCCGAGGACTCCGCCGACTGGCCCGCCGGAAAGAAGTTTTCGTTTGCTCCCACAGAAGACGGATTCGAAATCGTCTGCGATGTCTTCGTGCGCCGTAGCGCCCCCGGCGCCGCGTCCATCAATATCGGCCTTGAGGTCGTCCTCAATTTTCTCGCGCCTTCCGCGCCCGACCGCTTCTTCGAATCCGATGGCCGCCGTTACCCGCTCCGCTGGTCCGCCGCCATTCCCGGCGAAGAGCTCCGCATTGTCGACGAATGGCAGGCCGTCGCCGTCTCCCTCCAGGCCTCCAGCGCCCGCCAGTTCTGGATCGCCCCCATCGAAACCGTGTCCGAATCCGAAGACGGCTTCGAGCGCATCCACCAGGGCTCGCAAATCCTCGCCGTTTGGCCCATCGAACTCGCCCCCGGCGCCGAATTCCGCGCCCAACTCAAGCTCACCGCCACCCGCCTCTAGAAGCTATCTCATAAATGGCTGAACGGAAGGGCGGGGCTTCAGCCACGCCGTCAAGCCCCGTTGAAAGAAGGGCTTTAGCCCCTGAAGCCATGTTTCTCGATCGCGGCCGAACATTTATGAGAT
>JBAPOM010000023.1:0-5865 GCA_049279635.1 Candidatus Acidiferrales bacterium
ATCTCATAAATGGCTGAACGGAAGGGCGGGGCTTCAGCCACGCCGTCAAGCCCCGTTGAAAGAAGGGCTTTAGCCCCTGAAGCCATGTTTCTCGATCGCGGCCGAACATTTATGAGATGGCTCCTAGTCACTATTCACTAGTCGCTGGTATGATGGGCGGCTTGCGACGCAACCCGAACGCCTGCATGTGAATCCAAAGCGTCGATATATCCCAATATCCCAGAAGAGGGAGAACTTGTGCGGCGACTGCTGGTCATCTGTGCTTTGGCGGCGGCTATTCTTGTCGTGTTTGGCGTGGTACTAAGGGGGCCCTCGCCGGCGTTGGCGGCGAGTCCCGGGCAGTCTTCACCAGCCAAGGCCATCGTCATCGCCAAGGGGGTCGCGGTTCGCGCCTTGGCCCTTGATCCGCATGCTGGGCCCGATCTAACGACGACAGCAGCTCCAAACCGCGTGTTTGCGCTTGGTAGTGCGGTAGCGCCACAAACGACCTCAGCGTCGCCTGCGACCGTGCTCAGGGCGATTGCCGGCGTTGGGCAGGCTGGATCCCTCGGCGACGGCGGCGCGGCGACGGTAGCACAACTCGACCTTGCTCCGGATTCGCTGATCGAGCGCAGCGGAATCGCAGTCACATTCGACGGCACGTTCTTCGTCGCCGATTCACAGAACAGCACGATCCGCAGCGTCGCTGGGCCAGCGAGCGGCGAACCTGGAATCATTCGCAGCGTCGCCGGACGATGGGCAGCTCGACAGAACGTCGCTCTCGCAGATCCGATGGGAGTTACCGCCGACCGCGCGGGAAATCTCTACATCGCGGACCATGGTGCGGGGGTGGTCGACGTGCTTGTCGCGGCGACCGGTCGGCTCGAGACTCTGGCGCAAGTAGTCTCGCCCGCGAGCATTGCCGTGACGCTCGATGGCACGAAAGTCTTCGTCGCGTCGCCGGAAACGGGCGGAGTGTTTGCGATCACGACCAGCACTCACGCGATTACCGGCGTCGCAGGTTTCACGGCCACCGCCGCGGCAACCTCCTCGATTGCTTCGGGGCCGAGCGCGTGTCCTTCGATTGAGAATGGCACGATTGTGGCGCCAAAGAACCGGACAATCTGTCCCGCAGGTTTGGCAGTGGATGGACGTGGAAATCTTTTCGTCGCAGACGCAAATGCAGGTCGAATTCTGCGGGTCGATGCGATCATGAACAAAACGACGGTCGCAGCGAACGGTCTTAGCACTCCGGGCGACATCGCCTTCGATTCGAAGGGCGATCTCTTCGTATCCGAGCAGGGTCTGACCCGGCTGATTGAACTGCCGCAACTTGGTGATCCGGCGAGCGCCATCTCACTGACAACGCCCTCCGTATTTGCCGCTCCGTGCCCACAGGTGAGCAATCCCTTTACGTTCTGCAACACTCCTTCGGGGGGCGCATCGCAGCAGGCGGCTTTCACTCTGACGAACACTTCGGCGAGCATGGTCACCGGAGTGACCGTTGGGTTCATTCCGGCGACCACACCGGGAAATTTCACGGTTGAGAGCAACGGTTGCACCGCCTCCCTCGGCGCTGACCAGACGTGCCAGATCAACATCGCGTTTACACCGCAGACTACCGGCTTGCTGACGAGTGCACTGAGCGTGACGGACTCGAATCCAGCGGACGCGGCTACGGTGGGCCTTGCCGGCACCGGCGATGACTACAGCCTGCAGTTGGCGAGCGGCCAACAGATCGAAGTCACCATTCCGCAGGGTGGAACGGCCGTGTTCAAAGGGCAGGTGGTGCCGGATAGCGTCTTCGGACAGGACGGCGAATCCGTCCAATTGACGTGTCCAAAGGCATCGACGATGCCAAGCAATACGTCATGCGTCATCACGCCGTGTCAGCCTATGATCACACCAGGCATGGCCACTCCCTTCACGATCACGTTCGTCACGTCGTCCGCGACGAGCGTCGCACCGGTACCGCCGCAGAGCGCGGGGTGCACTTCATATGGCCCGCCACCCACTTCGCTGGTCGCGCCGCGGCCGCGCTGGTGTGATCCTTTAGACGGCAGGCGATTTCCTTCCCCGCTGTGGCCGGCAACCTTTGCGGCATTGGCGTTATTTCTTGGCTGGTTGAGCATAGCGACAGGGGAACCGTCGGAACGCAAGCGCCTGCCGGTCCCTCTCGCAATCGCTGGATTTGCGGCAGCCGCTCTCATGGGTTGCCATCATGGCAATGGCAGTATTATTGGCCCGGCGACAACTGTCGGAACCACAAACATGATCGCAACTGGCAAGGCAATGGACGCGAACGGCAACTCGCTGAACACATCCCGCTCGATGCCGCAGATCACGCTCGACGTCATCGCGCAGTCGGCTGGCGGCGGGTTTCCCTGAGTTCCGCGGCCGTCGTGCGACGGTCGTCAGAGATAGATCACGCGACGGTGGTAGCTATATGGCATTCGCCGACGCCCCTTCAGTTGTTCCGGCCGAACGTACCTCTCGATCAAGTTTTCCGTCGCCATCTGCGCGGTGCCAAGCAGATCCTGCGCGAGTGCTCGCGCGCCGCGTGATCGCGCCGCCAAAGCCGCCGTCGCGAATGCAAGCGGGTCTGTGGCCGAGCGAATCTGCACGGGATCTGTGCCTAGCGTGAGCAGGGGCAGAATTTTCTCGTAACGGATGCGAACCGTAATTGATTGCGTCGCTCCCACCAGGTTGACTTTGTCCTCGCGCCACTCCCAGAGCCGGAGATAGGTGCTCGGCTGTGAGTTGAGCATGCTACCCCCGCTTGTGAATTTCTCCATCGGCACGAAGACGTCTGTGGTGTTCGCCGTGGCGCGTTCCCAGAGCATGTGCGGTGCCAGGCAGTCCGTTGGTAGTTGAGGGCTTGAGACGTCGCTGATTTCGGTAGGCGTCACGCCGCTGACGGGGTCGGTATCGAGTTCTAGATCTTGCTGCTCCGCAATCACGCTCACACCACATTCGGCGAGTTCACGCTGGAGTCCGCGATATGCCGAGTTGAGAAACGGCATCAATACCGTGTCCGTGAAGACGGCACCCGCTGCGTCGTTGACGAGCGCGCGCGCCAGGTTCAGCGCGTCTTCCGCCTGCGAATATGCAGTGGTAGGGACGACGGGCATGTAATCCTCCGGGGAAAATTCGATGTCAAGCGATTAGCGACGATTAGCGCGGATCAGGGGTTACTGATCGCGGGAGTGAAGGCAGATTGCATACGTGCTGCAGCCATTCGATCTGGCGAACAAAAGTGTCAACAGCCTACGAAATGCACCAGACGTGAATCGTGCTCAGTGCAAAATGATCGCTGGGAGACCGTAACCGCTGTACGTCGCGCCAGCGGACGGAATCGAGATTGGGAACGCCATCGCTCCGCTCGAACTGGTTGAGCTGGAAGTCGCGCCAGAAAGTGCGAGGGGCGCGGTGCCGCTGTAAGCGATCTTCGCCGTCGTGGCGTTGCCAGTAAAGGCGAAGATGTACGCGCCGCTCGGGAGCGTCACGGTTCCCTGCGTACACGATTGATCGTTCGTGCCGCCCACCGTCAAACTTATAGCTGTGATCGAGCATTTCACATTGCCGGATAGATCAGTGATCGCCCAGCCATAGAAATCACTAGAGTTCGAATCGGTCGTCGAAACGTCCACCGTAAGATGCGAGAACTGAATGTTCGGCAGATAGATCACCGAAACGTTGATGGCGTTCGCCGCACTTGGCCCCTGGCCCGCCGAAAGAAATCCCATCGCGAATTTCGTGAACTGCGTCGGGCACGCTGAACCCGAATCCTGAACATTTGTGCCGGTGAATGCCGCGCAATC
The DNA here is from genome assembly GCA_049279635.1 of Candidatus Acidiferrales bacterium. GTDB lineage: Bacteria > Acidobacteriota > Terriglobia > Acidiferrales > UBA7541 > Palsa-295. The sequence continues at coordinate 3,801 of JBAPOM010000023.1, forward strand.
GTTCGCCGTAGGCGTGCCTGTGGTGAGCGTCGCTGGCTGCGTCCCGACGGTAAGCCCTCCAGCCACGGTCAGATTGCCGTAGACCGTGGGATTGCCGCTATCCAGCACTGCCGCAGCCAATGGAACACTCTAACCGGCCCTTGGCTGAGCACTGCGTCGTCGACGAAGATGGTGTTTGGATTCGCGGCTGTATTCTCCAGAATGAAGACCCGCATCGACTGCGCAACGGTAGAAGAACTCGAGTAGGCATTCGGCGCGCGAAATGTGATCGCGAAATTGCGCGTGGGCGTCCACGCGCTCGCAGTGGGCACTTGCCAGTCCGAACCCGTGACGTTGCAGTTGCACGCTGTTGGGCCGAGACCGGCGCCTCGTGCGTTTCTCGCGTCACTTGAATCACGGAAAGGTTGTCTGGCCTGGAATCCGTAGGACAATCAAGAAGGTTGATTTGGAGCAGGGTCAAAATGCACATTTGCTCGAGATACCAACTTTGGCGTCGAAGTAGCTCGTTAAGCTGGCCCGGCGGATCAGTTCTTGTGGCGTTGCGTGCGATGGCGTCGACCGCGCTCCTGGCTGCTTGTTTATCGCTCGGCGGCGCGGCTCATGCGCAAGACGCAGGCTACATGCGTATGGTCAGTACGAGTGGGCGCCAGATGGCGGGCGAATCTACCGACCCTGCCCACTACGGCTGGATCCCGTTGCGCCAAGCAATCATGCCGTCCGCTTCCGAAATAGCAGCCATCGCGCAGGAATCGAAGGGCGTTTCGGCGGCAAGCGAGTCCAAATCCGTCCACCGCCCGATTGTTCTCGTTAAGGACCGCGACCGATCCTCGCTCGAATTGCTTGTCGCGATGACCAGCCATCAGCGATTTCCCGAAGTCGATGTCGTACTCACGGAAAGCGATCGGCCCATAGCGCGATATAAACTAACCGATGCAACGGTCATCTCTGTCCGCGGTGGTGGCACGAACGGAGGCACCGACGCGCCCGTGGAGCAGCTTCGCCTTACCTACTCGAAGATTGAAATCGAGCACTGATTCCACGTGCTCTTGCTGGTTCTTTTAGGCTTGTGAGAGGCGGCCGGAAGGAGCCGCCTCTTCCTAGTCTAGCGGGAAATTGCCTTATCGCTCTTGCCCTGCGGGCCCGTGAGCTGCGAGAGATCGTGGGGGGCGTTGTCGGTGCCGGCGGCGGGGTACTTCAGCTGGAGCCACTTATACCAGCCTCCGTCCATAATCTTTACGTTGAAGTAGCCGAACTCTGCCAGCTTCTTAACCGTGTCGCTGGTGTCGTTGGGGCAGGAACCGTAGAAGATCAGCACGCGGTCGCGCGGCAGCGGGATCGGGAAAGCCTTGATCTGCATCGCCCAGGGATAGCTGATCGCCCCGGGAATGTGTCCTGCGGCGTAGCCGTCAACCGGTTGTGTGTCGACAAGCGCAAACTTGGCACTCTTGTCCCGCATCATCTTCAGCACATCGGCGGGCGCGACCGTATGCACGGGAGCGGCTGCTTCGGCGACAAGTGTCGGATCGGCCGCAGGATCGGCGACCGCGGAGTCATCCTGTGCTAATACTGTCGGAGCGATCAAAATCGCTGCCAACATCAGGGCCACCACCGCAAGCGACGTTTTCATTGTAACCTCCCGATGCCAAGGCCGCCGTCGACTTCCTCGTTCATCGCCGATGGTAGCCCTGTCCGCCCCCGCGCGTCAACCTCGAGAGATTATCCGTTTCCCCTCCAGTTCTGCCCAAGGTAGACTCTTGCCGCCATGAGGCAATCAATAACCAGGAATCGGAACTTGTCGAACCCATCGCGACGTATCCCCCTTTATGCGGGAGCATTACTGGTTGCCGCAATCGGTGCGATCGCCGTGGCGCGAGGCGACGAGCCAACCCGACGCGCGCCACGGGCGGCTCAGACGCCCTCTGCCACTGTGCCGCAACTCGCCGACGGCGTCGTCTATGCGATTTCTCCGACCGATGCGGACCCGCGAGTGAAGCGCTTTATCGCCAATAATCTGGTGCTCTTCAAGAATGCTGTAGCCAAGGATGCCAATCTCCTCGTCTTCTTC
>JBAPOM010000024.1:0-3083 GCA_049279635.1 Candidatus Acidiferrales bacterium
CGCCGCACTCCACGCCGGGTTTCTGCGGGATCTAGAGCGGATATGAAAGCGATTGAAGTAGATCATCTGACGAAGAAATTCGGCGATTTCGTCGCCGTGAACGACGTGAGCTTCGACGTCGAGCAGCAGGAGATTTTCGGGCTGCTGGGACCGAACGGGGCGGGGAAGACGACGCTGATCCGGATGATGACAACGCTCACGCCGCCGACTTCCGGTACGGCGCGCATCGGTGGGCACGACATCCGCACGGACCCGGACGGCGTGCGCGGCGTGCTCGGCGTGATTCCGCAGGCGTTTACGTCCGACCCGGAATTGACGGCGCAGGAGAACATGGCGATTCACGCCAAGCTCTACGGCGTCCCGGCGAGCGAGCGTGGGCCGCTGATCGACCGGCTGCTCGAATCGGTCGAGCTGCTGAAATTCCGCGACGCGCTGGTGCGGACGTTTTCGGGCGGCATGCGGCGGCGGCTCGAGATCGCGCGCGGGCTGGTCCATTCGCCGAAAATCATGTTTTTGGACGAGCCGACGACCGGGCTCGATCCGGTGTCGCGGTCGAACGTGTGGGACATGATCCGGAAGCTGCGGGATCACTCTGAGCTGACGATTCTGCTGACGACGCATTACATGGATGAGGCGGACAAGCTGTGCGACCGGATCGCGATCGTCGATCACGGGAAGCTGGCTGCGCTCGATACGCCGATGAAGCTGAAGGACAGCGTGCCGGGAACGGAAATCGTCGAGGCGGAATTCGAGGGTGAGCCGATGGATTGGACTCAGCAGCTCAGTGGACTTGCGCACGCGACGGGCGTGACGCAGCGGGAGGAGATGGTCCACATTACCTCGAATGATGGGCCGGCAACGGTGGCGGCGTTGATGGACCTGGCGCGGGCGAAGAAGGTGAACGTGAAGCGCGTCCTGGTGCAGAGCACGACGCTCGACGACGTGTTCTTGCATTACACGGGCACCGCGCTGCGCGACGCGTTGCAGAAGCCGGCGCGTGAATTGACTCCATTCTCGCGATGAGCAGCCAAAGGACCAGAGAGCAATGAAACTCTACCGCATAAATGCGTTGATCGAGCGGGACATGCGGAAATTCTTTCGCAGTCCGGCGCTGATGATCAGCTCGCTGATTTTTCCGCTGGTGCAGCTGGTGGTGCTGGGCTACGCGTTTGGGGGAAAGATCAAGGGAGTGGCGCTGGGGGTGGTGGACCAGGATCATTCGGTCGAATCGCGGCGCGTGCAGGAGATGTTCGACGGGATCGCGGCCGGGCCGGAGACATTCCGGATCGTGCAGTACAACTCGCTGCCCGAGGCGATCAACGATCTGCGGCAGGGATTCATCCGAGGCGTGGTCGACATCCCTTCGGAATTTTCGCGGCGCTACTACCAGCAGGACCGGCCGCGCATCGTCTTCACGGAAGACAACAGCGACCAGTTCATTTCCAGCTCGCTGCTCGAGCGCATTCAGGAGATGACGACGCAGCTGAACGCGCCGAATGTGTCTCCGCGCCTCGATCCGCAGGTGGAACTCGATACGGTGGAGATCTATCCCTACATCGAGTACATCAAATATCTGCTCGCCGGATCGACCGCGATGGGAATTTTCATCACGGCGATGATCGGCGGGGGCATCACGTACATCGACGACAAGACGAGAGGGCTGCACGAGGGGTATCTGCTGACGCCCATCACCAAGACGGAGCTGATTGGAGGATTGATCGGCGCGGGAACGGCGAAGGCGTTCATGGCCGGAATGTGTCTGATCATAATCGGCGGGCTGATTGCGGGGATTCAGGGGCTTTGGGATCCCTTGCGGCTGTTCTACCTGGCGGTCGTGATTTTCTGCGCGTCGGTGGCGATGATCAGCCTGATGTTTCTGGTGATGGTGCGCGTGGACGACCCGCTTGTGCCGCGCGCGATTTTCGGCGTGCTCAATATGCTGCTGTTTTTCCCGTCAGGGGCGGTGTATCCGGTGGAGGCGTTTCCTCCGTGGCTGCGCTGGATTTCAGTGATCGATCCGTTCACGTACACGGTCCACGCGCTGCACGATCTGACGCTGAAGAATACCGGCATTGAAGGCATTTACAAGGACGTGCTAGTCTTGATTGGCTTCTCGGCGTTGATGGTTTCGGGCAGTATCGCCCTCTTCAAGCGCCAGTTCTGACTTTTAGAAATGGGGGCGGGAGTCGCGTGGCCCTTTTCGAATCGCCCATCGATCATCCTCCGTCAAAACTGCGGCGCTACCTGATACGGATCGCGGCCGTGATCGTGACGATCGCGGTGTTCGTGGCTGTGTTTCCGGCGTATCTGTGGTATCCGTTCGTCTACCACCGCGAAGTGGCCACTGCGAACCGCTTCATGAGCACGGTGAGCCAGGGCGACCTGCAGAAGGCCTATCAGATATGGCAGCCCTCGCAGTCGTATTCGTTCAAGGACTTCACCGAAGACTGGGGACCGGGAGGCTATTACGGGCCGGTGAAGAGTTACAAGATCGGGCGGCCGGAGCACGTCAAGGACGGCTCGGCGACGGACATCGAGATCGAGGTGAGTCCTTACACGCCGTTCCCCGACGGCGATGATATCAAGATGAATTCGACGAAGACGGTCCACCTATGGGTGAATTTCAAGGATCAGTCGATTTCGTTCCCGCCGTATTGACCTCGCAGATTCTGAGACAAACCACTCACCGCAGAGACGCAGAGAAAAACCCCTCGTCTCGCACTTCTGTTTAATTCTATTCTTTATCGATGGTGGCTTCGTCGACGAGCATGACCGGGATGTCAGCGCGGATGGGGTAGACGCGGCGGCAGGTGGCGCACTTCAGGCCCTGCTGGTCTGGCGTGAGCTTCACCGGAGTCTTGCACACCGGACAGACCAGAATTTCGAGAAGTTCCTGCGAAACGGGCACGAGCGTTCCTCCGGACCAAACAATCTAGCAGAAGTGCGAAGAAAGTGGCTAGGAGCCATCTCATAAATGTTCGGCCGCGATCGAGAAACATGGCTTCAGGGGCTAAAGCCCTTCTTTCAACGGGGCTTGACGGCGTGGCTGAAGCCCCGCCCTTCCGTTCAGCCATTTATGAGAT
>JBAPOM010000025.1:0-24483 GCA_049279635.1 Candidatus Acidiferrales bacterium
AACATCTCCGCCTTGGTGCAGGCCGCCAGCCGTGAAATCGACGCTGGCCTGCGTCAGCTATCGCATGCCGACGGCGGCTCCGTCCAACCTCCCGGACGGGCGTCCATCGACGAGGCAATCTCCGGGGTTCGAGACGCCCCCAAAACCGATGCTCCGGCGAGCCGATGACATGCAAGAAAATGACATGCAAGAAACGCTACCGAAAAAGATCCTTATCAGGCGGGCGGATAAGCTCGCGTCCGGTTCCTGTTCCATCCGAAAGCGGCACGCCGCGGATAACCGCTACGGGAACGCGATTCAACTTGCCCATCACAAGTCCTGCGGACGCGGCCAGCTCATCGGCGATGGCAATCACGGTCGCTTGGAGCGTCTTTCCATGCGCGTCGTGCTGCCCCCGATAATCGACCAGCGGCGCGATTCCGGCAACGCCGAGGGCTACGTTCACCAGGCCTTCCCGCCACGGGCGACCAAATGTATCGGAAATGATGACGCCGAGCGGAACGCCGAATGCGCGCGTGAGTTCCGCCTGAAGCTTGCGCGCGGAACGGTCCGGATCCTCCGGCAACAGCAGCGCCGTGCCCTCAGGAGCGTTCGACAGGTCGACGCCGGCATTGGCGCAAACGAAGCCGTGCCTCGTCTTGGCAATGATCACGCCGCGCTCCATCCGCACGATGCTGCTTGCCTCCCTCAGCACGATTTCAATTACTCTCGGATCCTTGTGGTATTCAGCCGCCCAACGTTCCGCTCGTTCGGAAGGTTTGATCGTGTCTAGACGCACGATTCTTCCTTCCGCCTTCGACACGATCTTCTGTGCCACGACGAATACGTCTCGTTGCCTGGGAACGAGTCCTTGCTCTCTGGCCGCTTCAGCAAGCAGCCGGGCGACATCGTCGCCGGAGGCAACTTCCGGCAGCCCCATCAAGGGAATAATTTCTATTGGGAAAGAAGTCGGCTTGCGGTGTTCTTCGGTGTTTGACACGTGCGATGAATTCGACGCCGCCAGCATAGCACTGGGAACAGAGCGGGCCAAGAGACCCTGCTTAGTATCCGAGATTCTGGGAGAGAGGAATCATGCGTGAACAAAAGGTTGCCATCATCGGCGGTACCGGCGATTTAGGATTCGGCTTGGCCTTGCGATGGGCGCTGGCGGGGGTGCAGGTCATCATTGGGTCCCGCGACGAAAACAAGGCCAAGGGAGGCGCGCGCCGAATAGAGGAATCGCTGAAAGCCCACGCTCCCGATGAATCAGGACGCATTTCGATCAGCGGAATGGAGAACGCCCAGGCTGCCGCACAGGCTGCCGTATCGGTGCTGGCTGTTCCTATCTCCGCCCAGGCAGAGATTTTAAAAAGCATCCGAGGCTCCCTGACGGATGCTATTTTGGTCGACGCAACGGTTCCCCTGGCTGCAGCCGTGGGCGGCAAACCAACGCGCACACTCCAACTCTGGCAAGGATCCGCCGCTGAGCAGGCTCGCGAACTTGTTCCGGCCGCAACACGTGTGCTGGCAGCCTTCCACAACGTATCGGCGGGCGCTTTGCAAGACCTTTCGTTAATTCCCGAGTGCGATGTCTTCGTGTGCGGTGATGACCAAGAGGCCAAGCAGATTCTCTTCCCGCTGGTGAAGTTGATCCCCGGCTTGCGCCCGATTGATGCCGGCCCGCTGGAAATGTCCCGGATTGTCGAGGGAATTACAGCTCTCTTGATTTCGGTGAACCGCCGCCATCGCGTCCATCACAGCGGCATTCGCATTACAGGATTGAATCTCGAACCATAGGCCGAGCGGAGTCTAATGGCCTCGAGATAAATCTCTGGCGTTGGTAAGGCCTTCCCGTTTACATTCGGCAGGAAAGTGTTTACCGTCCCTTCCACGGAACTGCTGATTCGTTCGATTGGGGAGGCCGCCGCGCGCGCGCCCCTCCACGAATTCCGAAGCCGGGGCCCGGCAAACTGAGCGATCGTAAGGAGGCGGAATATGAATGTCACACAGGCAGCCACACCGGTCGCCGCGCCGGAGATGGACCAACTCTGCATCAATACGATTCGCACGCTTTCCATTGACGCAGTGCAGCAGGCCAAGTCCGGTCATCCGGGCACTCCGATGGCGCTTGCGCCGGTCGTTTACACGATCTGGAACCGCGTGATGCGCTTCGATCCGCAGGATCCGATCTGGCCGAATCGCGACCGCTTCGTGCTCTCCAACGGCCACGCGTCGATGCTGCTCTGGTCCGTGCTGCATCTCACGAAAACGCAAGCTGTCGACGCCGAATACGAGAAGCTCGGCCACCAGTCGGTGAGTCTCGATGACATCCGCCGGTTTCGCCAGCTCGATAGCAGGGCGCCCGGACATCCGGAATATCACTGGGTCTCGGGCGTCGAAACCACCACGGGCCCTCTCGGCCAGGGCGTGGCTACCAGCGTGGGCATGGCCATCGCCGAGAAGTGGCTCGCCAGCCGCTACAATCGCCCCGGCTTCAATATCTTCGACTACAACGTCTATGCCATTGCCGGCGATGGCTGCCTGATGGAAGGCGTTTCGTCCGAAGCGGCATCGCTGGCAGGTCATCTGGGCCTCGACAATCTCTGCTGGATTTACGATAACAACCAGATCACGATCGAAGGCAATACCCGCCTTGCCTTTACCGAGGATGTCGCGACTCGATTCATCGCCTACGGATGGAACGTGCTGCGGATCGGCGATGCCAACGATATCGAGCGCATCGAACACGCTCTCGGCGTTTTCCGTAAGACGCAGGGCAGGCCTACCCTGATCATTCTCGATAGCCACATCGGCTACGGTTCGCCCAACAAACAGGACACGAGCGCTGCGCACGGCGAGCCGCTCGGCGACGACGAGATCCGTCTCTGCAAGCGCAACTACGGCTGGCCGGAGGAAGCCAAGTTCCTGGTGCCGGAAGGCGTCTACGAACACTTTGCAGCCGGCATCGGCGCGCGCGGCGAAAGAGCATGCGCGGAATGGAAAGAGTTGCTCGGCGCGTATCGTGCCAAATACCCCGCGTTCGCAACCGAGATCGACTTGATGCAGCGCCGCGAACTCCCCGCCGGTTGGGACCGCGATCTCCCCATATTCCCCGCCGACGCGAAGGGTGTCGCCGGCCGGGACGCCTCGGGAAAAACCTTGAACGTGCTCGCGCGCAACATCCCGTGGTTTCTCGGCGGTTCCGCCGATCTCGGGCCCTCGACTAAAACTCTTTTGACGTTCGAGGGTGCCGGCGACCTCGAGGCCAATAATCCGGGCGGCAGAAATATACACTTTGGAATCCGCGAGCACGCGATGGCGGCGATCCTCAACGGACTTTCACTCTCAAAGCTCCGGGCGTTCGGCTCGACGTTTATGGTCTTCAGCGATTACGCGCGGCCCGCCATGCGGCTTTCAGCACTGATGGAGCTGCCCACGATTTTTGCTTTCACCCACGAGGCCATGGGCGATGGAGAAGATGGGCCGACGCATCAGCCAGTCGAGCACCTGGCGTCGCTGCGAGCCATCCCTGGGCTCATCGTGCTGCGCCCCGCGGATGCAAACGAAGTCGTGGAGGCCTATCGCTACGTTATGCAGCTGCGCCATACGCCGGCTGTGCTGGCTTTATCGCGCCAGCCTTTGCCCACGATTGATCGTAAAAAGTACGCCCCGGCGTCCGGCGTGGCGCAGGGCGCCTACATTTTGGCCGATGCTCCGGGCGCGAATCCGGAAGTGATCCTGATCGCCTCGGGCAGCGAAGTGAGTCTCGCCGTTGAGGCTCACGAGAAACTGCTTGCGGGTGGAATTCGTTCGCGCGTCGTTTCAATACCGTCCTGGGAGATCTTCGATCATCAGCCGCAGGAATATCGTGACAAAGTCCTGCCTCCGGGCATCACGGCGCGCATCATGATCGAGCAGGCCTCGATGTTCGGCTGGGAGCGCTACGTCGGCAGTTCCGGCAGGATGATCGGCATGAAGACCTTCGGCGCGTCGGCGCCGCTCAAGGAACTCCTGACGAAATTCGGCTTCGAGCCGGGCCGCATCGTCGAAGTCGCGAAAGAGCTCCTGCGCAAATCCTGACTACGGGTTTTCGCTTCTGACCTGGGTTTTGCTGGTCATGTAGAAATAGATGGTCGGGGTGACGAAGAGCGAAAGAATCATGGCAATCAGCAGGCCACCGATCACGGCAATGGCGAGCGGCTGGAGCATTTGCGACCCCGCGCCGATCGCCAGCGCCAGCGGTAACATCCCGGAAACCGCCGCGATCGCTGTCATGACGATGGGGCGCAACCTCCGCCGCCCGGCCTGGAAAATCGATTCCTCCCGCGAAAAGCCCGCCGCGCGGAATTTCTCGTCGGCGTCGAGCAGCAAGATGCCGTTTTTGGCCACGATGCCGATCACCATGATCAGGCCCATGAACGACGACAGATTGAAGGTGATGCCTGTGAGGAGCAGCGCGACGAAAACGCCGGCCGTGGAAAGGACGGCCGAAGCAAGAATGGAAATCGGCGCGGAGAAACTACGGAACTCAAACAGCAACACGAGGAACACGAAGACAATCGCGAGCGCGAGAACCAGCGTGAGATCGCGAAACGATTGTTGTTGCGTCTGGTAGAGGCCGCCATACTCGATGCGGATCGACGGCGGGATATGCAGTTGAGCCAGAGCGTCTTTCACAGCAGCGATCCCATGACCCATGTCGAGTCCCTCGAGACGCGCCGTGACAGCCACGTAGCGCTGCTCGCTATCCTGCAGAATTTCGGTCTGCCCCGGAAGTTCAGAGATCGATGCGAGCGAGCCGAGATTGGCTAACTGGCCGCCGGGGCTCACGAGCATCGTGTTGTTCATCCGCGCGAGTGAGGAGCGGATTGCGGCCGGATAACGGATGCGGACGGTGTACGGGCGATCGTTGACGACGACGGGTTGCGCGGCCGTCACGCCGTCGAGCATCGCCGTGGCCTCGTCCGCGATGTCCTGCGGCGAGAATCCGGCGTGCGAGGCCTTGGCCATGTCCACCTGAAAGGAAACCGCCGGGCCGCTGGTGGTGGAATCGATCCCGTTATCGATGTCGACGATCGGATGCGCGCCGCCCACCTGAATCTTGCCGATCGCGTCAGCCACCTGAGGCGCCCAATCGTTCAGAAGATTCGCATCGGGAGAAAACATCATGATATCGATCGGCTGAGGAGCGCTGGTAAGGTCGCCAATCATGTCTTGCAGCTTCTGGGTGAACTCGATGTCGACAGCAGGCTCTTCCCGCGAAATCTTCGTTCGAATTTCGTTCATGATCGTCCAGATATCACGGCTGCGATCGGTCTTGAGGTCTGCCGAGATGTCGCCGGTGTTCGCCTCAGTGACGGCGGCGAGACCAAGCTGAAGCCCCGTGCGCCGGGACGTGCTTGCCACCTCCGGAGTCGAGCGAACGATTTGAACCATGTGCGAGACCATCCGATTGGTCTCTTCGAGCGAGCTTCCCGGCGGTGTGACGTAATCGAGAATGAAGCTACCCTCGTCCATCTTGGGCAATAGATCGGAGCCGATTTTCTGGTAACACAGATAGGAGACCACGATGAGCGCCACGGCCAGGATCGGCACCCATACCGGATATTTCAGGCTGCGCCGGAACCATCGCTCGTAAAAGCGAATCACTTTGCCGAAGTAGCCCTTCATCAAATGCTGCTCTTCGGCGCGCAGCAGCAAGCTCATTTCTCCCTCGCCTTCCGATGATTCCGGCGCTGGGTCTCCGCGCTTGGGAGGAGTCGCTTCGTCGCTCTTCGCGTGCTTGCGCAATAGGTAGAGGCAAAGAGTCGGTGTCCAGGTAAGCGCGAGGGCGAGCGAAGTCAGTAGAGCCGCGCCGATTGTGACAGCCATGGCGCGAAAGAACATGCCCGTCACGCCGGTGATGGCGATGAGCGGCAGGAAGACGACAATCGGAGTCAGCGTCGATCCGACGAGGGCGACGGAAAGTTCGCGAAGCGTCAATTGGACGGCTTCGAACCTGCCTTCGCCGGCTTCCCGGTGCAACACCACATTTTCGAGCACGACGATTGCATCGTCGATAATCAGCCCGACCGCGGCGGCCATACCACCGAGGGTCATTAGGTCGAAGCTCTCTCCCAGAGCGCGCATCACGATGAAGGTCACGAGCAGGCTGATCGGTATCACCATGCCGGCGATGAAAGACGTTCCCCAGTCGCGCAGAAACAGCACGAGCACAGCGGAGGCCAGCAGGAGGCCAATCAGAATCGCGTCGCGCACGCTCTTGATGGATTCGCCGACGATCCACGATTGGTCGTAAAACGTGCTCACGTGTATGCCCGGGGGCAGACTTTTCTCGATCTGCGCCATTTCGGACTTTACATCCGTGGCAACCTGCATCGTGTTGCTGCCGCGCTGCCGGTTGATGTTGATGAGGACCGCGGGCTGACCATTGGCGGTGACGATGGTGAAGTGCGGCTCGAACGACGGCACGACATTCGCAACATCGTCCACGTAGATGGGACTGCCGGATGCCGAATTCTTAACGAAGACGCCGCCCAGTTCCTGGGCGTCGTGGGCCTGGCCGGTGATCAGTCCCAAATACAATTGATGATTCTGAGGGAAGAGTCCCGGCGATTGGATGATGTTTGATCGATCGACCGCCGAGAGAAGATCGGAAACGTTCACCCCGGTCGCGCGAAGCTTTGCCGGTTGGGGCTCGATGTGGAATTCCGGGACCTGCCCTCCCTGGACCAGGATCGTCGATACGCCCCCGAGACTCGCTAGGCGCGGCTTGATGTCGTAGGTTGCCGCTTCCCAAAGCTGCTGCTGCGAGACTGCGTCCGATGTGAGGCCATAGCCCAGGATCGGAAAGCTTGAGAATTCCAATCGGTCGCTGGAGACTTTGGCCGTCGGCGGCAGCGTGGCTTCCACTCGAACGAGTGCGGCGTTGACGCGCTGTAGGGTTTGAAACATGTCCACGCGCCAGTCGAAAAAAAGATCGATTTCGGCTGAGCCCCGGCTGGTAATCGACCGGACGTCCTGGATTCCTTCTACCCCGCTGACAGCTTCCTCGATCGGGCGCGTGATGGTGACAAGCATCTGATCGATGGGCATCACGCCGTTGTCGACGCCGACGATCACGCGGGGAAAATCCGTGGTCGGGAAAACCGCAATGGGGATGCTGAATGCCAGGTAGGCTCCTACCATTGCCAGGGTGACGATGAGAAAGATGATCGACTTGTGCTCACGCGCGAACCAAAAGCGTTCGCCTTCCGCGGCTGGCCGTCCTAGAGTGGGAGAATTCGTTCCGGTTGAATTTGGCATGGATCGTCGCGGGCCCTAGTTGGCGTCACTCCCGCCGGATGCGGGGCTCGCGGAAACCGTCACTTTCGTGCCATCGGTCAGGCCGTACGCACCGGCGGCCACCACCTGCTCGCCTTTGTGGAGTCCACTCAGAATCTGTACTTCCGCGCCTTCGCGAATTCCGGTTTTGACGCCGGTCTGGTGCGCTTGTCCGTCTTGGCCGATCACCATCACGGAGGTTGTGCCGTCGGGAGCCGTGAGAATCGCTTCCGTTGGCACCACGAGCGTGTCTTTCACCGTTTTCGCAACAATGCTCAGGCTGACCGTCGAGCCGGGCTTGAGCCGCGAACCGGGATTGGGCGCCTGAACCCAAACTTGGACGGTTGTGCTGTTGGGATCCACTGCCGGGCTGACCACCGTCACCTTGCCCGGCATTTCAGGCGCTCCCCCGCCAGGCGAAAGCGATGCGGGATCGCCGACATGCAATTCCGCCGCTTGCTGAGGCGAGACGTACGCGCGCGCCACTACTGAAGACAAATCCATCACCGTGAGGATCGGCGAACCGCTGGCCGGCGTTTCTCCGGCGTAATACGGCCGGTCGGAAACCACACCATTCATGGGGCTCACAATCTTCGTGTAACTCAATTGCGCTTGCGCGCTCACCGTTTTGCCCTTTGCCGCGGTCAGTTGCCCCTGAGCAACTTTCAAGTTGTAAGCTTTCTGCGCGAGGTCATACTGATCGCGAGCTTGTGTCAGTGCGATGCCCGCATCTTCGACATCCTTTGCCGCTATGGCTCCTTGCTTGTAGAGGGTTTCGCGAGCGTCATAGAGCTTCTGCGCCGCATCGAGCTGCTCTTTCGCGATCTGAAGGTCTTGCGACGCGCTTTGCAGCGCGCTTTTGTAGCTTGCTTCGGCTTGCTCGTACCCGCCTTGATTCTCCGTCAAGGCGCCAACCAGATCCTGGTTCTCAAGCTCCGCCAGCAATTGCCCGGCCCGGACTTGGCTGCCTCGCTGCACATAAAACTTCTTGATGGGCGCAACAACCTTCGGCACGATGGCGGCTTCGTCCCGCGGGTAAAGAATCGCATCCGTATCAATCGTGGCTTGAATCGTTTTGCTCGCCACGGTAGCCGCCTGCACGGTTACAACCGGCATTACCTCTTTTTCGCTTTCCGACGAGCACGAAACCATCAGGCTCGCGGCTACGATGAGAGCGGCCATCCGGAAACGCTTCCAGCCGCAGCGGCGATCAAAGATTTTCGTTGAGAAGGACATCGCTGAGTTCTCTTCCATTTTTCCCCGATTCCGCCGAAAAAATCAGAAACTGCCCGTGACGGTTTGCAGCGCCGCCACGGCCACGCGATACCGCATCTCCGCGTCGGTGTATGCATTCCTGGCCTGCGTCAAAGTGTTCTCCGCGGTCACAACCTCCAGCGCCGTCGACGCACCCGCCTTATAGCGCAAATCGATCAAGCGGAGACTCTCCGCCGCCAGATCAGCCGTGCCCCGCGATTCCTCCACGCTGGCTCGCGCGACGGTGGCCTCATTGTACGAACCATACAGATTGCTGAGGATCTGCCGTTGCGCCTGGCTCAGTTCGAAGCGCGCTTGCTCTCGTTGATATTCCGCCTGGTGAAGCTTGCTGCGCAGCGTTCCCCAGTCCCACAAGGGCACATTCACTCCTACGGTTATGAAATAACCCAGATTCGGCAGCGAGCCAGCCTTCGGTTCCTCAACATTCGCGCTGTGCAGAGCAAAGGCATTCGCCTCGATTCCGTAGATGCTGTCCGTATAGAACGCCGGCAGAAAGGCGCCCTTTGCGGCGGTGACGCCAAGATTTGCCGATCGGAACGATTCCATTGCCACGCGCAAGTCCGGATTCTCATGCTCGGCCATTCTTTCCGTTTCCGAGAACGGAGGCAAGGGAAGAGGCGAATCCATATCATCCACGATGGTGAAATTCTCGTTCAAAGTCGGGAACAACACCACGGCGAGGTCCATTCGGGCCGACTCCATGGCCAGGTTAGCATCGTCGAACGCCTGCTCGGCCTGCCGATACTGAATCTCTGCCTGCACCACGTCGCTGTGCGCGGCTTGGCCGACGCGCTCCGCATCCTGGGTGATGGTGTAAAAATGCTGAGCCGTATCGCGAGCCGCCTGCGCGGTTGCGTACTTCCGCTGCACGACCGCCAGCGCGTAATACAATCGGGTGACGGTGAGTGTCAAGCCTCGTCGCGCGATTTCAGCCTGCGCACTGGCGATCGCTTCCGCGGCTCTCGCCCGGCCATATCCCGTGCCCAGGTATTTGTCGGGCGAAAGGTCTTCGTGAAGGATTCCCCAGGAGCGATACACGTGGACACCGTCATTCGTGACAAATCTTCCGACCGAAGTTCTCCCTCCATTTCCCTGCGTCAACAAAGCCTCAGACGTATAGCTGATTGAGGGCAGAATCGCGTTTCGAGCCTGTACCCGGTCCTCGCCTGCGCTCTTTGCGGCCATCAGAGCGGACTGAAATTGGGCGTCGACTTTTCGCGCCCGCTCGATCGCGTCTTGCAACGTAACCGCCACCGGCGGTGTGGCATGGTCCGGTCCCTCCGGTTGCACGAGTTGCAACGGAGGCAGCTCAGGCAGCTGATTTTGGGGCGACGGGGCGGCCGTTTGCGCGCGAGACTGCGGCGCGATAGCGAGCGCAAAACCACCGACCAGTAGAATCAAGGAGCGAAGTACGCCGGCGGCTCTGGCGGCTTGTTTGGCGTCTCCGCAACGATCCAGCAGGCTATCCTGTTTTGACCAAGCCAAATTCCTCATTGCGATTCCTCCGGTGATGACATTGCACTGCACTGTCGACGAACGCTCAAGACGATCATCGCACGGTGAAACACGGCAGGTTAGCATCCGAAGATGAAATTTGGCGGAAAAACGGCTGCCCTTTTCGCATAGCGAGACACCAAACCTCAGAAAACAGGTTACTAATCCGCAGGGTGGCATTCTTGCATTTCGGTAAAGTAGGTGCTTTAATCACGACTTACGCGACCCTCTCATATGCGTGCAGCTAGGAACCGTTTTCGGAGGTTGACCTAGTCGATGCGCGATAAGCCTATCCTATCTTCGCGCCGAAGACGTGCCCACGTGGCACCTCAATCCGGCGCCCGCCGGTCCAGAGGACAGCGCCTTCGGACCTTAGTCGACCAAATCCATGTGGGCGTCGTTATAGTTGGACCTCGTACAGAAATTCAATTCGCCAATCAGGCTGCGCTCAATATGTTCGAGATGACCAGGGCGCAGTTCGTCGGGAAGACGACTGAGGAGTTGGGGTTGATTACCGTTCGCGAGGACGGATCGGAGTACCCGTTTGCCATGCGTCCCGGACCTCGGGCGATTGAGTCCGGGCAACCGGTTCGGAACCAAGTGATGGGTTTCCGCCGCCAAGGTTCAGACAAGGTGCTTTGGATTTATGGAGCCGCGGTGCCCCAGTTTACTAAGGAGGGATCCTTCAAGCACGTAATTGGGACATTCACCGACATCACAGAGTGGAAAAACGCGGAAGCGGCGCTTCACAGGGCCAGCGAACTCAATCGCCAGATCCTGGTGAGCGCTCAGGAAGGAATCATCGTTTACGACCACCAGCTCCGGTACGCACTCTGGAACCCGTTCATGGAAAGGTATACGGGCATGAAGGAAAAGGAAGTCCTGGGGAAACATCCCCTGGATCTTTTTCCTTTTCTGGGTGAGATGGGCGTCTTCGGGCAGATTGAAAAGGCGCTTGCGGGAGAAATTACTTTCGCGCGCGACATCCCATTTTCGCCTGCCAAAACGAACGAAACAAGATGGTTCAACGCGGTTTACGCGCCGCTGCGCGACGAACGTGGCGAAATCGCCGGCGTTGTCGCGACCGTGAACGCCGTCACCGAGCAGAAACAGGCGGAAGAGGAGTTGCACCAACTCTCCTCGCGCCTGCTTCGATTGCAAGACGAAGAGCGGCGGCGCATCGCGCGGGATCTTCACGACAGTTTTGCTCAGAGCGTCCTCGCGGTCAGCCTGAATTTGGCGCAAGTGCGCGAGTTGGAACGGGCGCTTGACAAACGAAGCCAGCACGCCTTGTCCGAAGCGCAGGAATTGGTGAAGGATTTGGCGAGAAACATTCGTGCGCTGTCTTACCTTTTGCATCCTCCAGAACTCGATGAACTTGGACTGCCGGCGGCGATCGAGGAGTACGCCAAGGGGTTTTCCCAGCGCACCGGCATCCAACTGGATCTTGACTTGGCTTCGGGCTCTGGCCGCTTCTCGCAGGACGCCGAGACGGCCCTATTTCGCGTCGTCCAGGAAAGCCTGGGGAACATCCAGAAACACTCCGGGAGCTCCACTGGGAAAATTCGACTGGAAGCAAACCGTAGCCAGGTCAAGTTGGAGGTCTCCGACGCGGGCACCGGAATACCGGGCGATATTCTGAGTGAAGAGCGAAACGGTATACGCGCGCTCGGCGTCGGTATACTGGGCATGCGCGAACGCATGAGGCAGCTGGGCGGACGGCTCGATATCTGCTCTGGCAGCCGGGGAACCACGGTGAGGGCGGTCCTGCCGCTCACTAACGAGGCCCGCAATGTCGGTTCGCATTCTGATCGCGGATGACCATGGCGTAGTCCGAAAGGGGTTGCGGACCCTCCTCGAGTCCGTAAAAGGATGGCGGGTCTGCGCCGAGGCAACCAGCGGGCGCGACGCGGTGGCGAAGGTCAAACGGTACAAGCCCGACGTAGCGATCCTCGACATCGCCATGCCGGGACTGAATGGCGTGGAGGCCGCGCGCCAGATCAGCAAGAGCTCGCCTCAAACCCGAATGCTGATTCTGAGCATGCACAAATCGGAAAAGCTTGTGCGCGAAGTGATTGAGGCCGGCGCACATGGATATCTGCTGAAGGATGATGCGGACTGGGACTTGGTGGCGGCGGTGGACGCCCTCCGGCAGCACAAACCCTATTTCTCATTCAAAGTGGCGCAAATGGCTGCGCGAGAGAAAAAGAGCGCCGGCAGGTTGGGGCGGCGCCAGCGGCTGACACCCCGCCAGATGGAAATTATCCAGCTTCTTGCGGAAGGCAAGAGCAACAAGGAAGTCGCCACGATTCTCAATATCAGCGTCAAGACGGCTGAAACTCACCGGGCGAACATTATGCTCAAGCTTGACCTCCATTCGATCACGGACTTGGTTCACTACGCGATTCGGAACGAAATCATCCACAAGTAAAGACGCGCGCCAAAACCGCCTACAGGTTTTTCCCTACGGAGTCTGCAGAATTTACCCCGGGTGTCTTCTAGCGTACTCTCCGTGCCGTGCGGCACCTCGTAGGGCCGATCACGGAGCGCAGTATGAATCGAACGAAAGACATCCGCGTGCTGGTTGCGGACGATTCCCTGGTTGCGCGAGAGGCGATCTGCTCGTATCTGGAAACGCTGGGCGGGGTCGCGATCGCGGGAACGGCGAGAAACGGGTTCGACCTTCTGGAGAAGGCGGAGGCCTTACGGCCTGATTTGGTCCTTACCGACCTTTGCATGCCGCGCATGAGCGGCATTGAATGCACTTTGCGCCTTCACGACATTCTGCCAACTGTGCGCATTATCGTCTTCACGGAACTGGATGGCCCGCTCACCCGCGAAGCGTGCATGGACGCGGGAGCCGATAGCTATATTCACAAGAGCCAGCTGCCGGAGAATCTTGTTCTCGAAATTCAGCGGCTCTTCCCGAAAGGGCTGGCATAAAAAAATGCGCTGCACACTCCAAGACGGGAGGCGCAACGAGATGCAGCAGGCAGAATTCTGGCCGCAAAACGGCATGCGGACAGGGGGGAAGGCAATTCGCCTGCTGCACTTTAATTTCAAGACGAAAGCAAGGATGGATATGGAAAACGAAGTGTTGGAAATTCTGGTGATGACGGGCAATCCGTCGATTTTTGAGTTTCTTCAGGAGATCGTGTCGGAGGGCGAGAAGCCCTTGTTTCATCTGACCCGTGCGGAAACACTGTCGTCCGGGCTGGAGCAACTGGCTGCTCATTCCTTCGATGCTGTTCTACTGCAACTGAACCTTCCCGATAGCAAAGGCATAAAGACTCTCAGCCACACTCATTCATTTTTTCGCGAAGTTCCGATTTTGGTCCTGGCGGGAAACGATGACGAGCCCACTCCCGCGCAAGTCCGCCAGGCCGGCGCGCAGGACTATCTTTACGAGGACAAGCTGGATCACAATCTGTTGGAGCGGGCCCTGCAATACGCCATCCAGCAAAAAAGGCTCGCCATGGCCCTCTACTCCGCGGAAGCAAAATTTTCCAAGGTATCCCGTTGCAGCCCGGATTCGATCAACATCAGCACAGTGGCCGAAGGCCGCCTTGTGGAAGTGAACCAGACCTTCCTCGACCTCACAGGTTATGACCGGGAAGAAGTGCTCGGCAAAACGGCCATCGAGCTGGGCCTGTGGGCCGATCCCGAACAGCGGCGCCTTTTGGTGTCGCTGCTTGGCGAACAAGAGGGCGTACGCGGGATGCAGGTCGTCTCCCGCATGAAGAGCGGCGAGCTGCGGGAATTTATACTTTCGGCGGAATCGATCTATGTGGGCCGCACGAACTACCTCCTGACTGTGGCGCGGGATATAACCGAACAAAAGCGGCTCCTGCAGCAGTCGCGAGAGGCGCATCGGACGGAACTGCTGGGGCGTCTCGCTTACGGGGTGGCTCACGACTTTCATAACTGGCTCGCCGTGGTGCTGGGTCACTGCGAACTTTTATTGGACAAGCTGAGCCCGGCCGATCCGGCGAGAAGCAACGTCTTGCAAATCAAGAAGGCGGTGGCGAACGCCGTGTCGCTGACGAGGCAACTGCGCGAATTCAGCCGCGATAAAACGCCGGCGCTTCAAGTAGTTGATTTGAATCATGCGATTGCGGAAATGGGCAAGATGCTCCGCTGCCTAATGACTGACGGGATTGAACTGGTCACGAAGCTCGATCCTTCCGCAAAGCCCATCAAGGCCGACGTGGTCCAAATCGAACAGGTATTGCTCAACTTGGCTTTGAACGCCCGCGACGCCATGCCGACGGGCGGAAAGTTGTTCATCGAAACGGCGACCGTGCGGCTGGACAAGGAAACGCGTCCCTCATCCACTCAGTTGCCGCCCGGTCTGTACGCTCTGGTAGCTGTTTCCGACACGGGCTCTGGCATGGATGCCAACACGATGGCTCACATCTTCGAGCCCTTCTTCAGCACGAAGGGATCAGCGAAAGGCACGGGGTTGGGCTTGGCGCTGGTCAACGGGATTGTGAAACAAAGCGGCGGAGCAATTATGGTTAGCAGTGAGGTTGGCCACGGAACCACTTTCAAGGTCTATCTGCCGATCACTGAGTAATTAACCCACCGAAAGCAATTCATTTCACGAAATAGCTTCGGAAGCCGGGCTCATTGCGCGGCCGACCGATCCATGGGCTGACGGGCAATCGCGCGTTCGAAGCCGACATGTGTGGACTCGTGCTCGAAAACATGCGCGCAGCCGCGCAATGGCGAAGCATCGAGCAGAAGCTGCAGTTCCGGCAGCGTGTAGGCCGCGCGCACGGAGTCGCGATACAGTTTCCGCATCGTTCCCGAATAGTGGCGGCCATGCCAGCGAACGTGAAACGGATGCGCCAAGCAGCCCGGACGTCGAAGGTCCCGCAACAGAATCGCTCCTCCAGGCTTGGCGAGACGCGCCATCTCAGACAGCAGGTGCCGCGGTTCTTGCAGGTGGTGCAACACCGAATTGCACATCACGAAATCGAAACTGCCGTCGGGGAAACCCAGCTTATTGCCGTCCGCAAGGCGAAATTCGACGCGGCCTGCAAGCGCCGGGCCCGCCGCATCGAAATTGGCGTGGGCTTGGGCGATCATGTTCGGCGAACGGTCGACGCCAATGAACTTCCAACGCGTGAGACGCCGGGCGAGCTTGATGACGATTTGCCCCGGACCCGTGCCGATATCGAGTGCGCGGCCCCGCTCGCGGCCGTTGAGAAGGCGAAGGCCATGATCGACGAAGGTGTCGTCGATTTTATCGAGATAGGCTTGCGCCGCGGACCACGAATAGGCCTCAACTTCGCCCGAATCGTCCATCACTTCGGGCTCCGGAACGCGAGGCAGTTCGAAGAGAGCCATCGCGAAAGTGTAATGAACTCGCGGGCGAGAATGCTAGTGTCTGCCCCCGAAATTGCGTGGAAACCGTCTAAGCTGCGGTTCCACACGGACGCTTAGGTGCCGCCGGCTGTATCCTGCTCAGTTCTTGCGCCAGGGCCGGGTCCGCAGCCCTGAACTAAACCTGAACTTGAGGCCAGCTAGATTCGCGCGTCGCAATCTGCCAATCTCATTCGGACGACGAAAGCCGTCAGCCCTCTCGACGAGGGCCGAACGCTCTTTGACAATCTAAACTCACCAAAGACGCTTCCGAAGCGGCTGCGGGCGCGGAACGAGAGAGGATGTGCCCTTACTCGCTCGCTGGCCACAGAACTAATTGCGTGGTAAAGAGCGTGTCTCCGCAGCATTTTCTAATCGACACTGCGGCGATTAGAAACGTCCGTAACCCGTTGCAAACAAACAACAGGTACCCTCTCTAATCGACACAGTAACGAGGGCTTCTAACTTACAAATCACGATCGAAGAACCTGACCTCGTGGCCGGCGTTCGCGAGGATGGGAGAAAATCTAGCGCGATGCGAGTATGCCGCGTGGCTCGACAAGGCTCTTCGTAGGGACGAGCCGCCCGGCCGATTCTGAAGTCGCGGTTTCCGCGGGGCTGGGCGCGGGCGGCCAGCCGATGGCGTGGTCGATGGCGTCGAAGGTTTCGCGGGTGGCTCGCTCGACGGTCAGGCATTCGAGGGCGACGAAATATAAGAAGGCGCCGCCCTGATCGGTCTGAAACTGGAAGAAATCCGGGCGGCGGAAGAGATTGGTGCGCGCCGCGTATTTCATCTCGAGCCCCTCGCTATACTGCCCGAAAAAGCGGCCCGTATGTTCGGGAGTATCGAGGGCGAGGAGAAAGACGTCGGGAGTCTGCTTGGTCTTCGCGTCTTCGAAGACGGCGTAGCGGTCGCCGGTCCACGCGGGCGAAAGCGCGTCCGCGCGCTCGGCGCCGATGAACTGCTTCAGGATTTCCTCGAGCCCGAATTCGCCCATCACGTTTTCCTCGAGCAGTTTCCAATCGGATGGGACCACTCCCTTCCATTCAGGCAGCGCGATTTTCAGCGGCTCGACGCCTTTCAGATACAAATCCGGATGCATGATCTGCTGCGTCGAGACGGGCGGATTCTGAAAGATCAAGTTCAGGTCGCTCCAGCCCGAATGCGCCTTCAAGAATTGCTGCGCGAACGAGGCGCCCGAAAGATAAGGAAAGAGGAGGCCGTCCCGGATGTAGGTCGGGGCCTTGACGAGGTTCGGGTCCTCGTCCATTTGCTGAAGCGCGCTGTTGCGCATCAGAAGCGTGATGTCGGGAAGCTCGCGCACGCCGACTTTGTCGTCTCGCAGCGCGTAATCCACCATCGCCGCCATGGCCGTGCCTTCGCTCACGGCATCCCGCGCCATCTCGGCGTCGTCATTGGGACGCGCGGCTTTGATCCAAGGATCGACGTGGAAGGATTGGTCCTCAAGGGCGTGCGTGAGCTCGTGCGACATCACCTCGCGCTGCTCGTCGGGCTTGATCCAATCGGCGATGTAGAACTCTTTCGCCTTGGGATCGTAGAGGCCGGCAACCTGATCGGTGAGGACCTTGAGCATGAATGAATCGAGCGGAAAATCCTTGGGAATGAGGCCGAAGGCTTCAAGAGCCCTGCGATCGGCGTAGCGCTGCGCGTCAGATTTGTCTTCATTTTCTTCGCGAATGAGGTAGTCGCGAATATCCTGCTTCGAGCGGAGGCTCTTCTTCAGCGGCTCGAGGATGGGGAGATGGAGGATCTGGCTCATCTGCTCGAGAACTTCGTCGGCAGCCTGCAGGAATTCAGGATTGGGAGCGGGAGCGACCTGCGCGGGCGGGGACGGCGGGCTTACCGCATCCGGAGCGGCGGAAGCCGGAGGCGTCGATTGCTGCGCCGCCGCGACCAAGGCGCAAATAATTAAAGCTGCGAAGACAGCGAGACGCTTCATCCTGAACCCCGAAAGTCTGATGCCCCGATCAGGATAGCAGGTTTCCCCAAACGCTTCGCTCAGCTCGAGCTACTGCGGGGCGAAGGCGAGAAAGACGTTGCCGGGCATGCCCCAGAGCGCGCCGTAGCCGGAGCTGACGTAGACCATGCCGCCCACAACGGCCGCGCTTCCTCCCCCGTCGATCGATCCGCCGTGAGCGCGCACCTGATTCACGGTCATGAAGCTTTGCGCCGTATCAAAGTCCCAGATGATTTTGCCGTCGTCAGTCGAATAGGCGCGAATGTGGCCGTCGTCCGAGCCCGAGAAAACCACGCCGGGTATCGCTGTGACCGCGGCCGACTGCGCGGGGCTGCAGCGATCGACGTGGCACGTGCCCAGCACGGGCGGCGCGGCCCAAATCTGTTTTCCCGTGGCGATATCGAGCGCGAAGAGGCCGCCGCCCTTCTTCGGGTCAGGCTCGAGACCTCCGGGGAATGGAACTACGCCGATATCCGAGAGCGCTTCGTAGACGGCTTTGTCATCCGCCGCCGGGCCCCACTCGACTCCACCCAGCGGGCCTCCCTGGCCGAGCTTCGTCTGCCAGATGAGCTTTCCCTGCTGATCGGGATCGAGCGCGAGAACAGCCGAGGATTTCTGGCTGACGATCAGCAAGCGCTGGCCATTTGGGAGCGTGCGCAGGAGAGGAGGCGATGCAAAATCATAGTCGCCGCCCGGCTTCTTGGGGCAATTGCTTTTGTCGTTCTGCACGCAGCTCGTGTTGAATGCGTCGCCCGAGGTGAGCTGCCTCGACCAGACGATTTTGCCGGTCTTCATGCTGATGGCCATGATGGCGTCGCTGTTTGCGGTGGGCGGATCGGAATAGTTGTCACCTACGCCGACGTAGAGGAGCCCTTTTTTCTCGTCTGCAGTCGGCGGCGACCACAAACCGCCGCCGGACGGTCCCCAGAGTTCGGTGCCGTCAGGTTTCTTACCCGTGGGATGCGGCGCTTGCGGAATCGTATAGGTTCGCCAGATTTCCTTGCCGGTTGCGGCATCGAACGCCACGAGGGCGCCACGGAAGGTGCAACATTGATAGTGCGGGTCGGCCGCCATCCATTCCTCGCGAGAGGCGATGCCGACATACAAGCGTCCTTTGTAGAGGCGCGGCGAATCCGTGACGCGTGCGTAGGGATGCGTGGTGATGCGGCTCTTCCAGACGAGCTTTCCCGTGAGCGCATTGAGTGCGTAGACATTCGTGCGGAAATCGCCGAAGTAGGCTAGATGATCGGGTCCGATCGCCACGGCGCTGCGCACACCCGCATCCGCCCGGAACTTCCAGTAGGTGCAGCCGGTCTTTGCGTCGAGCGAGTAAACGGTGCCCATCGGACTGCCGAAGAATACGCGGCCACCGACGATCACGGGTTGGGCGAAGGCACCCCAATCGCCGGGAAATCCGAATGCCCATTTCAATTTCAGATTCGGAACCTGGGACGCGGTAAGCTCCGCTTGATCGGCGGGCTGGAAACGGCTGTTGTCGTAGTCGACGCCCCATCCGTTCCACTCGGGCCCAGAAAGATCCTGCGAGCCGCGGCCGGAGCATCGACCGGCGGAAGGATTGCCCGGGCGCGAACTGCCAGCGCGTTTTCCGGTGAGATATTCCGCGACGGCGACGCGCTGGCCGATTGTCAAAGGAGCGGCGATCAGGCGCATCGGGCCGGATTTAAGCTGATAGAGGATGTAATCCGGAGACATCGTCTTCAGCATGAGATGGTTGAAAAAGGGCGGATTGCCGGCCTCGTGGCAGGAGGCACATTTGGTGGCGTAAATTGTTTCGCCGAGTTTAGCAGGCGTGGCGGCAGCAGCACCGGACGACGAAGACAGCGAAAGAACATAAGCGACTAGATCTTCGATTTGCGACTGGCTGTATCTTCCTTTGAACGCCGGCATCGCCGTACCCTCTTTTCCGTTGGCGACAATATCGGCCACCGTTTTCGATGCCGGAGAGCGGCCGCTGAGCGCCGGGCCGGCTGCGGCGCCCTTGCCATCAACGCCATGGCAGAAGACGCACGCGGAACCGTACAAAGCTTTCCCGGAGGCGATGCGTGTTCCATTGCTCTGAGCCGCAGCATTCGCGCGCTCGCCGGCGTTATCTCCTGCACGGGCCGGGCTCGCCATGCCACCGAATGGAACGGCGAGCGCCGCAGCGAGGATCGCGAGGCTCAGCCTCGAGCACAGCCCAGCGCTCTTCCGGAGTTCAGTCGTAGCACGATCGATGCTTTCCATGTGCACCTGCCTAGACTTGAGATGATATCGAGAAATGGAGTGCGGCTAGCTGGCCAGGTGAGTTGCCACAGCGTGCCCGATACTACAGCGCGCCTCTCAAGAGGCGCAATAACGATCTTGACCGCGGTGTCGCAAGCCTTCATCGCCGGGAGGCGACGGGGGAGGCCAGAATGCTTTGCAGGGCTTTGCAAAATTCATCGATCTTGAAAGGCTTTCGCAATATCTGGCAGCCCGAATTTCGCACGGATTCGGGAATCAGATCTTCCGTGGCGGTCGAAATCGTGAAAAGAACGCGCGCGGAAAGATCGGGACGATTCTTCCGGATCCACGCGTACAAACCGACGGACGGATCGTCGTCCGGCAAATTGGCGCCGGCAACGATGGCGTCGACCGAATCGCGCTTCAGGATATCGATGGCATCGCGTTCACTTCGAGCGAGCCGGACCGAAGAACCGTGGGCCACCAGGATTTCCTCCTCGAGATGGAGGACGGTTTCATCGTCGTCAACGAGGAGAATCTTCCCGGCCGGAGTTTCGCTCGCGCCCATCGCGTCGGCAGAGGGCGCCGGCGAAGAAACCACAAGGAGCGGCAGCGTGATGGTGAAGGTGGCGCCGCGCGGCGGCGAGTTTCGCACCTGAATTTCACCGCCGTGTTCCTTCACGATGCCGTAGCAGATGCTGAGGCCCAAGCCCGTTCCCTTCCCGACCGCCTTGGTGGTGTAGAAGGGATCGAAGATGCGGTGGGGATTCTGGACGCCAGGACCATTGTCGGTCAGTTCGACGCGCAGGCGGTTTTCAACGACCTCGGTGCGAATCCAAATTTCGCCGGGGCCGCCCTTTTCCTGGATGGCGTCGACCGCGTTGTTCAATATGTTCAGGAACACCTGCTGTAGCTGGTGAAAATCGCCGCCGGTCATGGGCAGATCCGGATCGAACTCACGGCGAATGACGATGTTGTTGAGCCTCATGTCGTATTCGCGGAGAACGAGCGTGTCTTCCAGAATCTGGTTCAGCTGGACCGGAGCGCGCTCGGGCTTGTGCTGGCGCGCGAAGCTCAGAAGATTCTGGACGATGTGGTGCGTCCGCTGAGCTTGCTTGTAAAGCTTTTCGAGGTAGCCGGCGCCGCGAGCGTTCGTCAGCTCTTCGGATTTCAAAAGCTGGCTATAGCCGAGAATGGCGGTGAGCGGATTATTGAGCTCGTGAGCCACGCCGGAAATCAATTGGCCCACCGCAGCCATCTTCTCGCTCTGCAGGAGCTGTTCCTGAGTGCGACGCAAGGTTTCGTACGCTTCGCGCGTCTTTTCGAGCAAGAGCGATTTGTCGATGGTGGTGGCGATCTGGTTGCCGATGGCCGAAAGCAGGTTCAGCTCACCTGTGGAGAAAGCGCGCATCTCGCGGCAGCCGACGATCAGAACGCCGGTGATGCGATCCTTGGTCCAAAGCACGACGACCTGCGAAACCTGGATGCCTTCGTTGCGGTGGAGCTCGCGGAAATCCTCAGGCAGGGCGGGAGCGGTGCCCGACAAAATCGTCACCCGCACCTGGCGGACTTGCTGCAAAAGCGAAGCCGACACTTCGATCGGAGCGGCGGCGCGCGCGTACGCGGACCGATACCCGACGGCGGCGGCGCGCCTGAGGGTTCTCGTGGGCTCGTCGAGGAAATAGACGGCGGCGGCATCGACGGCTGAAAGCTCAGTAACTTTGAGCAGCGCGTCGTTGAGCCCCTCTTCAAGGGTCGCGCACTGGGTGAGCAATTCGCCGATCGCATTCAGGGCGAGGAGTTCGCGGTTGCGGCGGCGGATATCCATCTCGGCTTGCTTGTGCTCGGTGATGTCGAGAACGAATCCCTGATACGCGACAATCTCGCCGGAATCATCGCGCGTGGCGAAACACGATTCGCGCGCAGTGCGGATTTCGCCATCCCGTCTGCGAAATTGAAACTCGAAGTCGCTCACTTCGCCATACTCGTGCAGCAGGCGGCGCAGACGCTGGCGGTCGGCGGAATTCGCGTATAGGTGCGAGGGAATGTCCGTATCCAGCAGCTCCTCTCGGGTGTCATAGCCGACGATCCGCATGAAGGCTTCATTGAAGTCGAGGAAGCGCCCGTCGGGAGTAGAGATAAACACACCTTCCGGAACCTTTTCGAAAAGAGTGCGGAATTTGTTCTCGACGTACCGATGGGCGGTGAAATCCTTGAGCACGTGAATCGTCCCGAGACGCCCACCTTCCGAATCGTGGAAACTCGAATCGGTAGCGACGAAATAGCCGCCGAAAGTGGGATCGATTTCCTCAGACTGACCGGCCGCTCCTTCGCAGTACGGGCATACGACCCATGGAGCGGCGCCCTGGAAGAGAAGGTCGCGCAAGGAACGGCCGATGAGCGCGATGGGCTCGGCAGCGAGGCGCTCGGCGAGGGCCCGGTTGGCGCGCAGAACGCGCCCCTCGGGCGAATGGACGAGAATCAGATCGCCGATCGAATCGAACGTGTCGAGCCATTGCCTGCGGGAAGCGGCCGAACTTTGGAACAGCGCCACGTTTTGAACGGTCAATCCCAGGAGATTCGCAACGTTCACCAGAAAATTCTCTTCGTCCGATTGAAACGTTCGCGGCGCCACCGAGCCGACGCCAAGCAGGCCTAACGGGCCGTCTTTTCCCGGAATGCGGACCAGCACGACGGAGGCAAGCTGGTCCGCCCCTTTCCAGAGGCGAAGGGTCGAGTCCCCGGGAGCGCCGGAGGAGACCACAGGAGTCGACTGGCGGAGAACGGCCTGTATCCAGGACTCCGTGACGGGGATTCGAGATTGATCTTTGGACCCGCCGTTCCCTCCAGCGAAGGCGCGTGTCACTAACGCGGGAGAGTTGTCTGGGTTCTCAAGAAGCAAAACCACGCCGTGGCTGGCTCCCAAAATTTCGACGAGGTGACCGAGAACCGAGTCGAGCACCTGCTCCATTCGGAAGGAATGGGTTGCCTCGGCCGTGATCAGCGACAGGCGGCGGAGCTTCTCGTTCAGCTCTTCCGTGCGCGCGCGGCCAGCCTCCAGGACGAGGACGGCCATGGCGATTCCCATGGTGATGCCGAACAAGCTGTGAAAGGAGAGGCGGAAGAGCTGGAAGCCCTGCTGCGCCCATTCGGGACGATCAAGGCCGTCTAGTCCCCACAGCATCAAGGCTGCGGACACGAGCTTCCACCCCACACCGGAGTGCAGAGCTCGAGAACGCCAGAAGATCCAGCCCGAGGAGAGATAGAGGGCAGAAACAACGATAGTTGAGGTCCAGGTCGCTCCGTAAGAGAGTTTCGGAATCGAGCTGAAGATAGCAAAAGCCGCCACGAGGATGCCACCCGCAACCCACAGATGCTTAAGCCCTTGGGATCGCTTTCGGCATTCAAGAGTTGCCGCAAGAAAGAAAAGTGCGGGAACGACCGATAGAACCGATGTAGGAGGTGTGGTGTCGGCTCGCCCACGCAGCAAATTCTCGATGCGGAGGCCTTCGAGAGCTACGTAAAGTGTCCATCCGGCAAGCCAATAGCGGAAAAAACGAGCGCGGAAGCCCGGAAGCAAAAGCCAGTAAAGGACAAGAATAACCGTGGAGGCAACGCCCTCCATGATAGCGACAGCTAAGACCTCGGGACCCAAGACGAGCGTCATTGCACCTTGTCCGAGCGACACCAGGCCGCTCGCCTACGAACAACCGCCGGAAATTCGGGGATATCAGGAAGCCATTATAAGGATTAGCACATAGAACAAAATCGCGGCAACAGACAGTGTCGCCGGGTGTGCCGTGCCTTATAATGGCGAACGGAGCCACAGTGGACAGAGAGAAAATTCTCGTTGTGGATGACGAGGAGGCGATCCGGGAAGTCGTCTCCACGCTGCTGGAAGCGCAAGGCTACCCCTGCACGGTGGCATCGAACGGCCGCCTCGGCTTCGAGGCGTTTCGCAAGGACTCGTTCGATCTCGTTCTAAGCGACATCGTGATGCCCGAGATGGACGGGCTGAAGCTCCTGGCGGCCCTCCGCGAGGAAGACCCCGACGTACCCGTGATCATGGTGACGGCCATGCACGACATCTCCATCGCGCTCGAGGCAATCCGGGCCGGGGCGTACGACTACATTCTAAAGCCGTTCGAGAAGGATCAGCTTCACTTGAGCGTGCGGCGCGCTCTGGAACACCGGCAGCTGGTCATCGAGAACCGCACGTACCAGGCCGACCTCGAACAGTTGGTGGCTGAGCGCACTCAGCAGCTTTCTATCGCCCTCCAGGACCTCGAGCAGTCTTACGACTACACACTCGAGGCGCTGGGCGGGGCGCTCGATGCCAAGGACGCGGAGACGGAAGGCCATTGCCAGCGGGTGACGGCGTTTACGATCACTATCGCGAAGGCAATGGGGGTGGACAAAGGGCTGTTGCGGCAGATCGCGCGCGGCGCCTTCCTCCACGACATCGGCAAAATGGGGATCCCGGACTACATCCTGCGGAAGCCCGGCCCGCTGACGGCAGAAGAGCGGGAAATCATGCGGCGCCACTGCGAAATAGGCTATTCAGTGCTGGAACGGATTCCATTTCTGAAGGAAGCGGC
Organism: Candidatus Acidiferrales bacterium; assembly: GCA_049279635.1. Classification (GTDB taxonomy): domain Bacteria; phylum Acidobacteriota; class Terriglobia; order Acidiferrales; family UBA7541; genus Palsa-295. The sequence continues at coordinate 24,239 of JBAPOM010000025.1, forward strand.
GGAGATCGTTCTCGCGCACCAGGAGTTCTACGACGGGACCGGGTATCCGCGCGGATTGAAAGGCGAGGAAATCCCGCTGGGAGCGAGAATATTCGCCGTGGCCGATACGCTTGACGCCATGATCTCGGACCGGCCTTACCGCAAGGCACTGCCCGTCTCCGCCGCGCGCGAGGAAATTCAGCGATTCTCCGGGCGGCAATTCGACCCGCACGTGGTGGAAGTATTCATGGCGCAGCCCGAAAAAC
>JBAPOM010000026.1:0-16290 GCA_049279635.1 Candidatus Acidiferrales bacterium
GCAACGCCGTGCTTTACCCTGTCGCGGAACAAACCCTCTTCGGATCCCGTGAAACGATGATGAAACAGAGGCAGGTCAGCAAACGCATAAGTCTTCCAACCCAACATGTTGGATTTAACTTCGTCGATCGTGTCCCACCCCGGAGCCGGCCAAAGTCCTCCGATCGCTTCCCAGCAGGCTCGCTTGTAGATCTTGGTCGCTCCGCGCACATGAAACCTTGGATTCGCTTCGAGCTTCAGCTGTCCGGCGATTTCGTAATGAATTTCACCGCCGCCGATTCCCAGTTGAGAATCTCGTCCGAAGTACTCAAAACATTTTTCGAAGTATTCCGGCGCGAAGCTCAAGTCTCCATCGAGTTTCACTATAAAATCCCAATCCTTATATTGGAGCGTCTTGTACCCGTCGTAAAATGCTTCCATCACACCGCCCCCGGACTTCCGAAAGCCTCTGTTCGCTCGGTGTACGACACGAATCCATGGAAACTGGCGGGCGACTCGATCGAGGATCTCACCCGTTTTGTCGGTAGATCCGTCGTCGACGATCACCCATTCCAATGGAAGTATCGTCTGGCAACGAACGCATTCGATGGTCGCCTCGATGTACCTCTCTTCGTCACGCACCGGAGTGATGATTACGTATCTCGTCATTTCATTTCACGATCGCTTGCAGCTGCGCGCACAGGACTGCTCGAGTTCCGTATCAAGAGATGTATTTGCCCACGTTCCCGAGAAATTCAACGCGAGAGTCTTTGCTCGATTTCCCGGCAAATCACCTCAAGAATTCGCTGAGCGCTTTTGCCGTCCCACGCCTCCGGGATAGTGCCTTGTGTTCTCGATTGGAGCTGTTGGCGTGTTGCCCGGCGAATGCCTTCTTTGCTGGTGCCTGCAAGGATATTCGTGCCAACCTGGACCGTGATGGGCCGTTCCGTATTCTCACGCACCGTGACACATGGAATTCCAAGGCATGTAGTTTCTTCCTGGATGCCGCCCGAATCGGTTACGACAACGGCGGCGTGCGCCATCAGGCACATAAAATCAAGGTATCCGAGCGGATCAACGAGGCGGATCCGTCCGTTTTCAGTATCGAAGAAACGCTCGAAACCGAACTCGGCAATTCTTTTCTGCGTTCTCGGATGTGCGGGAAAAATGATGGGACACGCGTTCGCTAGGTCCTCCAATCCTTCGAGGATATTCAGAAAGCTCTCGCGTTGATCGACGTTGGAGGGCCGATGAAGCGTCAATAAGGCATAACGGGCTGCGCCGTTGGTTGACCCATGACGAGAGCCGTTACCGCCACCGAGTCCAAGATTGCCCAAGATGGGTGATTGGTCAGCCTTATGTTTGAAGGCGAGGAGCGAATCAATCATTGTGTTGCCGACGAAATGGATCTTCCGATCCGGAATCCCTTCTTGACGCAAGTTTCCGAGCCCGCTTTGCTCAGTCACAAACAATAGGTCCGCGAGATGGTCCGTGAGGATCCGATTGATTTCTTCCGGCATGCCGCGATCGAAAGAGCGAAGGCCGGCTTCCACGTGCGCGATGAGAGGTCTGGCCCCATTGGCATCGTAGGAAATCTTTGCAGCAACCAGAGCGCACGCCACTGTCGAGTTCACATCGCCAACGACGATTAACAGATCGGGGCGCTCCCGCAGCAACACCTCCTCGAACCGCTTCATGATCTCGGCTGTCTGGATGGCGTGAGACCCTGATCCAACTCCCAGATGTACATCGGGCTTGGGAATATTAAGGTCGACGAAAAATCGGTCCGACATCGCTTCGTCATAATGCTGGCCCGTGTGAACTAGCACGCTCTCGAGTGCAACACGGGAGCGCTCAACGCCCCCCGGTCCCGCTGACGTCGCCAACCGATCGTTGTAGTCGCAGATCGCGGCGATGATCGGAGCAGCCTTCATGAAATTAGGCCTCGCGCCGACGACGGTCATAATCTTCGCTATCCTGGTTTTGTCCATGTGGTTTGCTGACACCACTCGAAAATAGGCCGTTGCAAACTTGAACTTAGGTGCTAGTCGACCTTTAACTGAGCTTGGAGTTGCGCCGTTTTCGCGAAGGAGAACAGAAGCCAGCCGAATTCATAAGGCCTCTGCTCGTGGAGGACCTTCAGAGGGCGAGCCTGCATATCTTCCTTCGGCGATCGGACGGCGCTCAACGCGACTTCCCAATACTTCGTGCGCTTATGGGGGGAAAGCAAACACCTCCAGACCAGGTTCTGCTCGCCATCCCGCATGTCGACACCCAGCTCGTTGGCGCCATAGATCCAACTGAGACCCTTGTAGATGAACTCGTCGAACGACCGCCCGGTGGCTTCCTGAGCCGCAAAAAGACCCATTGGGGCCATGCCATGCTGGTGCACGGAATAGACAGGGTAACGACTGGATACTCGAGCGCTGCTCGAATCATAAAGCCACCACCACTGTCCCAATTCTCCCTGAGCGCTACAGATCGCAGTCGCGCATTCCGAAGCGGGGCCCAGCGGATCTTCCAAATGAAGAGCTCTCGCAAACTTCGACATCGCATACATCGGGTAGACCTGGTCCGCGAAGCTCCCAATATGCCCTCTTAATCGTCCTGTGATTGAATGCTTTGAACCCATGTGGCCGAATAAACCGTATTCACCTTGATTCTCTTCAAGCAGGTGGTATGTTTCCACGCATAGATCCGTCAAGCTGCCGGGCAGTTTTGGATACGTCTCAGCCGCGTGTGCCAGCCCGGCCAGGAACCACGCCAATTCCATCGTTCGCGATTCCCTCGCGTCAGGGTAGTTATCAAGGGCAGTATCACAATCGAATGTGCGGAAAAGATCTCCCAACCGATCAGGCTCGAGTACGGCAGTCAGCCAGATCAGCAGTCCCAGATCACCAACCCCTTGTATCCAGGCAGTGTTACGGATGAGCGACGCGTAGATGGCTGGAATATCAAAATTATGATCTTCCCCTGACGCCTCCAGCTCAATTAGCCCGAGCAAAGTCATGATCGTATACCGGTGTGAAATCCCCTCGCGCGCGATCCCATGATCCGTGCGCACCAGGCTGTGGCAAAACAGCTGCGTATCTTTGTCAAACATGAGTCCCAAACCGCGGACCGCGAGGGAAATCAATTCTCGAACATCACACGTCGCCGCTTTGCTGGCATGTGAGGAGTCAAACGTCCGCGATGGTTGAGAATTTATTGGCGCAGGGGTAGACATTTATCCTCCGCGATCGAGATAACTGCGCGCAAAATCGAATCGAGCGCGCCACCCTGGCTCTGTGAATCCCGCGGGCCCGCTGTCCTCCGCTTAAGAATGACTCTTGTCCGAATATCCTCGATTCTTTCAATCACAGTGAGCCTGCCGGTCTCAGCAAGATACTGATCGACAGCGCCAAGGCGTCCACGGAAAATGCTATAGACGGGCACGCCGAGGGCGGCGGCTTCACGATTCATCGTTCCTCCGCCGCTGATCACCAGGTCCGAATTCCAGATCAAGTTCAAGCCATCTACGGCGTCTTCAGGAATAACGAAGCGTCCCTCTGCAATTGCCCGGGTCCAGCTAGAGCGAAGGAAAGTCGCTTGCTTTTCGTTTCGCGGCAACAACACGACTCGACTGCTCGACTGCTCCAAAAGGAACTGGAGACATTCGGCAAGAAACTGCTCGCCCTCTGGGTTGTGATAGTGGGCTTCCGTGGCAGGTGGACGTACGGTTACCATGAGCTCATCTTTACCGACTCCCAGGAAGTCTCTGACACCGGGCTCCGGCTTAAACCGCGGAACGTAGACATCTTCCTTGAGGCCTGGATATCGGAAGACATGATCCGGCGCCTGCGACAATCGCTCGGCCGGAATCACTTCGGGTACAAAGAGCCAGTCCGGATGGAGGAATCCTGTGGAGTTTACAAATTCGTAGTCGAACATAATGATGGTAGGAATACGGAGCAGCGAAGCAATCAGGAATTGGCCACGCGAGCCGTGAGACACGGCAAGGTCAGGCCTTTCTTTTATCACTAGCGGCAACAACTGTAGGGCGCGTAATCCGGTTCCGAGCAGTTTTAAAATATGCCGCTTGCCGTAATGCCGACCTATGACGCGGCAAGTAAGATCGTGCAGCCTGAGCAGTTCGCATACTTGGTATGAGTCCCGTGCCGTCAGGAAAACCTCATGCCCTGCGTCCTCAAGTCCATCAATAATGGGGAGGAAAAAAGGGACGTGGGGCGAGTTGTCGAGATCGATCCAGATTTTCTTCTGGCGCGAGCGCAAATCAGCATCGCTACGCTCGGGGAGTTTCCCACGATTGGGCTGAGTCTGGGTTGCGGTCGAAATCACAGTAAGGTCCTCGATGTGGCGACGTGTGAGATCTAACGGGACTGCGCCGCGGATGGCACGGGCAGTGCGGTATCCTCGGCTTTTTCAAACCGCGCGATTTCCTCAACCACGCGCTTCTGCTGCTCGATCGTCAATCCCGGAAACATAGGCAACGAAAGCACCTGCGAGGCGACGGTTTCCGTCACAGGCAGGTCACCCTGCTTGAATCCCATGGACCGATAGGCGTTCTGGAGGTGTACGGGAACCGGATAGTGAATGCCGGTACCGATTCCCGACTTGGTCAAATGTTCTTGCAGTTTTTCTCGTTCGGCTGAACGAACCACATACAAGTGGTACACGGATCGTGACCAGGGCGGCTCGTACGGCGGGACAATCTCTGTCGGCGCCGCCTTCAGGAGTTCGTCGTAACGTGCCGCAGCTTCGCGACGCTGTCGGTTCCACTCCGCGAGGTGCTGAAGCTTGACCTGCAGAATTCCGGCCTGGATTGCATCCAGCCGGCCATTGTATCCCTCGACTTCATGGTAGTACTTGCGCGATTGACCGTGATCTCGAAGCATGCGAATTTGACGGGCGATCTCCTCACGGTTTGTCGTGACCGCTCCGGCTTCCCCACAAGCGCCCAGGTTCTTCCCGGGATAGAAGCTGAAGGCCGCGGCATCGCCCATCGATCCCGCCTTCATCCATCGTTTCTGCGCCTTGGAGAAATATTCGGCACCGTGGGCCTGGCAAGCGTCTTCGATGACCTTCAAGTGATATCGGCCGGCCAATTCAAGAATCGGATCCATATCCACGGTTTGGCCGTAAATATGAACCGGAACCACAGCAGTCACGGGCGCCTTCCATTTTCGGTGGATTTGCTTCCCGGTCTTGGGGTCCAGTTCGCATTCCCGCTCGAAGTACTCTCGCAACTTAACCGGGTCCATGCCGTGGGTGCGCTCATCGATGTCGACGAAATCTGGACGCGCGCCCGCTTGGCTGATCGCTTCCGTGGTCGCGATAAACGTATGGGACACGGAGACAACCACATCGCCTGCCCGGACTCCCGCTGCCATCAGTGCGAAGCGGACCGCGTCCGTGCCGCTTGCGACTCCGACGCAGTGCGCCGCATCGCAGAAACGGCCGAATTCACGCTCGAACTGGTCAAGCATCGGTCCGCCAATGAATCCAGCCGTCTTGAGCACTTTCTGAAAAACTGGCATCAGCTCATTCTCGAGTCCGGCATGGAGACTGACCAAATCTAGAAACGGGATATTTCGATTGTCTGACACTAGGAGAGTCCCTTCCTGATGACGTTTCGCCTAAGTGAAATTCGTTGGCGCGTGATGAAGCTAGGTACCGACGTGAAGAGATGCTGGCTTGACTCGTTGCGCGAGGTAGGCGTGAAGCCCTTCCTGCCACGGTCTAAACATATTCAATCCGCGGCTCTTCAAAGCCCGATTCTCAAGCACCGAGTACTTCGGCCGGGGCACCTTGGCAGGGAATTCGTTCGGGCCGGCCACATTCAATCGGACGGGTGTGTTCGTCGCCTGAAAGATTTCGCGGGCGAATTCGTACCAGGAACAGCTGCCTTCTGCCGTGGCGTGGTAAAGGCCATAGGCGTCCGATTGGCTCAGGCGAACGATTTGCTCTGCAAGCTCCACCGTCGAAGTCGGCGTGACAAACTCACTGTCGACGACACGTACTTCTCCGCGGTCTTTCGCCAGCTTCAACATGAGTTCAACAAAATTCAGCCCGCCCTTGGCTCGGCAGAGAGATGCCCCGTACAGGCCGGAAGAGCGGATGACAAAATACCTGTCTGTCGTCGCGCGGATGAAGTGCTCGCCAGCTAGCTTGGTAATTCCGTAGGCATTTAGCGGCAGTGGATTGTCATCCTCTACGTACGGTTGCCCTTTCTCGCCGTCGAACACGTAATCGGTGCTGACGTGCATTAGAACAGCACCTGAATTCCGTGCTGTCACCGCGAGGTTCTTCGCCCCCAGCGCATTTACCGCGAATGCCTTGGCCGGTTCACGCTCGCAATTCTCGACGTGGTGCGCGGCCGCCGTGTTTATAATCACGTCCGGCCGAATTCCATCGATCACCGTCGACACGGAATCGGGATTCGAGATCTCGATCTCCGCGTGCGTTAGGCCATGAACGAAATCACCGTGGGCTGCAAAAGCGGAGACTAGATCCGTTCCGAGCTGCCCGTTGGCGCCGATCACTGCAATCTTCATGGCTAAAGTGCTTTCGCCATTGCGTGGATTTCAATTCCGCTTTCAAGTGCTTTGAATGACGCGATATTGGAATACAGTGGATTGTCCCAGTCCTGAAACTTGTCCATGTTATCGATCAAGTTCGTCACGATGGCTTTCAGATCGTCAGCGGGATGGAAGCTCAAGACGTTTTTGGCCTTTTCAATGCTCACCTTATAGTTTCTGAAATCTTGGATGTGCTTGATGGACAAGTTAATCGAAATACCCATCCGCTCCTCGATCGCCGCCTTGACCAGGTCGCCGACTTCGCCAACCGTGAAATTACCGGACGCGACGTTAAAAACTCCCGAGATCTTGTGGTTTGCTTCGATCGCCCGAATATAGGCGGTCGCTGCATCCTGTATGCTCAGAATCGGTCTCCAAATCGAAGGGTTATTGACCGTGATGGTGCGATCCTTCATGGCGTTCTTGAACATCGTGTTGATGATCAGATCGAAGCGCATGCGCGGGCTGTAGCCGGAAATCGTTCCCTTACGCAGGGAGATCACCGAGAAATCCTCACCCACGAGTTGCAGCGCGGCTTGTTCGCCCTGCAGTTTCGAAATGCCGTAGGGGTAGCTGGAGCTCACCTGGCGCGTCTCGTCGTACAGCTCATTTTCCGTATACCCGTATACGGAGCAGGAACTTGCATAGATATAACGCTTCACCTTCGCTTTTTTCGCCGTATAGGCCAGATAGGACGGTGCCGCCGCGTTGTACACGAAGTTCTTGCTCGGCGAATACTCCGCCATCGGATCGTTGGACAGGCCAGCAAGGAAAATCACCTGATCGTACGGCTCAAGATCCTCTTCCGTGAGTTGAAAGATGTCCTTGTTCAGAATCCCCACCGGGCGCGGCAAGTGATTGCCAAACCAGAACAGATCCACGACGTCGACCTTGTAACCTCGATCGAGCAATTTGGGAATCAGCGTGGAGCCTACATACCCGGCGCCGCCAGCAACGAGGAGTTTCATATTTCCTCCAAAATTCGCACTCGCATTTATCAGTACTTGAAATGCTCAGATTCTGGCCGCGCCAGCCACTGGGCCAGGGTTTGTGCGTTTCGGTCTTTCTCCGACAGTGATACGTCGCGCAAAGGCCATTCAATGCCAATCGCGGGGTCGTCCCAACGAAATCCGGATTCGCCTTTGTTATTGTAAATCCCGGTGCACTTATACTGGATTTCAGCGACATCGGAGAGCACGCAGAAACCCCGCGCAAAACCGGCTGGAGCCCACACCTGTCTGCGGTTTTCGGCCGACACCTCGACGCCGGCCCATTTGCCCTGCGTCGGCGATCCCTTGCGAATATCCACAGCGACCAGAAAGGCGCTCCCCAATGACACACGCATCAGCTTCCCCATCGGGGGGTCCCATTGAAAATGCAGGCCCCGCACGACGCCCTTCACCGAGCGCGAATGGTTGTCCTGCACAAATCGGGTAGGCAAGCCGTGTCGCTCGAATTGATCGACCCGGAACGTCTCCATGAAGAATCCACGGTCATCGCGAAAAACATCAGGGACAAGTATGACTACATCCCCAAGGTGCCGTGACTCGATTTTGATTTCCATTGGTCTCTAGAACCTTCCGAATGCGCAGCGATAAAAGTCTCGTGAGAATCGGATCAAAGCTTCAAATCCGCACGAAGCATCTGGCATCATCACGGTTCGCGCAGTTGATTCAACTCGGAGGGAGACGAAATAGAGCGCAAAACCCTTGCCGGATTGCCGGCCACAATCGTATTGGAGGGGACGTCATGGGTTACTACGCTGCCCGCGCCCACGATCGCGTTTTCGCCGATCACCAGGTTAGCGAGAATCGTCGCGCCGGATCCGATCGAAGCCCCGCGCTTGACAAGCGTCTTCTCGACCTTCCAGTCTTTCTCGGTCTGAATTTCACCGTCAGGCGTCGTCGCGCGCGGATAGGAATCGTTAACGAATGTCACTCCGTGACCGATGAAGACGTTGTCTTCAATCGTCACGCCTTCGCACACAAAGGTGTGGCTCGAAACCTTACAACGGCGGCCGATGCTGGAGTTCTTTTGGATTTCGACGAACGCGCCAATCTTAGTTTCATCGCCGATCTCGCAGCCGTACATATTGATGAACTTCGAGAGCTTGACGCCCTCTCCGAGCTTCACGTTTGGCGCAATGGAACAGAATTCGTTGTTGCTCACAGGCGGACTAACTCTCCTCTCTTCTGAATCGAGGCATCGGCGGCTTCCAACATGCGCACGACGCGCAGTCCCGCGTGGCCGTCGTTGAAGGGTGTCTTGCTGTTCATAACGCAGTCAGCGAAGTAGTCCAGTTCGACGTGAAGCGCTTCCAACTGTTCCAACTGCGGCGCCCACATGTCGCCTGTGCGGTAGCTCACCAGAAGCTCCCGAATTCCTTCACCAGAGGCGATCTGAACGCCTTTGTCGTACACCCGGATTTTTTCATCCGCTACAAGGTCGTTCCAAACGAGCATCTTCTTTTGGCCACCGATCAGCGTTGTGCGAATTTTTACCGGCGAGAGCCAATTCACATTGATATGTGCAATCACGTTTCGCGGAAAGTAGATCGTCATGAAGGCGACATCTTCCACCCCGTTCAGGTGCGTTTCGCCAGTTGCCACGATGGCTTCAGGCTCGCCCTTGATGATGTGATCCATAATCGCGAGGTCGTGCGGCGCGAGGTCCCAAATCACGCTGACGTCGTGTTGGAATAGGCCTAAATTCACGCGCAGCGAATCGTAATAATAGAGGTCACCCAGGGCACCGCTTTCCGTGAGTTCTCGGATCTTGCGCACCGCTCCCGTAAACAAGAATGTGTGATCAACCATGATCGTCAGGTTCTTTCGGGCCGCCAGTTCGATCAGCTCTTCAGCCTGGGCCGCACTGGACGTAAATGGCTTCTCGATGAATACGTGCTTTCCGTTCTCAAGGGCCATCTTGGCCAGTTCATAGTGAGTCCACACGGGGGTGATCACCGCTACCGCGTCGATGTCCGGCGAACGAAGAACCTCAGCAGGATCCGAAACCGTACGAATGCTCGGATACGCTTTTCGCGCTCGGGCAAGTGCGCTCGGGCTCTTGTCGCAAATCATTTCGGCCCGCGTCGAGTCCAAACCGTGCAGATTTCGGACGATATTCGGGCCCCAGTACCCGTAACCTATGACACCAACTTTAATCATGATCCCTCTTAAACCTGCGGAGCAAATTGGAGAGCCCTTCCGTATCTGACACACGCCCAGCCGGTGTTGGGCTGCTCGAATACACAGCGGAATGCCTCAGTGACAAAGCCGACCGCTCAGGACAAAGGGGAGAGGAGAGATAAAGCGTCCACTAGCTGCGATTGACGATTACAGAATCTCTGAGCCGACCAAGGCAAGGTCGCGCTGGGAGATCATAGGGCACCGTCACCTGTGAAGACCGCCCGCGGCGTGGCCAGAAGGATCTTAACATCCAACCAGAGAGACCACCTTTGGGAGTACCTCAGATCCAGCCGAACCATGTCGTCGAAACACGTGCGGCTGCGACCACTCACTTGCCACAAGCCCGTCACACCCGGCCTTACCTCAAGAACCCTACGCCGGTGCCAGAAATCGTACACTTCGAATTCATAAGGCACCGGGGGTCGAGGTCCCACAAGTGACATGTCACCCCGCAACACATTCCAGAACTGAGGGAATTCGTCGAGGCTCGTCTTGCGAAGGAATTTGCCAATTGGTGTGATCCGCGGATCGTTCTTGATCTTGTAAACGACCGGTTCGGCTTCGCTGGCTTCCTGTTTTTCAGCCTTGCCAGCAATGAAACTCTGTACGTACTCCCGATGGATTTTGGGGTCGTTGTTCGCGTACATCGTCCGAAATTTGAGGCACTTGAAACGTCGTCCAAATTGTCCCAATCGTTCCTGTTGGAAAATCACGCCACCTTGGGACGACAGCTTGATAGCCAACGCGATCACTGCCAGCACAGGAGACAAAATCAACAACAGCATGCCGCTACCTAGAATGTCCATGCCGCGTTTTAATACGGTGGGAATGTGCTTCCTTGAGGTTTTCTCGGATAGATCCGGGTACAACTTGACGTCAGCCACCCTGTCAGGACGGCCCATATCCCAGCTTTCCGGAAACACATGAGCTGTAATCACGAGCTTTGAAACCAACTTATGATCCAGGTTGTGCTGCAAGGCCTTCAGCATTTTGGAGTGCAAGACTTCCGTAATCGGCGCTGTTCCCTCTAAGTTGAGCTCAGTGAAAATTATCGCGAGGACTTTCCCCTGTTCATGCCAGCCGACCAAGTCGGTTTCTCGTGTCGCCTCACTGACGGCCGAAATCAGGATCTCAACGACGCTCGCGTGTGGTCCGCCCTCGCGGATCAGGTGACCATCGAGAAGCATCAGAACGAAAGGCTTGCGAGAACGCTCCGCTCTGCGACGTTCGAGAGCGAGCATCGCGTGAAAGGTTTCTTCCCTAAGCACCGCATTACGTCCGGCCGGAACGTGGGTAGCATGTGCCAGGGTCTTACGCCCGTGTCCGGGATGTGCCCCTTGGTCTCTGAGATGTGGGATTCTTAGATCGCTGTTTCCCATGCGAGCCCCCGTGTTTCCTAAGCGCCTTGCAGCAGCGGATGTATGACGGGCTTGAGGCTGGACTCTCGAACAGTGCCCACCGGTCTTACGCAGGACCGATCGATCTCGAGGGCTACCGAACGGCGCAACAGGGTAACCGACACAACGATGCGATGGTTCCCCTTGAAGTTGATTAGAATCCCTTCCAGACCCATCAGAGAATCGCTCTCGATTCGAATCTTCTGGCCAACTTCCAGATACGGCCAAGGCTCCGCTCGAAAACCCGACGAAGCGATCGTCTGAATCGCTGTCATTTCAGTATCATCGACGGGCAGCGGAACTCTGCCGCGACCAACGACCGAAAGGACGCCGGGCGTAATTAGAATGGGAAGACGCTTCTGTGCATCGAACTGACAGAAGACGTAGCCGGGGAATAGAGGAGTGCTTACCTCTCGCAGCTTCCCGTTCCAACGTTTCCTCGCCTTGAACGTGGGGAGAAACGTCTGGTAGCCCTTTCCCGAAAGCAAGACCGCCGTCGAACTCTCCCAGCGGGTTCTGACTTGGAGCGCAAACCACCTTTGGCAATCTGCGTCAAAGCTCATGGTGGGTCTCGGTCTCCTTAGGCATTGCGAGAACTTAGGGCTGCTTCGTATGGGCTACCGCCATAAACCCTACATTCGGGCGTTCACTATGTCGCAAGCTGCTTGCCACACTTCTCGTTCGACTGGGTCAAAGTGGCCTTCTTTTAAGTGACTGATATAGATAGCCTTACTTGGAATATCGCGATCCGGCGGGTTCGGAGTGACCGAGGAAAAGCATCGCCGCTGGTCAATTTAGTGAAAACTCTTGCCACCGTTTGCCAAGTCGTTTCCTAATTGGTCTAAGCCCGCGTGAGGGCTTTGACATCTGCATCTATCTCCAATCTTTGCTTTGCCTTACAGCAGCCAGGCTCCTGCCGCTCTTGCGCGGTGGCTACGGAAACAGGGGATTGCCACTCTCTCATGATGAGATTTGCAATGCTTTGCGTAGTGAGAAGATCGCGACGCTGAGAATATTTAGGACGTCAGTAAGTAGTCTTAAGCTCCCGACGGTCTTGCCTGACCATAAGGTTGGCCGTAACCATGGTAATAGTTTGACCCATACATAGAGGATTCGTCTGCGGCGTTCAGAACTACCCCAACGAGGTTTCTTCCGTTCAGTTCCTGACATGCCCTCTGAGCCATTTCCACGGGTGTCGATCCGGCCCTCACGACCAGAAGCACCCCGTCGCACATGTCGGCAAGAATGCTGGCGTCCGCAACCGGAACGCAGGGTGGTGAATCGAGAAGCACCCAATCGAAAACGGGTGCCAGTCGGTCGAGCAGCTTCTTCAACTGGCCGTTCGACAGCAATTCGCTTGGATTCGTGACTTCATTCCCTCCGGGAATGAAGCAAAGATTTCCTTCTAGTCCATGCTGAATGATCGATATTTCATCCGCTTCACCACGCAGATAGTCCGTCAAACCGGGTGCGGACGGTGCGCCGAGCGACACGTGCAAGCGGGCGCACCGAAGATCGGCGTCAATGATCAGCGCCCTGCGATCGGGCTGACGAACGATTGCCTGGGCTAAATTGTTCGTCACAAACGTCTTTCCCTCTGCTGGGACAGAACTGGTGATCAACACCGTACGTAGCGGTTGGCTGCTTCTCAGCTGATAGAGACGGGATCGAAGGGTACGGAACTGCTCCGCGCCGTGCGGGCTCAGCGACGGATTGAGAAAAACGTTCAGGTTGGGATCCGGATTCCACTGCGGGTGTGCACAACGCGCCCTCAAATCATCGAAGCGCAAGTACCCAGCTGTTGCGATATTCGAAACTTCTGGAACAGGCAAGGACGCTTCGTTTGCCGGAGCCGGTGAACTGGCCTTCGAAACCGGCGCGGGAATCATCACGCGCTCTTGCAGGGGACTCCCTATTTCAGTCCCCGGCGCGGACCGCTCCTGCTCGGCCTTCTTCAGGGCTTCGTGGATACGACTCATGGTTTCCTTTCGCGAGACGGCGCTGCGCTGACTTGGCGCAAACGCCCGAGCAGCTCATCAAGGTTCTCGAGTAGGGCTTGCGTACTCGCCGTCTGTGCGGCCGGAGAGAACCCGTCCGAAACGATCGGCGCGATCTCATCGAGCTGAAATTCTCGCGCCACTTCCTCCACCAGATGGGCCGGTATCGGACGCAGGCTGTCCACATACGCGTTGATCATCGAGTGCTCGCACAGCAAATTCACCACGCGAGGAATTCCCCGGGAATACAGGTGCACCGTCTGGATAGCTTCCTTGGAAAATACTGGCTCGCCGTTCGCACCTGCGATACGCAGCCGCTCGGCAACATAGCCGAACGTTTCCTCGAGGGAGAGCGGAGCCGTACGGCATCGTAGCGTAATTCGCTGGCGGAGCTGTCGAAGCGACGGGATTTTCAACTTCTCTTCAAGCTCAGGTTGACCCGTCAGTACGATTTGCAACAACTTTTCCGTCGACGTCTCGAGATTCGTCAGCAAGCGGATTTCCTCGAGCACCTCGGGAGAGAGATTCTGCGCCTCGTCCACGATCAGCACTGCCGTCTCACCCGCGCGGTAGCGCTCAAGCAGCCACTGGTTGAGACGCAAGAGAACTTGGCTCTTTTCTCGGGACTCGCACGGAATTTCAAAATCCGCCATGATGAAATCAAACAGATGATTCACGTCCAGGCGCGAATTGAAAATGTACGCGGTCGCTACTCTCTGTCCGTGCAGCCAATTGAGCAGGCGATTGAGCAGGGTAGTTTTTCCGGTCCCCACCTCGCCGGTCAGCAGGATGAACCCTTTGCGATTTTGAATGCCATAGGTTAGGCCCGCCAACGCTTCCTGAATCTGGTTGGTCAGGAAGAGGTAGCGCGGATCCGGGTTGACGTTAAATGGGCTTTCTCGCAGCCCAAAGAATCTCTGATACATATTTTCCCTAAGCCCTCACGCCTAATCCCACATTCGAATCGGTTGGCAACCGCCCTGCAAATTGTTTTGGCCGCCTGCTGGAAATAGGTTCGATGCTCGGCACCACCGCGAGAACTGGCAGCCGAAGTGCAAACTCGACATCCCGTTCCGACCGAAGTGATGTGTCCCGCATCTCCAACAGAAAGGCTAGACCTAGCCCTAGTCCCAATCCTCCCCCAGCGCCGCCCAATGTAAAGAGGGGAACATTCGGAAAGGAGGGCTTCGTCGGCAGATTAGCCGGATCTAGAACGCGAAATTGCTCCCCCGCCTGCTCGCGCTGGAGGTCTTGGGCCATCACTGCGTCTGATTGTTTCTTCAACAGATCGTTGTAGGAGTCGAGAGCTGTTTGATAGCCGCGCGTGAGTTCCTTGTATTGTTCCTCGACCACAGGGCTCGATTGGACTCGAACCTCGTAAACCTTTATCTGTTCCTTGATCGTTTCTTGTTCCTTCGCCTTTTCCGCAATCACCTGCTCGTAAGAGTGTATTTGCGCTCGCAGCTGCGTGATTTGAGCAGGCTCGACCAGCCCCGCCCTCACCTTATTGAGATCGGTAGGTGTCTTCTGGGATCCATTTTCGGCAATCTTCTTTCGTAGCAAAGCGATATCGTTCTTCGTCTTGATCACGTCTGGATAATCGTCCGTGTATTTCGCTTGTAGGCTCGTTAGTTGTGTTTCGAGCGCAGCAAGCTGTTGTTCAATCGTATCTGGGCTGGCTCCCGTCCCGCTTTGTGAAGCCTGCCAGGCCCCAATCTGCTGAGTGAGGAGCGATTCGGCAAAACTCTTGTCCTGTTGCGCGCGCGAAAGTGCCTGGGTTGCGGCATCGAGTTGTGAAGTCAAGCCCGTGAGAAGATTCAGGTTCGTCTGCTCTTCGTCTGGCAGAGAGTTCAAATAGCGGCTTTTGAACGCGGCCAATTTGCTGTCTTGATCGTCGAGATTCTTCTTCGCATCGTCCAACTGTTGCGACAGGAAGTCGGTTGTTACCTGCGAATTTTGCTGTGAAACCCGAAGGTTTTCTTCGATGAACATCGACGTAACCGCCGTGCAAATCTGTTGCGCCAGTCGCGGGTCGTTGAAAGTCACGTTGACGAAAAATCCCGGGAGGTTATTCGCGCTGGTTTCCGCCATCGGCTGTACAGGCGTTACTTCGATTGCACCCTGCAGCCTTCCGACCAGTGTATCCATCGACACGCTCTTAACATCCTCTGGGTAAAGTCCGAACTGGCGAATGATCGGTTCCAGGCGAGTCCGACTCAGGATCTGTTGTTTCATGCTCGCCAATCGCTCGCTAATATCGATCGTGTCCAACGGCTCAACGATTTTGGTCGACACGGTCGGCGGTTGTACAAGCACCAGCGTTTCCGACTTGTACTTCGCAGGGAGAAATCTCGCGATGCCATAGGCCAACGGCGCTCCGAGGACCGTAAGTATCACAATTAATACCCACCGTCTTCGCAGCATCGCGATGTAATCCGCTGGTGTCAATTCACGCCGCGTCATTCCGCCATCTCCTTGTTTGTCACGTTTCTTCGCCTAAGCTCCCATTGCCTCACTAAAACAAAAGCGGCTTTTCGTGCCATCCCACGCCAAACGAGATCACGTGGCGTATCACGCTCATCCCACACGTCGAAGCAATGCAAAACGACCCGTTCGAGTCTTGGTACTGAAGTTGATAGGAGAAAGTCAGGCCGAGGGTTCTACCTACCGGATGACTGAAGCTCGCACCCGCAAACCAATAGTCGTAGGTTTGATTCGTAGGCGTCGTTGAGGCGATGGCCAGACCGTTGTTTCGCGAATAGCCCGCCAGCACGCCGCTCGAAAAGGTTCGCGACATCTGCCGCGTTGCCGACCCTGAGACAACGTCCGTGATAGAGCCTCCGAGCACGCCCGATCCCGCAGTCACGCCGTGATAATAAGAGAGCGCCAGCCCGGTGCGACGCAGTTGGTACTGGAGATTCATATTCAGCGCCCAATAAAGCTGCGTCGAGGAGTTTGTCGACATCCCACTTCCACTTTCACCGCCACTGCTGCTAGATCCCGAAGTTGTAATAGGTAGGCGAAACAGCGCGATCTGCGGTCCGGCGGCGATTTGGAATGCCAGCCGTCCGGTCACCCGCCTCGCGTACGATGCTTGAATCGTGTGATCATCGATCGATTGATTGAAGTTGCTATAACGAAACGTGCTGTAG
>JBAPOM010000027.1:0-1765 GCA_049279635.1 Candidatus Acidiferrales bacterium
ACTCACTATTGACCACTCGGCTGCATTGGCGCAACCTCTCGAATGCAGCCACGGAATTGATGCAAAGATCGTCTTGCGACTTAATGCCGCCCGCCGGGTTACGTGTTCTTCTGGAGCGAACGGCGAGCAACGTGCAAGCCAATGGAGCGCATCCGACTTAATCACGTGGCTAGTTGCGTTGTCGCTTTCAACACGACTGGGCGTAGAATAGTACTTGCGGTCTATTCATCCCGGCCCTTCGATCTAGTACTAAAGTTGTTGTGCGGGACAGGTGTCTCAATGCTTCCTCCGCGCACCCACTCTTCAAGAAGGGGCACTTGGGGTGAAATGTTATGACGCCGGTAAAGAATCGAGCTGTATTCACTGAGGCACTGCTTCCCGAAGGAGAGCGCCGCTGGCGTTCGTTCGGAGCGGGCATTGGGCTCGAGTGCGTCGCCTTGCTGGCGCTCGTCCTCATACCTCTCTTCATGCCACAGAAGTTTCAGGCCGTTGCGCACGACTATGTTATGCCCATCGCGGCCCCCGTCATTGAGGCCTGGAAGCCGCAGCCTCAACCCAAGCCCGTAGTGAAGCGCGTGGTCGTGAAAGAAATTCCCAAGCCCATCCCGGTCGTGGTGCCAAAACCACAAATCTTCAATCCCGTGATTACCGCGCCTGTGGTGAAGCGTGTGATTGCGCGCAAGACCGTAGCTCCCGAGGAAGTCGCCAAGGCGTTCCCGGATCCGAATCCGCCGCTCTCGATGGGGAGCTCCGCGATCCCGACTTTGAAGCGACCCCGCGAAGCCGTCCAGACTGGCGGTTTCGGCGATCCCAATGGCGTGCCAACAAATGGGAAAACGGATCATAACGTCAACATCGCGCAGCTCGGTGGTTTCGATATGCCGGCCGGACCTGGAAATGGCAATGGCACCGGCGGCGCGAAGGGTGCGAAGGGTGTGGTCAGCAGCGCTGGGTTTGGCAATGGGGTGGCGATTGGTGGACCGGGTGGCGGAAACCACGGCAGCGTGCATCAGGGCCTCTTCGCCGACGAGCAGGCTGGGCCCGCAGGTCCCAAGGTCAAACAGACGGCGGCCTCGTCGAACACCAAGCCCGTCGAAATCCTCTCGGTTCCTAAGCCGGTTTACACAAAAGAGGGAATCGCCAAGAGGATCGAAGGAGATGTTCGCCTCGAGGTGGTTTTTACGGCTTCCGGCGAAGTGAAAGTGCTCCGCGTTTTGCAGGGCCTGGGGTCTGGCTTGGATGAAGCCGCCGAAACCGCGGCGCGCGAGATTCGATTCCACCCCGCGCTGCAGGACGGACAGCCCGTCGATTCCGAGGTGGCCATCAGAATCACATTTGAATTGGCGTATTGAACTGCTGAAAGGGGAATGCAATGCGCACGTGGAAAAGCTTCTGCCTTACAACGGCCCTGGTAGGCGCTCTCGCGGGCGTCGGCGCCGCACAGACGCAGACGGAGACACAGACGCAGACGGCTGAACAGACTCAGCCCCAGCCAGGTGCTTCGACGTCTGCTCCTGTGACTACCGTCAATCAGGCGATCGACCGCATCATTGCGCGCGAGCATGACGAGAACGCGACCATCCGGCGGTATGACCCGATCGTCGAAACGTACATTCAGGATATGAAGACGGACAAGGACATGGCCGCCGCACCGATTCGCGACCACTATTTCCTCGGGCAGGCCAACCTTTCCAAGGGCATAGTCGACAACAACATGCTCAACGGGAAGAGGGACAAAATCAGCGAGTTCAATCCTCTTTCGCAC
>JBAPOM010000028.1:0-1973 GCA_049279635.1 Candidatus Acidiferrales bacterium
GGCTGGGATGGCGCGTCGAGCGGCACACCGAACTGGGATGTCGAGCTCCGGCCCAGCGACAAGCTCGCCGCCGCGATGCGCCGCATTCCGTTCGTCGATGCGGCCATGCGTTGAGACGCGGAAATTCGTCGCGCGCCGCAAGTTTGACTTGATCGGTTCGGCTCTTTAGCCGACATTCCCCGGATGACCGGGGATTCCGAGGGATGATGTTCCAATTCGGCCTCACGCACAAGGAGGTCCGAGGACGGCGCCTGCCGCAAGAGCCGAGAAACCGCGATTTGGGGATTGTCCGCCCTCCTGAGCGTGCGTTTCCCATCATCGAGACGCACCTCTCCCCGTACCTTATCTTCCGCACGGCATTTCCGCACCCTTCATGCTGGCGCGGGCGGCGCCCGCAACTTGGCGATCAGCCCCAGGATATCGACGAACAATTTCCTCGGCACCGCGACCTCAGCCATCTGGAAGGTGACGTAACGGCCATGGCTCACAACCTTCGCGCCGATCTTGATGAGTTTCTCGCGCAGGCTCGTCAGCGACCATGGCTCAGCGGTCTCGGGCATCGCCAGCGTCCGCATGAAGTTGCCGAGGTTGTAGGCGAGCGCGTGAAGCTGAAGGCGGACGGCGTTGGCGGCGAAGGAACGGCATGACAACCGCGTCCATTTGATCGCGCCCTTTCCCTCTTTGATCCATTGTTCGCAGGTGCCGCGATGATTGTAGAACGCCACCACGCGTTCGGCCGACCGCGCCAAGTTAGTCACGATGAAGCCGACGCGTGGGCAAAGCTCATCCGGGTGCCACTCGACCTTCGCCACCACGCGGCGCGGCTTCTTCCAGCTATGCGCCTGATAGCTGAAGCTCGCATGGAATCGCCGCACGTCGTTCGGTGGACGCCCGACCGGGCGCGTCAGCAAATGGCCGATCTTGTCCTGCAACACGCGGTTGGCCGGGAGGCGTATCGTGTACCTGATGCCTTCGGCTTCGAGGAACTCGTACACCTCCGGCATGGCGAAGGCTGCATCGGCGCGAAAATATAGGCGCGCCACCTTGCCCGAATATCGCGCGATCACCGGGCGCAGCGTGCCCTCCCATTCATCGGCGCTGTGAACATTGCCGGGCCGCAACACGCACCGCTCCAGATCACCGAACTGATTGAACACGAATAGCGGATGATAGCAGGTGCAGCCGAAATGACCGTTGTAGGCGCTGCCCTCCTGCTCGCCGTAGATCGGGCTCTCGCTCGAATCCATGTCGAGCACGATGAGCTTCGGCGGACGCCGCCGGTGCACGCGGTCGATCCACTGCCCAGATAGATCGGCGAGTGCGGAGAGGTTCTCCGGACGCGTGAGCCATTCCGTCTCGAAGCGTCCCATCTCGCTCGCCGAGGCCGCAGCGTCGTAAACTGCTTGGTCGCCGACAACCCACCGCATCGCCGGGTCGCGGCACAAGCGTTCGGCGTCGTTCACGTCCTCGTATCCGGCGAGCCGTCCGAATACCGACTGACGCAGCAATCCAACGAGCGCATGCCGACCATTCCTGCCGGTGCGAGCATCCGCGAGCACGTTACCGGCCATATCAGTCAAGCCGACCGCATCGTCCAGCTCGCGATACGCCAGCAGCCCAGCATCGGAGGTCATCACAGACCCGCGAAATCGAAGCCTCAGGCGGCGATCAAAATCGAGCTTCAGCGCCGCGCCCGTCGATTCACCCGTCGGGTTCGCCATCATGGCCTCGCTCGATCCGGAATAACGTGCTGATTCCTATATCAGAGTCGTCACGCGGCTGGCGAGAAATTGCATCTCATCGGGGGAATGCGGGCTAAGACATTTACTTCCTGCGGATCGGAAGACTGGCATCGCTGGGTGTCGTCCGGACGCTCAAAACTGTTAGGTTTTGCTCCACTCGTTCAAAAACGCTCGTATGTGTACGGAAAGGTGAACATCGAACGTGAGCTGAAAAAGCGGGGAGGCATGGAC
>JBAPOM010000029.1:0-7218 GCA_049279635.1 Candidatus Acidiferrales bacterium
TCGTGCCGCCGGCGACAAACAATTTGTTGGCCCCGGAGATGGCGAAGAACAGCCCGATCGAAACGCGTACCAGCAGGATGGCATATTGTTCCAAATCACTGCTACCCTGCAGCGCAAACTGGACCAAGGGTCTCCAATCCATCTCTTATCCCTCCATCCTGTTATTCCTCCATCGGTTTCGGCCTCGAGATTATGTGTCCATCCGTTCGACCCACTGAGCGCGGAATGCGGGAGCCGGGAATGGATCCGCAAAGTACTGTGTTTCCCGCGCAACCTTGTCGCCCCTGAATTCCATGATGCTCACGGTATAGGACGGCTTGGCGTCGTATGTCAGGATGAATTCGGTGACCCACAGCTCACCGCTGCCAATGATTCGCCGGATAAAAAACCGCTTGTCGCTCGGCTGACTGGCGCGCTGGTTCTGTATGTTGCTCCGACCGCGGGTTCGCTCGCCTGACTGCGGGTATTCCAGCACCGCGTCCTCGAGATAGATGCGATGCTCTGTTTCAAAATCGTTGGCATCGGACGCCGCCCAATGCTGATCCAGTGCCGCACGGATTTGTTGCTCTTGCACGGACTGCTCGGGCTGCGGTTTCGTTGACATATTCATCCTCCGTTCGGAATAAAACCCGGGAGGCCGGTCTTCACCACTTCGTTCAGCCTCTGTCTGGTCTAAATTCGCCGCCGAGCTGCTGTGCGTCCGGCATCACCGCCCGAATTCAACGGTTAGATGCCCGGTGCCGCAGATTGGACGCGAACTCCCTCAAAAATCGAGGAAGGGCCCGCAGAGGAAAAACCGGAAGAGAGATTCTTCGGCAAAAGGCGCCTCAGAATGACGAATTGGCAAGGGCGAATGACGTGTTAGCGGCCGAAGAGGCCGACGTAGACTCCGCCGCCGAGGACGTGGCCGTCCATCGCTTTTTCGATGTCGGCGCGGCTGGCGCCTTGCGGCAGATCGAGCTTCGTATCGAGCGCGTAGAGCGCGAACGTGTAGTGATGCGGCAGGCCGGGAGGCGCGCACGGTCCTTGATATGCGGCGCGGCGCATCATGTTGTCGCCCTGATTTGTGCCGTTGGCGAGGGGCGCGTCGGGCGGAACGCCTTCGGGAAGTTCGGTGGCATCGCCAGGAATATTAAAAACCACCCAGTGCGGAATATCGACGAACGCTTTGCCGATGTGCGCGTCGGCATCGTGCAGGATGAGGACGAAGCTGGCCGTGCCCTGGGGCACGTTGGTCCATTGAATGCGCGGCGAGACGCCGAGCGAGATGTGCATCGGGCCGCTGGGCGGAGGCGTGGTGGCCGCGCACGTGTATTGCTGCGGAATCGTCCCGCCATCGGGGAACGCTGAAATCGTGATCTTTATCGGCGGCCCCACATTCGGCCGCGGCGGAGGCGTGGCGCCCGCCTGCTGCGCCGCTGCGGGAAGGGCCGCCATGAGAAGAATTGCCAGCGCCGAAAATGCCAGCGTGATGCCGATCGTTTTCTTTTCCTTCTTCATGTTCTGTTCCCCCAAGCGCGCGACACCGTCAACTCGATCTCCATGCGCGTTTCTAATATTGTCGCGACAATCTGTCAACGCGAATCCACGGCAACCAAAGGCACCCGCCTAAAAGCGAGGCGGCCCTTCGACGCCGCTCAGGACAAGCCGCTACAAAGGTTAATGCACAACCGAAGCTCAGCCGCCGAGAAGTTCGGCGGGGACGCCGATATCCTTGGCTCCGGCGGTGCCGAAGCCGGGGCCGCGCGTGAGCCAGAGCAGCAGCGGCAGGCCGTGGGTGGGATAGCGGCGCGTCATTTCCCTGGCGATGGCGGTGAAGTGGACGCCGGGCTTCGCGACTTTCTGATAATCCTCGAGCCAGCGGATTGCTTCCGCGCAGATTTCGACTCCGCCGAACTTTCCGTGGCCGGGAAAGACGGTATCGATCGGGCCGATGCCGCGCGCCTGCTCGATGGCGGCGATCCAGGACGCGGGACTATTCGTATCCGCCATATAGAGATGATAGCGATGGTAGATGAGATCGCCGGCAATCAGCGCGCGCGCCGACGGTACATAAAAGGCGGTGGCGTGCACCGTCTCGCAGACGGGCAGATCGATGAAGACAACCTCGCGGTCCTCGAGATAGGCGGCCTTGCCGAAGAGCGGGCGCGGATAGACGATGTCGCCGGCGGGGAGCATGTCGCCAAACATGTCCTGCCAGTGAAGGCGCTTTGCGGGCCACTCGAGCATGCTGTCGATCACGCCCTGGCGCGCGAGCAGAGTCGCGCTGGGAAAGGCCGCCGCGAACGCGTTGATGCCGCCGTAATGATCGGGATGCGCGTGGGTGATGAAGATGGCGCGCAGCTGCTTGCCGGTGGCGCGAACGTGCGCGAGAAGTTTTTCGACGTCGCTCTGGACGAAGCCGCAGTCGATGAGGAACGCGTCCTGGCGGCCGGAGACGAGGACTGCATTGGGCGCGAGGAAACGTTCCTCGCCGGTGAACATATCAAAGCGCAGGCCGTTGGTTTCGACGGACGCGATCATTTCGGGCTCCCACTACAAAGGCTAACGCCTAGATCGGGTACGGAGTGGGCGAGCGGCGGATGGTAATCCAGCGCAGCTCGGTGAACTCCTCGAGGCCGGCGTCGCCGCCAAACTTGCCGTAGCCGCTGTCTTTCATTCCGCCGAAGGGCATCTGCGGCTCGTCGTGAACGGTGGCGCCATTGATGTGGCAGATGCCGAATTCGAGGCGCTCGGCGGCCTTGAGGCCCTTGCCGATGTCGCGCGTGAAGACAGCGCTCGAGAGGCCGTAGGGCGTGTCGTTGGCGATGCGCAGAGCGTCTTCGGCATCGTTGGCGACGACGACCGGCTTGGCCGGGCCGAACGATTCTTCGTGGTAGATGCGCATGGCCGGCGTGACGCCGTAGACGACTGTCGGCGGATAGCATGGCCCCTGGGCTTTGCCGCCGCAGAGAATTTTCGCGCCTTTGGCGACTGCGTCGTCGACCAGCGATTGCACGCGGTCGATCGCGGATTGATTGATCATCGAGCCGATTTGCGTGTCGGGCGCCATCGGATCGCCGATTTTCAGCGCCGAGCCTTTGGCCGCGAGCTTCTTCGCGAATTCGTCGGCGATCGATTTTTCGACGACGATGCGTTCGGTGGACATGCAAATTTGTCCCTGATTCATGAACGCGCCGAAATTCGCGGCGGAGACGGCTGCTTCGAGATCGGCATCGCCGAGAACCACCATGGGCGCTTTGCCGCCGAGCTCGAGGACGACGCGCTTGAGATGGCGCCCGGCGCTTTCGGCGATGAGGCGGCCGATTTTGGTCGAGCCGGTAAAGCTGATGCGGCGCGTTTTCGGGCTGGAGATGAGCTCGTCGACGACTTCGGCGGCATCGGCCGGGGCGTTCGTGATCACGTTAATCACGCCCTTGGGGAAGCCGGCCTCTTCGAAGACCGAGCCGATCGCGAGATGTGAACCCGGAGATTCCTCGGACGCTTTCAGCACCACGGTGTTGCCGTAGGCGATGGGGAGCGCGACGGCGCGCATGCCGAGAATCGTGGGCGCGTTCCAGGGCGCGATGCCGATGACGACGCCGACCGGCTGGCGGATGGCCATCGCGGTTGTGTCCGGCAGGTCGGTGGGAATCACCTGGCCGACGAGGCCGTACGCTTGCGCCGCGCCTTCGCGCAGAATGCTGACGGCGAAAATGCAATTGAACATGCCCCAGCCGAACGTCTGGCCGGTTTCCTCGGCCGTGATTTTCGCGATTTCGGGCATGCGGCGCTCGAGGACGTCTGCGGCCTTGAGGAACAGGCTGCGGCGGACGGCGGGAGGCGTAGCGCTCCACGCGGGGAATGCGGCGGCTGCGGCGTCGATCGCGCGGCGCGCGTCTTCACGTTTCCCGGCGGCGACGTGCGAGGCGATGCCGCCCGTGTAGGGATTTTTCTTGTCGAAGGTTTTTCCGTCAAGCGCGGCGGTCCATTCGCCGTTGATGAAGAGCTTTTCGTCACGGACAGCGACTGTCTGGTGCATGGAAACGTCCCCCCTAGAATTTTTTCGCGAGCGATTTACTACGGCACATCGCCGTCACCTAACCGGCTATGGAAGGCCCCTCAGAGGCTACTGCTTGCCCACCCTGCAATCCTTGCGTGAATCTTCCGCTTAAATCCTCGCCGCGTAATGGCGAGAGTCTACACCCGCAGGCCGGACCGGGTGAACAGGACTTTTTCTCAGCGCCGTCGTATTCGGAACCTTTACGACGCCATACCGGGCGCGATGCTTTTTGCCCCAGTTGGACATGAGGACAAGGATGGGGCGAAGGCTCTGGCCGTGCCGGGTGAGCGAATATTCGACGCGCGGCGGGACCTCGGCGAAGACGTTGCGGTGGACGATGCCGTCGCGTTCGAGCTCGCGGAGATGTTTGGTGAGCATTTTTTTCGTGCTGACGGGAATCAGGCGTTGCAGCTCGCTGAAGCGGCGCGTTTTGTCCTCGAGATAGAAAAGGATGAGGGGCTTCCATTTTCCGCCGATGACCTCTGCGGTGAGTTTCACGGGGCATTCGAAATCGTGCACAGCGTCCTCCTTGTTGGACACCCGAGAAGAAGAAAAGATACCAGGAGTGAAAAAGGTGCCTACTAGCTGGAACGGGACTTTAGCTTAAAATCGCCGCCTTGGCTAGGAGAGAAAGGTAAGGCCGAGAGCGAAACACAGAGTGCACTGAGAAGGCACAGAGGTCGCGGAGACCAGAACCTGTAAACGATGGTCCTGTTATGATGCCCGCGACTGTTGTAACGGGGGGAAACATGCCGGACAAGAGACCAGTGGTCCTATACGGGGCGAGCGGATTTTCCGGGCGGCTCACGGCGGAATATTTGCGCGAGTACAACGTGCCGTTCATTGCGGCGGGGCGGAATGCGAGCAGGATTCAGGACGTGATGAATCACGTGCCGGGAATCGAGACGGCCGATTATGAGGTGGTGCAGACGGGCGCATCGGTCGACGAACTGGCGAAGCTTTTTTCCGGCGCGAAAGTGGTGTGCAACAACGTGGGACCGTTCATTTATTACGGGCCGGCGGTGGTGGAGGCGTGCCTGAAGGCGGGATGCCATTACTTGGACATTTCCGGCGAGCAGGCGTGGCACCGCGAGCTCGCCGAAAAGTGGAGCGCGAAATTCGCGGCGAAGGGACTCGCGATCGTGGCAGCGATGGCGTTCATGTCGGCGCCGAGCGACGCGGCGGCGCGGCTGGTCCTCGAGTCGGGCGAGATCGACAGCCTCGAGATTCTCACGATGTTCGATGGGATGCCGACCTTCGGCTCGACGCAAACGATTTTCGCCGTGATTCAGACGGACGGATTTTACCTCGATCAGAATTTGTACAAGCCTTGGCCGCGCGCGGTGGGATATGAGGCGGTGGTGCCGGGATATATTCGCACGCAGCTGGCGCTGAGCTGGGGCGGGTTCCCGCATCCTGTCTGGTACAAGGACCATCCGCAGGCGGCGAACGTGAAGTCATTTGGCGGGCTACTGACGCGGCAGATCATGGAAGGCGTGCTCGCGACGGAAAAGCATTTCGAGGAAGCGATTCGTCCGCTGCCGAAGGCCGAGCAGGAGAAGAAGCTCGCCGAGATGGCGAACGCGGTGCAGGGTGGCACGCCGCCGCGGGAAAATGTGCGGACGCAGCGGACGGTTGACGTGATCGTGGGGCGCGGGATGAGGGACATGGTGCAGTGCACGCTCCACGGCACGTGCTGCTACAAGCAGACCGGATTGATGCAGGCGTTTGGCGCGCACACGCTGGTCCACGCGGCGCCGCGGCAGGTGGGGTATGCGTCGCCGGCGGCGGTCTTCGGGCATCGGGAAATTTTGCGGACGCTCGAGAGCTTTGGATTGTCGAAGGCGAAGCTGCAGAGCTAGAAGGAAAATCTGCCACAGAGACGCGGAGACATAGAGCGAAAACAGTTGGGCTGAAACCTGGAAATTCAAAATCCCCACCCTTTAAACCAAAGGGTGGGGCACCCGCTATGGTCGGTCGCCTCATTGGTTAACTGATGGTGTGGTAGTATGCGCCGGTCTCTCCCATGCAACCAGACGTTTTGAAATTGACGGGTCCCGAGGCCGGTACGGCCAGGCTCTCAGAGGTGGGCGGATGGCTGCTGCTATTCTGCATCGATTTCACGATTCTCACTCCCGCCCGAGCGTTTTTCGAAATCATCTTTGATCCTTGGGCGTATTCCTCGGCTTTGATCCTGTGTCTCGGGGTTTTGAGTCTCGTTACCGGCATAAATGTCTGGACGAGAACTTCGAGTGCGCTCTGGCTCACCAAGCTTATGTTAGCCGTTCTTTTTTGCGTGGGACTGCTGGCGCTCGGCTTGGAGATTGCGTCCGCAACGTTTGATTACGGGGACATGGACGTTATGGCCCAAGCAGTCATATGGTTCCTGTATTTCAGGAAATCGAAGCGTGTGAGGGCTACCTTCGGTCGGTCGCTGTAATCGAGTCAGGCACCCGACAACCCCAGGGCTAAAGCCCTCTTGCAAAACGAGCTTCTTCGCGAGCCTGAAAGCTCGCGCTTCCACCCCCGCGCTTCTTTGCTGTCTTCCCGGCCGTTCTCGCGTTTTACAATGTGAAACAACTTTTCATATTGAATTACACGCGCTTTTTAACTACAATGACGGGCGCGTCAAGGGAACCCCTTCCGGTGGCGGCAGCGGCAAGCGGGCCGGGAAACAGGGGCTCATGGCAGAACGGAGCAGCAAGCTGCTATGATTTTCCCCGGCGCACTGGCGCAGGATCGGGAACCAAGTCACCCGCAGAGACGTGGCCAGCCCCCAGTTGCAAATGCCCGGGAGTTTCTGTAGCGTATCCGATGCTTTTTCGCGCCGGCCCCGCTGAGGGGCACAATCGAAATCCTTCATCATCGAAGTCAATTAGGAGGGGGGAACATGAGCGGTAAGAATCTAGACGAAGTACTGAAGGGCGCAGGGAATACGGTGGCGATGCTCCGCAACTCTCCGATCGGGGCGTACGTGTATCCGGTGGTTCCCTCCGAATACTCGAACTGGCGCGACGAGCAGAAGGCGTGGCGGGATACGGCCGTGCTGTTCGATCAATCGCACCACATGGCGAATTTGTACGTGAAGGGGCCGGACGCGCTGAAGCTGCTGTCGCAACTCGCGACGAACAGCTTCGCAAATTTTCCGGTGAACCGCGCGAAGCAGTTCGCGCCAT
>JBAPOM010000030.1:0-8766 GCA_049279635.1 Candidatus Acidiferrales bacterium
AGGTGATCGCGTGGCTGAAGCTGCCGGCGGCGCAGCGACCGCATTTCATCACGCTTTATTATTACGAGCCGGACCATACGGGGCACGAGGCGGGGCCCGACAGCGCGCAGACCGGGGATGCGGTGCATCACGTGGACGCTTTGATGGGCACGCTGATGGCGGATTTGAAGATGGTCCATCTGCCGGTCGATCTGATTGTGGTGTCGGATCACGGGATGGCGACCGTGCAGGGCGACTGGATCGATCTCGATCGCTACGCCGACCTTTCGAAATTCACGACGGTGGGCTCGCTGCTCTACGCGCCCGACGAACAGGCCGCGGAGCGGGCCTACCGGCAGTTGCGCGGGGCGAGCGACAAGTTTGTCGTCTATCGGCGGCGCGATGTCCCTGCGTATTTGCATTTCAACAGCAATGCGAGGATTGGCGATCCGGTGGTGATTCCCACGGGGCCGTATTTGATTCGCGCGCATGCTCCCGACAAACCGACGACGCCGCCGAAGGGCGAGCATGGCTACGATCCATCGAAGATGAAGTCGATGCGCGCGATTTTCTATGCGGCGGGGCCCGATATTCGCGCGGGGTACAAAGTGCAGGCGTTTGAGAATGTCGATGTGTATCCGCTGATCGCGCACATTCTCGGGCTGAGGATCGGGCACATTGACGGCGTGCTGGCGCCGCTTCGGCCGAGTCTGCGAGGAGCGGGGGCAGCGCACGGAGGAAACTAGGTAGCACCCGGAAGTTCAGAGGCAAAAATCCGGAGCTGAAGCCCCTCGGCTAGCGTTGGGAGGAGGTGCGGGCGCGCCAGCGTTGCTCGAGTGCGGGGATGATGGCGCCGCCGACGTTGGCGAGGTTGGCGTCGGGGAGCGGGGGGCGCTCGGCGCGCGGGTTGATCGAGCGAATCAGCGAGCCGAGCAGGTTGAACGCGGCGCTTGCTTTTGCGGCGAACGACACGCGCGGTTTTTTGCCGTTGGCGCGCACCATGAGAACGGTGACGTCGTCGTCGGTGAGATTTTCGGCGTGGCGATCGGCGATTTCGGCGAGCAACGTGTCGATCATTTTGCTTGGGGGAACATCGCCGAGCAGCCGCGTGATGCGCAAGAGGCCTTCCTCGCCGAACATTTCGCCATCCGCATCGCGCGATTCGATCAGCGCGTCGGTGTAGGCGAGCAGGCAATCGCCGTCCGCGAGCTCGATATCGAAATGCGCGTATTCGGTGATTGCGATGATGCCTAGAGGGAGATCTTGCGGGCCGGCCGAGGCGTCGGGGCCCTGGGCGCCGAGAAAATTCCATTGCTGGTCGGCGGCGCGATAGAGCAGCGGCCGCGGATGCCCGGCGTTGGAGAGGATCAGGCGGCCGGTCGGCGCGAAGAATGTGCCCACGATCGCCGTGGCAAACGACCCTGCGCGCGACAACGCAGCAAACTCCCGATTCAGCTGGCGTACGAATTCGGTCTGATCGAGGTGGTTGACGAACCGGCGCATCAGCGTGCGCAGGTCGGCGGCCGTGGCGGCGACGGTGTTGCCGTGGCCCGAGACGTCGGCCAGCAGGAGGCGCGTGATGCGGCCTGTGGCGCAACTGGAGGCGTAGTAGACGTCGCCGCCGCGCTGCGCTTGTTTGTAGGGCTTGCTGTAGACCCAGGCGTCCAAGCCGCCAAGCTCGACGGTGCGCGCCGTGAGCTGGCTGCCGCCCCACACTTCCATGCACTGCATCTGCTGCGATGGAGGATCGCTCACGCGACAATTATACCGGAATTGGGGATTCGGGTTCGTGGAGACGGTCGAGGAACGGCAAGGCGAAGCGCGCCCGCGATTCGTGGGAATCGCGAGCGCGACAGGCCGACCAAACTAGAAGCTGTACTTCAGTGCGAACTGCATGACGCGAGGATCGTTCACCGTTTGGGCCAGAGCGCCCAAGCCCGATAGGGAAATCGGAGTGGGCTGGCCGAAATTCGGCAAAATCGCTCCGCCCTCCGGCGGGTAGAGATTCGCGTGATTCGGGAAATTGAAAACCTCCCAGCGGATCTCGACTTGCTGGCCTTCGCGGATTTGGAAGAGCCGCGAGAGCGCCGTGTTGACGACAATTGATCCGGGGCCGAACAGGCTGTCATATGGCAGATTACCGAGGGTGTAAGGAGCCGGCGTAGCGAAGGCCGCAGGATTCAGCCAGCAAGTTCGCCCCTTGTGCTGACAATACGGATCCACGCCGGGGATCAAGCTGGGGCGCTGCGTGAGCCCGTTCCCGGTCCCAGAAAAATCGAGAAGAGTGATGGGAGCCCCTGAATCGTCAGAAAGAACATTGCCCGACTCCACGATCGCCGAAATCGAAACCCTCCAGTTGCCCAGCGTGATTTCCTCGGCACGATTGGAAAACTTCGGGCTCTCGGCGACGAGCGACTCGTTAAACACATTGCGTACGTCAGCGTCCGGGCAGCTCCCGCGATCTGCGCGCCGGTTGTAGGGGACAGACTCAGCCGCGAGGAAGAAACCGAGCGTAGTCGTATAGTTGTCGGAGATGCAGTGGGCCCAGGTGTAATTCGTGGTGGATGTGAAGTGATTGGCGAAGCGGTGCTGCGCCGAGAAGATCACTCCGTTATAGTTTCCTGTCCCGCCTTCCTCCAACAAAAGCGTTTCGCCGTAGAGGGGTCCGCCTTGTGGTCCCTTGCCGCCGGCCGCCGGTGCATTGAATTGGCTGAACAAGCGATTCTCGTTCAAGGTGAAAAACCCAGGGTTGCCAGGAAAGGGGGAGGGGATAGTGGAACAAACGAACGGGGGAAGGAATCCAGGGCATGGTCCGGCCAAGCATGAAGCCCCAGTTGGAAGGGGGTAAGCGCATGACCCCGCCGGTCCCTGCATTCCTGGATTGGCTTCGTTGTTTCCCCAAAGATGGCGCTGCTGGTTCCCCAGGTAGCTCACGGAGAGCAACCAGCTCTTACCAACCTGTCTTTCTACGCTCAGATTGTATTGCATGACGTAGGTTGGCTTTATCTTCTGAGGATAGCTAAAGACCAAGGCGCCCTGAATGTACGCGGCGTTCTTGGGGCCTGTCCCAACATATTGTGGAAACGGGTCTTGGCCACTGTGCAGGACGCCCTGTTGATCCGTGAAGGCAAAAGGATTCGGCGACCCGGCTAGCGTCCCCCAAGGGTCGCTGATACACGTTGTCGTACAACCATAGGCAGGGTTATTAACAGCTCCACCATAAGGCTCTTCGAATCCGAACTGGTCGTAGGAGAAATTCGGGAAATCATAGAACATACCGAAACCGGCCCGAATCGACATGCGGCCATCGCCCATCGGATCCCATGCAATTCCGATGCGCGGACTCCACTTATCGAGCGCATTCTGGGTCAATTTGTCGCCGACGGGCCCGCCGGGGTCCCCGCTAAAGAGGTAGCCAGCCGGCGCGGTGGGAAACTTCGCGCTGTGGACATTCGCAAAAAGGTCGGGGAGGGAAATGTTGACGACATGGCCCTTCGGGTCGGTATGTCCAAAGAACGGGTCCCAACGAAGTCCGGCCGTCACAGTCAGTTTTCGGGTTACCTTCCAGGCATCTTGCGCGTAGAGCGAGAAGAGATTCTGGTGCTGGATGGAAGGGATTGGAGCGTCCTGAGAGAAGCCAGCAGCGTTGTTTGTCCAGCCCAGCAGATAGTCGGAGAGAGAAACCGATGTGCCAGGAGCGCCGACCGAAGTGCGCGTGCCGTCAAACGTGAACGATCCCTGATTCAGCAGATAGTTGGTGGCGAAGGCCCTCAGGTTGATCAACTCCACGCCAAATGAAAGCTGATGGGCTCCGCGCGTGAGCGATAGATCATCGGAAAATTCGAGGGTGTCGTAAGGCTGTAGCGATGGAGTCGAGTTGAACAAACCGAAAAGCCCAACACCGGTTTGGAAGTTCGGCATGTAGTCTTTAAAGAAAGGGGAAATATTCGGGCCCAGCTGATAGACATTGCCCTCCGGCACTCCCGCCGCCGCAATTACTTGCTGAAGATCGAGCGTCGAGTTCTCAACAGTAAGGTTGTAGCTTCGATTTCCGGTTACGTGGACATTGTTCACCATGCTTGAGCTAATCAGATAGGTGTCACCAAGGGTAAGGCTTTGTACTCGGTCGAATTGCCCATCGATGGCTGCAATCAGAAGGCCACCCTGGCTAGCCGGCAGATTGGGGTTGCCAGGAGGCGCGAGCAGATTCGTGATGAAGTAACGCGCGAACATAGTGTTTTTGTTGCTCTGGTGGTAATCGAGCCTCCCCAGCCCCTGATTTTCGGTGTAAGTGGCTGGAAACGCATAGTTGTAAATGCCGCAGGGGTTGGTCGCGACGGGCAGATGACTCTCCAGTTGCATAATGATCGGACTGAAATTCGCGGGATTGGTTTTGTTGCCGACGTAGGGTCCGCCTAGTACCAGCCCCGGATCGCAATCTGCCTGGTATTGTGTAAAATCGCCCGCCAGCATTGCAGCCGTTGGCAGAAACACGGGCGACGCGGGATAGCTAGAGTGCTGGATGGTCTCCTGCCAGCCGGCAAAGAAAAAGAGCTTGTCCTTCTTGACCGGCCCACCGATCGTGCCGCCAAACTGGTTGCGCTTCAACGGATCTTTAAAGGATCCCGCAAAGCTCGTGTTATACGAGTCGAGAGCGTAATTACGCAGGTATTCGAAGGCGTCGCCGTGAAAGGAATTCGTGCCCGATTTTGTGACTACGTTGACCGTGCCTGATGGGTGCGTGCCGTACTGCGCCGGCAACGAACTCGTCTCCACCTTGAATTCCTCGATGGTGTCAGGAAAGGGCAAGGGAAGATTCTGGTTGCTCAGCGGATCGTTATGGGTCCCGCCGTCAAGCCAGTAGGCGACGCTGCCTTGCGCGCCGCCTGCGATCGAGGGCGACGTTACGGAGGGATACGACGCCCGGAAGGTCCTGCCTTCTTGCACGCCGCCGGACAGGTACAACAAGTCGGTCACCTGGCGTCCATTGAGCGGCAGATTCTGCACCTGCTGCGGTGCGACCACCTCGCCGATTCCGCTGTTCTGCGTCTCAACCAGCGCCGCTCCTGCTTCGACCGTCACTTCCTCCGAGATCGCGCCAACCTTCAGTGAGACGTCGATCGTCGGAGTGACGCCGACCTGGAGCACGATGCCGTTTTGGACATACTTGCTGAAGCCTGTCTTTGTCACTGTGAGCTGATACGGCCCCACGGGTAGCTCGGGCAAAGTATAGCCACCATCCGTCCCGCTGGTGGCGGTGCGTACGGCACCGTTGGCCGTCTGCGTCAGAGTGATCTGAGCGCCGGGCACGGGCGCGCCAGTAGCGTCGATGATCGTGCCGCGAATCTGAGATGTGGAAATGGTTTGCGCCGAGAGAATTGCGCAGGAAAAGAAAAAGCAGAGCCCGAGGACGAACTTGGATCTCATATTCCCCCCTAACAGGAGATCAGTCCCTCTTTCGTGCGTGGCCCAAGTTATGCCGCGAGCATATAGCAGAGGCGCTTCGCTGTTGTCAATCGAGAGTTTGAGCGAGCATCGCCCAACACGCCGCCGGCCGGGGGGCGTCAGGCGGCCCGTCGCTCTCCCGCTATTTCTTAGGCGTGATGCGGTAGAGGTGGCCGTCGTCGGTGAGGATGTAGAGGGCGCCGTCGGGGCCCTGCACCACGTCGCGGATGCGCTGATTGAGATCGGTGAGCAATCGTTCCTCGGCGACGACCCTGTCGTTTTCGATGACCAGCCGAATCAGGCATTTGGCGGCCAGTCCGCCCACGAAGAGATTTCCCTTCCATTCGGGAAAGACATCGCCTGTGTAAAACATCGCCGAACTCGGAGCGACATCGGGATACCAGAAATAGATGGGCTGCTCGGTGCCGGGCTTGGAGGTGGCGCCGGTGCCCGCGATCGGGTCGCCGTTGTAGCGGCGGCCGTAGCTGACGTTGGGCCAGCCGTAGTTGCCGCCGGGCTTGATGATGTTGACCTCGTCGCCGCCGAGCGGGCCGTGCTCGACGACCCAGAGCTGTCCCGTGGCGGGATTGATGGCCGCTCCCTCGGGATCGCGATGGCCGTAGGAATACGTTTCCGGCAGTACGGTTGGGTCGCTGAGGAACGGATTGCCCTTGGGAATCGAGCCGTCAGTATTTATGCGGATCACGCGGCCAGTGAAATTACGGAGGATGTCGGGATCGGTGGTCTCGTGGTTGGAGCTATCGTAGGACGGGTCGTAAAAGCGGAAGCGGTCAGCGCCCGTGACGAACATCGTGCCGTCGGGCGCGAAGACGATGCGGCGATTCACTCCATCGATCAGCACCTGGAAGTCTTCGAGGTGCTTTTCGTCATCGCTGAGGCGAGCGCGACCGACGCGCTCTTCACCGACGCGCATGGTGCGGCGCTGGGCGACGGTGGCGTCCCAAACATTCTTATAAAAATCATCAATCGGATACGCGCCGGGGGGTTCACCGGGTGGCGGAGCGAAATACGTGAAATACACGAGGCGGTTGTGCACGAAATCGGGATCGATGACGATGTCGTGCAGCGATTCGGCGGCGACGATTTTTGTGTCGGGCACGCCGGTGATCGGCGCGGAGTAAAAGCCGTTCATCTGGGCGACGCGCATGAAGCCGTAGCGCTCAGTGACCAGCATGTGGCCGTCGGGCAGAAACGCGAGCGACCATGGCGCCATGAAGCGCGTGATCACAGTGTCGACCTGGAGCGGCGGCGATTTCTTCGCGGGTGGAGGCGCGTTGGTCTGGCCGGGGAAGGCGGGCTTCGGCGGCGGGTAGTCGGAGGCTTTGGCCATTTGCGCGTGAGCGGGGCTGCACATCAAGGCGAAGAACACGAATACGAGCGCGGATTGCGATGCTATGCGGGCTGCGGTTGATGCGAGCGCGAATCGGCTCATTGTTGTGCGGCTCCTCGTTGGATCGAATGTTGTCGGCCGTTACGCCGAAAATGCCGGCCGCACGTTTAAACCTTCAATGCGGCGTGAATCTTACTTGGAGTAGCGGCGGTTGGCAATCGGCGCGGCACCGGCCAAAAGGCCTGTGTTAACGTCCAATCCTCCATGGCAAACAACAAGGCGGACGGGCCGCAGGGGTCTTGCCACATTGTGTGTGTCCGGCGGAATGGGCGTAGCGGTCGCAATCGAAACGGTCTAATCTTCTCGAGGGTGCTTTCAGGATACGGCCAGCGTTTTTCCCCTGCTCGCCTTCCAAGACCCGCATCACCGGAGCGATTTTATGTCCCCAGAGGGGCGCGGATTAGGAGTAGAGGTCCTCGGCACGCTGGCGCTCGCCGCGCCGAAGCTCGACGAATTCCAGTTCGTGAAGGTGCGCGTCGAACCGCCGGTGGCGCGGCTCACGCTCGATCGCCCCGATCACAATCTTCTGAACGAGCGCATGATCGCCGAGCTGACCGCGGGCATCAACACGCTCGGTGAGCGCAGCGCAATCAAGCTGATCGTGCTCGATTCCGCGGGCAAGACGTTTTGCGGCGGCATCGAGCTCGGCGAATACACGCAGCGGCGAGTGTTTCAATTGCTCGACGCGTTTCACGGCGCGTTTGCGGCGATGCTCGATACTTCGAAACCGCTGCTCGTGGTGGTGAATGGCCCCGCATTCGGCGGCGGCGCGGAACTTGCGGCGCTGGGCGACCTCGTGATTGCGACTCCCAAAGCGAAATTCGCGCAGCCGGAAATCAAGCTGGGAGTTTTTCCGCCGCTGGCCGCGGCTGTGTTGCCGTATATTCTCGGGCCGAAGCAGGCGCTCGAACTCGTCCTCACGGGCGAAACGATTTCGGCCGAACGCGCGCGCGATATCGGGCTGGTGAACTGGCTGGTGCCCGAAGAAGAGCTGGAGAAGAAAGTCGAGGATGTGATCGCGAAGGTGACGGCGCAGTCCGGTCCCGTGCTGACCATGGCGAAGAAAGCCATTCTCGGCAGCCTGGGCGTCACACTGCGCGAAGGCGTGCGCAATTCAATGAAGGTTTTCCTCAACGAACTCGCCGAGCTGGAAGACTCGCAGGAAGGTTTGCGAGCGCTGGTTGAAAAGCGCGCCCCGAAGTGGAAGAACCGCTGACGCGAATTCTGCGTCTCCTTGGTAGTGTCCTAATTTCCGCGAGAGCTTTCTGAAGGCGTTGAGAATGAGTCCTTTGAGCGACCCCCAAATTGATGAAGTTATTCTCTCTGTTAGTGAGATATCTTGGAGGAAAGTTGCACTTGTGATTACCAAAGTCGCAGACATAATGGGCAGCGACCTACCGGAAGGTGATGCTGGATACAATCTTGTCGCTGAGCGTATCGAGTTTCTTGTCCGAGGTGGCCGCTTGTTAGCGCAAGGCGATATCAAGAAATGGCGGCATAGCGAAGTAAGAAAGCCAAATTAGGAAAATTCCGCCGCCTCGCGCGGATTGACACCATCGCAAGCGCAGCATACACTCACGAACGACAATTGAACTGGCGCGGGGATTGTGGAAGGTCGTGAAAATCGACCACGGTCCCGCCACTGTGATCGGCTACCCATTTGAAGCGTCTACCGGACGGTTCTTAGGGTAAACCGAAAGTCAGGAACGCCCCCGAGCCAATCGAAGCCAGCACTCTTCGCGAGAAAGAGAGCGGCGGTCAGCCTCGCTATCCTCGCGAGGCTTTTTTGTTGGATGGAGACTGAGCTTGGCGTTGCGCGGAAGGAAGAGAGATTCTTCGGGCCGAAAGACGGCCCTCAGAATGACGGCGCGTTTTTGCGAGCGGCCGGGGCGCACGTGCTTGGCGATTGCGCTGGCTGCGCTAGTTTCGTT
>JBAPOM010000031.1:0-7754 GCA_049279635.1 Candidatus Acidiferrales bacterium
TGACCTGCCTCTGTTTCATCATCGTTTCACGGGATCCGAAGAGGGTTTGTTCCGCGACAGGGTAAAGCACGGCGTTGCCTGTTATGTTTCGGGATACCACCCGCTTTACGTCGCCGCCAGTTGTTTGAGCCGATTGACACAGCGACCGTATGTGATCGGCTCGCTGGGAACCATGTATGGATTTCTAAGGGCTCATGTCACTCGCCCGGCGCGACTCGAAGATCGGTCGTACCTCGCTTATATACGCGGTCAGCAGCTAAGACGTCTTTGCGGTATGCAAACGATCTGGAGATAAGCCCCGAAATTGGGGTTTGACGAGATATGTGCGGCATTTGCGGAAAATTGATGCTGGATCGCGAAGAGAAAGTGTCGCCCGCCCTCGTGAAGGCGATGGCGGACACGATCCATCACCGCGGGCCTGACGACGAGGGTTACTACGTTTCGGGGCCGGTCGGATTGGGTTTTCGCCGCCTCGCCATTATTGACCTCAACAGCGGCCATCAACCGATCTCAAATGAGGATGGTACCGTCTGGATCGTCTTTAACGGTGAAATCTACAACTATCAAGAGCTGCGGACATTCCTCCAGAGCCGCGGCCATGTATTCACTACGCAAACTGACACCGAGGCGATCGTACATTTGTATGAGGAATTGGGTCCGCGTTGCTTGGACAGGCTCCGCGGTATGTTTGCGTTCGCCATTTGGGACGGGAACACCGAGACTTTATTTCTAGCGAGGGACCGCGTCGGTATCAAGCCCCTTTATTACAGCTTAAGCGAAACATCATTGGTTTTTGGCTCCGAAATCAAGGCGATTTTGGCCGATCCCTCGGTCAAGCGAGAAATTGCTCCGGAGATGATCGATCGATTCCTAACCTTCCTGTACCTGCCGGGCGAGGAGACCTTGCTAGAGGGAATCCAGAAGCTCTCCCCGGGGCACTATCTCCTGGTCAAAGATGGCAAGCCCGTAATACGCCAATACTGGGATCTCCCTCTTGTGGAGTTTGCTGCGACGAAATCATTCAGAGACGCGGAAGCCGAATTAGTGAGCCTGCTGGCCGAGACCGTCAAGTTGCACATGATTGCGGACGTGCCGGTTGGTGTCCTTCTCAGTGGAGGAGTTGATTCAACCGGCGTGCTCAGCTTTGCCGTGCAGGCGACAGCCAAGAAGATCAGCAGTTTTACGGTCGGTTTTTCCGGGGGCGAAGTTGCCGACGAGAGACCATATGCGCGATTGGCCGCCGAGAAGTTCGGAACGCAACATTATGAAATGACCATCTCGGCCAACGATTTTGCGGACTTCATGCCCCAATATGTCTGGCACATGGAGGAGCCCGTCTGTGAGCCGCCCGCCATTGCCTTGTATTACGTCTCGAAGTTGGCCAGGGACCACGTCAAGGTGCTGCTTTCCGGAGAAGGTGGAGACGAAGCGTTTGCGGGCTACAGCAATTATCGCAATCTGGTCTGGCTTGAGCGGATCAAACGAGGTGGTTCTCTTCTTAACGGTGCACTTGCTGGAGGGATGTCTTTCGCCGGCTCACTCTTCCACTCGTCTCGCATCGGGAAGTATGCGCCTTTAATGAGCGATCGTTTCCCAGACTACTATTACAGCCGAACTTCAAACCCCCATCGAACTACGGGGAACCGATTGGGCGAGGTGTACTCCACGGATTTCGCTTCGAGGGTCGAACGCGAACAAAGCCTCGCGCCAGTTCGTCGGATGCAAGCACACGTCCAGCGCCAAAACACGCTCGACGCGATGCTCTACATCGACACCAAGTCTTGGTTGCCCGATGACTTGCTGATCAAGGCCGACAAGATGACGATGGCCAATTCAATCGAGCTCCGCGTGCCCTTGCTCGACCACAAAGTGCTCGAGTTTGCAGCGTCCCTGCCCCCCAGTTTCAAGCTCCATGGAGCGACGACAAAATTCATCCTGAAGAAGGCGCTCTCGCAGAGAATCCCCAGGGAGATCCGCGACCGGAAAAAGACTGGGTTTCCCGTACCCTACGAGTCATGGATTCGGACCGATCTCAAGGATATGGTCTGGGACGTGTTGACGGACAGTAGGACGCTCAATCGAGGCCATTTCCGCAAGGATGCTGTCGAGGCGCTGCTCCGGGCCAACTCGGACGGCGCTGACTACTCGAAAGAGATATTTTCTCTGCTTACCTTGGAGTTGTGGCAGCGGACATTCTTGGAGCAAGAACAAGTTGTCCTACGGTAGATTTCGGCGCGTGGCGACAAATATGGCAGCGGAAGTTTTCTGGCGCATCCCCGGCCGCTTCGGAGTCGCTCGCATCTTCGGGCGTTCATATTCGTTGCGATGCGTGGTTTTCCACAACATCTCAACTAAACAGTCACCTTTTACTACCGGGATAAAAGTGGACATTACCCCGAAGGATTTCGAGAAAGCGCTGGGTTTTTTGACCGCACACTATATGCCCGTAAGTCTCGAGGATGTTTTGACTGACTGCGATGGTCGTGGGCTGCCGCCCCGTGCGGTGCTCGTAACCTTCGACGATGCGTACGCGTCGGTTGCCGAATCGGCTGCGCCTCTTTGCCGGCAGTTTGGTGTGCCAGCCGTCTTTTTTGTAAACGCTGCGTTTCTCGATAATCAGCGTCTGGCGCCAGATAATCTTGTCTGCTATGTAGCGAACGTGCTGGGAATGGAGACGATCAATGCCGCGGTTCGGAGCGTACCGCGCCACGAGAACGCCCAGCTGCAATCTCTTTCCGAGGTATTCGGCAGGTTCTTCCCGGCGATCTCGCTTGCCGAAAGGGACCTCTTTCTTGACTCACTGCGGCGACTGGCGAGCATTAGCGAGAATCGTATGGCGCAGGATGCGAATCTATATTTGACGAGCAAGCAGCTTCGTGAGCTTGCGTCTTTCGATCTCGAGATCGGAAACCACACGTACACGCATTCGTACTGCAGATCATTCTCGCAGCAGGATTTCGATACTGAAGTGGACCGGAATAGGACAGAACTGGAGTCCGCGTCAGGAACAAAGGTGCGTTCGTTCAGCTTGCCTTACGGTTCGTCGGAAGATCTGACACCCGAACTGGCGGAGCACCTTGAGCACA
The DNA here is from genome assembly GCA_049279635.1 of Candidatus Acidiferrales bacterium. GTDB lineage: Bacteria > Acidobacteriota > Terriglobia > Acidiferrales > UBA7541 > Palsa-295. Next base: position 3,087 of record JBAPOM010000031.1, read on the forward strand.
GCGGGTACAAAGCGGCCTTTTTCAGCGAGAGTGTCGCCAATCCTCGGCGCGCTGACCTGTTTCATCTGGACAGAATCAGCACCTGTGCTCGGAGCGACGATGCTTTGTTTTTCGAGATCGAAGTCCTGCCTCGCCTACGGGCAGTACGGAACCGGATTTCCCGTAAGAATGGGCTCGTTCGGGCAGGTCGAACCGACTCTTCCATGGACAGGTAAAGGTCGGTAAGAAGAAGAGACTACATCAAAGCGATCGACTGGGGGGGGTTACCGCGTGTCTGAGAATGGGAAATCAATGAGCCGTGAACAATTTCTGTTGCAGATGGACGAGATCCTGGGCCTGTGCCCCGGAACGCTTCGAGGCGACGAAAAACTGGAAGAAATACAGAACTGGGACTCCACCGCCCTCATCAGCCTGATTGTCCTGACGGAACAAAGTAACTATGCGCACATCACTCCGGACCAGGTTGTTGGCTGCTCGACGGTCGCGGATCTTCTGCGGTTAGCTCAAGTGGACGGTACCTCTTCTTGATCGTGGAGCCCTACATTGCATTAGAAACCGAGGGACTACAATCGGAGCAGCTGGCAGGTCGTGAGAAAGAACTAAAGTTCATGCAGAATCCTAGTTGGCAAGTCGAAGTGGATCGCGCCACCTCCGCGGAATGGTCGGAGATGCTCGATCTATTCGCGGACGCGAACATTTACCAAACGGCTGCGTATGGTGACGTCCGCTGGGGAACAAGAAATCTCAGCCGAATCGTTTTGAGGCGTGACGGCGAAGTAGTAGGGGCGGCCCAGCTCAGGATTGTTCGACCGACTCCTCTCAAATTTGGAATGGCCTATCTACGTTGGGGGCCTCTCTGGGAGCGGCGCGGCTTGACAGTTGATCCTGAGGTGCCCATGCGCATGGCCCGAGCGATCGAGGACGAATACCTCATCAGGCGGAAGCTTTTCGCTCGAGTCCTTCCTAACGCTTTTGCCGGATCGACGCGCGCAGCAACCATGCAGACAGCATTCTGCAGATTTGCCGCGGAACCTCTCGACAAGGACAATACGTACCGGACAATCGTCCTCGATCTCAATCCTTCGCTTGAAGAATTACGAAGGGGCCTCGACCCGAAATGGCGGAATAAACTCTGCGGGGCCGAAAGGAACAACCTTAAGGTCGTTGTCGGTAATGGGAGCGACGAATATCGAATCTTCTGCCAGATGTACAACCACATGCGACAGCGAAAGGCCTTTGAAACGACAGTAGATGTAGAAGAGTTTGGACAGATGCAGGAGACGCTAGTCCCGTCCCAACGTATGCAAATCATGATCTGCGAAGCGAACGGCGTCCCAGCGGCCGGGCTAGTCGTTTCAGCAATGGGCGACTCTGCGATTTACCTGCTCGGTGCCACTGGCGATGACGGGTTGAAATCGAAGGGCGCCTACCTACTACACTGGGCCGCAATCGAGTGGCTCAAGCGGGTAGGCGTGCGGTGGTACGACTTGGGAGGAATCGACCCCGAGGGGAATCCGGGCGTCTATTCGTTTAAGAAGGGATTCTCGGGAGTCGACATCACACAGATGAACCCGTTGGTTGCGTCTGACAGTGCAGTTTCATCCGGAATGGTCAAGGCGGGCCTGGCGATGCAGCGCGTTCTTCGTAGTTCAAAAAGCCCACTGAATCTGGCCAGCTCTTTCAAGCAGCTGGCAACAAGGAATTAGATTCGGTCATGTCGACGACTGCTTCGGTGGACATCTCGGTTGTAATTGTCGGCTGGAACGCCAAACACTACCTGGATTTGTGCTTGGAAAGCCTGTCCAAGGCCCCGCCAAGGCGTACCATGGAAGTATTCGTGGTCGACAATGCCTCCACGGACGACTCGGTCGAGATGATCGAAGCGAAATATCCGTGGGTGAAGTTGATCAAGAGCAGCGAAAACTTGGGTTTCGCCAAGGGAAATAACGTGGCCATCCGGCAATGCCAGGGACGCTATATCGCGCTGGTGAATCCTGATGTAATTGTGTTCCCAGGTTGCCTGGACGCACTGGCAGATTTCCTGGACGAAAACCCCAAAGTGGGCAATGTAGGGCCGCGCGTGTTCAACCCTGACATGTCGATGCAAAGCACGTGCCGGCGGTTTCCTACGCTTTGGAACAACTTTTGCTCGGCAACCCGCCTGGAAAGTCTATTCAAGGGTAACCGGTTTTTCGCCGGCGAGCACATGTTCTACTTTCCGCATGACCGCACGCTTGCCGTAGATGTCATAGTCGGTTGTTTCTCGATGATTCGTCGCGAGACTTTTGACGAGGTGGGACTGCTCGATGAAGACTTGTTTATGTATGGTGACGACGTCGATTGGTGCCGGCGCGCTCGGAATGCGGGATGGGAAGTAATGTTTTACCCGGGTGGCCAGGCGATTCACGATCGGGGTAAAACTACGGCGCCATATCCGGTTCGTTTTGCTGTGGCGCAGCAGCGTTCAGTCCTGCACTATTGGAAGAAGCATCACAGCTTCTTCGGCGTGCTGGGAATCAAGAGCACAATGATTGTTCATCACCTAATGCGCTATACCATTGCAGCCTTGTCCGGCTTGACGCATTCCCAGGAAAGACCGCAAGACCACGTTCGGAAACAAGTCAGTAGCGCTTGCCTGAGGCAGCTTCTCACCGGTAGTCTCCCGAACCGGGCGTAATGGCTGCGTCGCAACAAAAAGATTAGAAAAGTCATCGCTGTGGGCATATCGATTTCCATCAACCGCGTGACGGAATACTTCAAACGCCACGGTCTCGCCGAGACCGTCAAGCGCGCGAGTCAGGCGACGAGGCGCGCGCTGTTTGCAAACCATATGGTCGTCTATTGCTGCGATTTGGCGACGATGCCCTTAAAACAGGTAAACATTCCGGAATCGATGAGCATCGAGCGTGTGCGGAGTGAGGGAGAACTCGGAGCGAAGAACCGTGAGGCCATCACCGGCTTCTGGAATCCGGACTTGGCTCAGCGGAACATACAAGAGAGGTTTCAAAAGGGTGCGATCCTGTGGCTCATCCGTTCAGGGGAGATTCTGGCGGGGTACGGATGGACTATTCAAGGACGGCCGATTTCGCCATACTACTTTCCGATTTTGCCCGGCGACGTACAGTTCTTCGATTTTTTGGTCTTCCCTAAATTCCGAGGCCGTGCCATCCAATGGCTCCTGACAGTGCACATCCTAAGGACATTGAAGGATGAGGGCGCTTCACGCGCATTTGCGGACACGCACGAGTGGAACCAGGCGCAGTTAGCATCGTTCAAGATGACGCCGTTCAGACCGATTGGCATCGTCCGTATGGTGACATTATTTGGTCGATCGTTTACCACCTGGTCAGAAATAGAAACCCAAAAACCGGCGAAAATGAGTACGGCGCACGGGGCCACCTCCGCTGTTGTGAGGCCGCATGAGCACTGAGCCCCAACAGAGCGCTCGTCCGGCGGAGGATTTGAAGCTGCACCACTTCGGTTTCGTGGTGAAATCGATACAAGACTGTGGCTGGTCGTTCGCGCAAGCGCTGGGAGCGAGTTGGGACGAGAAAATCTTTTTCGATCCATTGCAGAAAGTGCGGGTCACGTTTTTCGAAGGCCGCAACAACGCAGACCCCTTGATTGAGCTGGTCGAGCCGGGTGGCGAAGACTCACCCGTGACGCAATTTCTGCAACGGGGCGGGGGATTGCATCACCTTTGCTATGAGGTGGACGACCTGGAAGGACATCTGGAATTTTGTAAGTCCGTGGGCAATACCATCATTCGGCCTCCCGTGCCGGCTGTAGCATTTGGCGGCAGAAGGATCGCCTGGGCGGTGACGCGCAAAAGACTGCTTGTAGAATTCCTAGAGCGATGAGGAGGTCGTCTACAAATCACCCTATGACACACAATGAATTCTTGCGGGAAATGGAAGAGATTCTGGGGCTCAACCCTGGAGCACTGAAAGGCCACGAAAAGCTGGAAGACCTGGAAAACTGGGATTCTATGGCGCTCGTGAGCCTGCTTGCGGTGGCTGAGAGCCGTAGCAACACGGAGATCACCCTGGATCAGGTAGTAAGCTGTTCGACTGTGGCCGACTTGCTCCGGTTGGTCTCGCTGGAAGGCGCAGCGAACTGAAATCAATCGAGCCGCCGACGACCTCTCCCTCGAACTAAGAGGCAAAATCATGGACCGGGATCTCCCAAAGGAACTATCACATCCGATTGACGTAGCCACGGTGCTGCGGAAGCGTCGCAGTTTGAAGCGTGAACTGTGCGAGCGGCCGAACCTCGTGCCGACGCGGATCGCGATCCTGGGCGGATCGACGACGGCGGAAGTGAAAAGCATGCTGGAGCTGTTCCTGCTGGCGCATGGAATTCAGGCTACCTTCTACGAATCGGAGTACAACCGGTATAGCGAGGACGTACTTTTTGAGAATCCCGAGCTGTGGGAGTTCAAGCCGGAGATCGTCTACGTCCACACGACGTGGCACAACGTATCGCAATTTCCAGAGATGCTTGAGGGCGAGGCGGGGGTCGAGCAACGCGTGCGGCTGGAAATGAGCCGATTTGAGACCATCTGGGAGAAGATTCAATCTAAGCTGGGCGCGATTGTCATTCAGAATAATTTCGACCTTCCGCCTCTGCGGCCGCTGGGAAATTTGGAGGCGTCCGCTTCTTACGGCC
>JBAPOM010000032.1:0-2218 GCA_049279635.1 Candidatus Acidiferrales bacterium
GCTTCGGATCATTTGCGGCTGATTCAGCCACTGCTCGTAGGTATGGCGCTCCAGTTCGATCATGGTCGCGAGCGCGTCAATCTTTGCCGAACAACGCCGCGCGAGCGGGATCTCCGAAATCGAATGGACCAGCTTGAGAAAGGGAGTCTGCCAGGGTTCGACTACGATCAGGCGGCCTTCCTTTCGGAGGACGCGATGCATTTCCGCCAGCGTTTGCTGCAGGCTTTCCGGCAAGGTCGGAAGGTGGTGCAAGCCGCCCTGAACGACCAGCAAGTCCTTGCTGCGATCTGGAAATGGAAGGTGGCGGCAGTCAGACACGTAGCATTTTGCAGCACCCTGGTAGCGAGCCACGAGCCGGGGCGAGCGGTCCACTCCTTCCAATTGCATGAAGCCGAGCCGGGCCAGGGCGTGGAGTCCGTTGCCGTGTCCGCAGAAGAGCTCGACTACGTGAGAATCGCGACGAAGAGATGTCGCGCCCAAGAACCGAAGACGCTTCGTGAATTTCTGAATTTCCTCTTCGGGCGTCTCAAATCTGGCGTACGCCGCTTCCCATGGGTCCTCGGGTGCGGCGGTCCCGGTATGAGGATCGGCGTTTGGCATATCGAATTTCTCGGTGTCATCAGCGCGGGACGCGCATCCAGCCATGTCTAGCGCGATTCCGGAAGCACCATCACCAAGGGATTATACGCGGTTGCTGGCGTGGGCCAGTTGGTTCTTCGACATACCTTCCTCAATGAATACGGGGCCTCATTCGCTTTTTTCTTACAATTGACGTAGTTCATCCGGCCGTCGCGGAAATTGTGAATTGCGGGGAATCGCGCGGACGAGCCGGACGCGCTGGAGAGAACGTGAGGCTCGCTGGGACAACTTCGCGCGATAGTGACCCCGAAATTGCCGACTCGTGGCAACCGGACTCGCCAGTACCCGAGCTTTCGGTGGTGATGCCTTGCCTGAACGAAAGCCGCACTCTCGGCACATGCATCCAGAAAGCGCTGGCAGCGATCGAGAAGCTGGGAGTGCGCGGCGAGGTGATCATCGCGGACAACGGCAGCACCGACGGCTCGCAGTCGCTCGCGAGGAACCTCGGGGCGCGAGTTGTGTCGATCACGTCGCGCGGATACGGAAGCGCCCTGCGCGGAGGCATTGCCGCCGCGCGCGGCGAGTATGTGATCATGGGCGATTCCGACGACAGCTACGACTTCACGCAGTTGGGTGATTTCGTGGCGAAGCTGAACCAAGGATACGACCTCGTGATGGGGAATCGCTACCACGGCGAAATCCGCCAGGGAGCCATGCCCTTCCTGCACCGCTTTCTCGGAAATCCGGTGCTGAGCTGGATCGGCCGGTTGTTTTTCGGATGTCCCGTGGGCGACTTTCAATGCGGGCTACGGGCGTTTCGCAAAGATGCGATCGAGAGGCTCGAGCTTCAAACGACCGGGATGGAATTCTCGACCGAGATGGTGGTCAAAGCGACGCTCTTTCATTTGCGAATCATCGAGATTCCCACCACGCTTTCGCCCGATGGCCGCGATCGCCCTCCGCATCTTCGAACCTGGCGGGACGGATGGCGATACCTTCGCTTTCTTCTGCTCTACAGCCCTCGCTGGCTGTTTCTTTATCCCGGCGCCATCCTATTCTTGTTTGGAACTGCGATCGGCCTGTGGCTGCTGCCCGGGCCGCGCACCGTTGGTGGCGTGACGTTTGACTACCACACGCTGCTCTTTTGCGCGATGGCGATTCTGATCGGCTTTCAATCCATCAATTTCGCCGTTTTCACCAAGACCTTCGCGGTCACGGAACGTCTGGTGCCGGAAGACCCGCGGCTGACGAAGGCTTTTCGCTACGTGACGCTTGAAACCGGACTGACCCTGGGGATTCTGCTGATTCTCGCGGGTGCCGGTACGTGGATTTTCGGCTTGAGCTACTGGCGAAGTCATCACTTTGGCGCTCTCGATCCGGACAAGACGCTTCGGATCGTGATTCCCGGATTCGTTTCGCTCACGCTGGGCATCGAGATCGTGCTTTCGAGCTTCTTCATCAGCGTGCTTGGCATGGGCAGACGATGAACAGTGCGCCGATGGGGTCCGCGACCACCGCGGTTGGCGCTCTACATGAAAAGCTGGTGTTCGGGCGGCGTGTAAAAGTCCTGGCGCAGCTCCTGGCCGCCCTGATCCCTCCTGAAGCCAAAGTGCTCGACGTTGGTTGCGGGGACGGGACC
>JBAPOM010000033.1:0-12606 GCA_049279635.1 Candidatus Acidiferrales bacterium
AAGGTGTCGTCGATCACCGGCGGCGCGGGGGTGGTGGTGCAGATTTTGGGGTAGACGGGCTATCACACTCAAAGCAAACCATGTAGTGCCGCGGGATGGGGTAGCATAGCCTCAGGATGCTGAGAGGCTTTGCGGCGGTGGTGTTGGCGAATTTGGCGAGCGTGATGATGGCGGCGGGCGGAGCGTCAGCCGGCACGTTGCAAGCGGCGCAGGCACCGCAGAAGCTGCAGGCCTCGGAAACATCGCAGGCATCACGGGCAGCGAGTCAATCGTCGGGCCAGACTTCAGGTCAGACCTCAAGCGCGACGCAGGGTGGCCAATCGGCGACGACGTCGCATGGCTGGCACTTCGTGAGCGTTACATTCGACTACGACTTTGCGAAAACGCCGGCTTGCTCGGCGACGGTGAAGACGGCGTGCGTGGAAGAGTTCGTCGCATACGACATTTCGGATGGCGTGAAACACCGGGCGAAGCTCTTCGATATTCCGCTACCCTCAAAACCTGTGGGCTTGGTGCACGGAATCACAGGGAAAAGCCCGACGAAACTCGACTTCGAATCGGGAAAGCACCTTATTTCGGTGAGTGCACGGGAGCCGGGCGGCAAAGAGTCCAAGCACCGCGCCTGCACTACGTGGATCGAGATTCCGTAGCACGATCTGCCGGCTACAGCTCCCCAATCACCCCTGGCGGACGATTTTGTGCGACGCGCACGGCAAGCGGCTACGGCAAACCGTCGCACTCCGTATGACTTTGGCCGGGCGCTAACAGCAGGATCGGCACCGCCACATTGCATGGCACGTTGCATCAGCTTCGTTCAGTTGCAGCAACACACGGCGGCGTGGGCACGGTGCGTGCGCCGCGCACGCCCGGGCGACGTGTTCTGCACGGTCCATCGAGACGCGATCAACGGCGTCATGATGGGCATCCTCCATCACACAGAACCCTACCATGTCACAAAAGAACAAATCGAAGGGGCGTGCCTCGAAGCGGGGGCGAGAACGATCGCGTTCGAAAACGCCATCGCGATGCTCAACGTCCCAACGGGGATTGGGATCCGCCCAGGTCGCCGAAGGCTGCGCAAAGCTCGAAAAGAGCAAAAGAGAGAAACGAGGCCCGGCACGGACGCCAGACACTCCGGAGGAGAAGAAGCCGCAGCGACGGCGGCGACTACGGAAACGTATGCAGATGGGCGAGGCGTTGCGTAGGGAGGGACTCGACGAGCACACGGTTGCGGCGAGATACGCGAACGTCGTGTCGAGGCTGGAGAAAGACCCGGGAGACATTGCCAGCGGCGACAAGTTGCTGGTCGAAATTCTGAAGGAGTGCTCCAGGCAGATGGAGGCAACGCAGCCGGCGGGCGAAAGCTCGATTCAGGTGCAGTTGGTGCACAACGTCGAACGGCCGGCCCGGGCGAATCCGGCGGAGTCGTCTGCCCTGCAACAGCCCAAATAGCGGCTTGTGCCCGGGCTCGCCGGCGCTCTTGACGCGCGGTTGCAGCACCCTGAGCAAGCTCAGGCGGCAAGCGGCGGTGGCGAGCCACCGCACTCCACACGACAGGCTGCGACACGCGACTCTATGGTGACGATCGCATCGGGCGTCGAGCGGTGGGCGGCGGAAGGCGGGGCGCGCGTGGATCTTGGCTACGCGCCATTTCCGAAGCAGCAGCAGTTTCATGCATCACCGGCAAAGTACCGACTGTTCGGCGGGGCGGCGGGTCCTGGCAAGACGAAAGCGCTCCTGATGGAGGCGATCCTGCAGGCGCACGAACATCAGGGCGCGAACACGCTGCTGCTGCGGCGGACGTTTCCGGAACTCGAGCAGTCGCTGCTGCTTTATTTCCGGCGCGAAGTGCCGCGCGAGCTGTATCGCAGCTTCCACGAAGCGAAACATGTAGTGACGTGGTGGAACGGTTCGACCACTCGCTTTGGCTACTGCCAGAGCGAAAGCGACCTCTACCAGTATCAGGGCGGGGAATTCCTTTTTATCGGCGTGGACGAGTTGACGATGTTCACGCTGCGGCAGTGGCAATTTCTGACGAGCCGCAACCGATGCCCGGTGCCAGGCGCTTTTCCATGCATGGCCGGCGCCACGAATCCGGGCAACATCGGGCACGCGTGGGTGAAGTCGCTGTGGATCGACGGGCAGGCAGCGCCGGGAATGGAACATCCCGAAGAGTACGACGCCGCAGATTACGAATTTATTCCGGCGCGTGTGTGCGACAACCCGATCTATGCACAAGACGAGAATTATCTAAAGACGCTGCGGGCGCTGCCATCGCATTTGCGGCGGGCGTTTCTCGATGGCGATTGGGATGTTTTCGCCGGGCAGTATTTCGACCGATTCGATTTCTCGCGGCATGTGACGCGGGCGGAAGAGATCGACTGGAAGCCGTGGTGGCGACGTTGGATCTCGGTCGATTGGGGATTCGAGCATCCGGCGGCGGTGTACTGGCATGCGGCGATGCCAGGCATCGAGGTAGGCGAGGGCGAAGCGAACCGGATTGTCACGTATCGCGAATACGTGACGCATCGAACGCCGCCGCGGGAGCTGGCGCGGGAAATCATCGCGCGCGGTATTCGCACGAATGCGAAACCACGGAGAGATCCTTCGAGCCTGCACAATGGCCCTCAGGATGACGGCATGGGCGAAGGCTCCGAGCGAGAGAAGATCGAGGCGGTTTATCTTTCGCCGGATGCGTTTGCGCGGCGGACGGATGAGGCGTCGATTGCGGAGCAGATGGGCGATGTGTTCGCGGCAGCCGGGCTGCCGCGTCCCGTGCCGGCGGACGACGACCGCGTAGGCGGATGGATGCTGATGTACCAGATGCTCGATGCGGGCGAGTGGCTCTTGACCGAGAATTGCATCGAGCTGATCCGTACACTGCCAAATCTGGTTCGCGACCCAGCGCGGATCGAAGACATTGAGAAGATGGACGGCGACGATCCGGCGGATGCTGCGCGATACGGGTTGAAATCGAGATATGCCGTGCACCGCGGCGGCGAACGGCGGATGCCGCTTGCGGACCGACTCGCGGCGCGTGCGCTTTCGGCCGATCCTACGATTCGGGCCATCCAGGCGCGCAAGGCGCAGATCGAGGAGACGCGGGGCGGTCGGCCCGTGCCGTTTCTACACCGCCGACGGTAGAAGTTAGGCACAGAGACGCCAGGCAAGTCGGATCACACCGCACTCAAAACATTCCATGGCGCCGTAACTCGGTGTCTGCTGGGCCCAGGAAAGTTATGACCATTCGCGAAATGTGGCGGCGAATTACGCCGACGCGCTACAGGCGCGCGCTGGAAGACGAAGTCGTACGACTGCGCGCGGAGAATCGCGCGCTGCTGAATTCGATTCTCGGAATTGCGGGCGTCCCGCCGATTCCAGCAGATACTCCAACAAGCTGCGCCGAACCTCCACGCATCACCCACCCCGTACCCCGGCCCGGCCTCGAAGCTCCCCCTTCGGGGCCGGGTTCCTCAGCGCGCGGGTCGATCGGGCGGCGATTGGCGGATGGTGGGGCTCGTGTGACAGCGCCGCTGCGGCGACGGTCGTGGCAGCAGATTAATCGGATGTTGGAGTTTGAATCAGTGAAGAAGGCAGTTGCTAGTGACGAGTGAGGAGAAAGGCTGTGACTGAGGGGCGCAGGAGAAACGCAGGGCAAGTGTTTCGCGGGAGGAGAGGATATGCCATTCATTCGAGGGCGGTACCACATTAATCCGACGATGGGCGAGGCGCTGGAGGCGGCGCGCGAGGCGGAAGCGGCCTTGCTCGCACTCGAGCAGCAGGCTCGGGCGCAGCGCGGAAGCGGCAGCGACGCGGATTCCGACGGAGACGGCGAATCTGATGACGGCGGCGAGTCGACGGCAGCCGCTGGGCCGGGCACCGGGCCCGTGCATCGTGTCGAGATCGAAGCGGCGGCAGTGGTGCCGTCGCACTCGGGGCGCGCTGCGCGAGGATTTGTGGCGCGGGTGCATCGCTCGGGGACGGCGCAAAATGGAACTGAAAGTGGGACTCGCGGAGCGCTGACGTCGGCGCCAGAGACGCATGTGTTCTCCGATCACCGCGATCTGGTGAATTTTCTCGGCGACGCGTTGGCTAAGGAGTAAGCGCGGGAGACAAAGGGGCGCCCACGAAAGCGAAACAAGCCAAATACACCCTGCTGCAGAGGCAGCATTACCGCGAGACGGTGTTTGCTGTCTGCGCTCCACACGGGGCACGGCGTGTCCTACAATGGCGGCGAGGGGATCCGCTTGGGAGGCTGGCAAATTCCGCATCGGCCGCCGGGCTCGCCGCGTAGAGGGCGGCGACGTCGGGTGATCAACGCTGGCGGACGGAGCCCGTGGCCGCGGTATTCGGCGTGGGTGGTCATCATCGTAGCGCTGGCGCTGATCGGGCGGCTCGTGTGGCAAGGATCGCGATACTTCACGCGTCGCGAACAGCCGGCGGCGGTGGCGCAGGTGACTGCGCCGACGCCGGGCAGCCAGGGGCATGCTATGGTGCCGTGGGAGCGCGACATGCTGACCTCGATCGACGAGGGGATCCAAGACGAAGAGGCGGGGAGAATGGCGGCCGCGGAAATAGATGTGGACCGGGCGGCGTCGATGGCGACGGCAATGCGTCTGGAATCGCGCGCCACGCAAGCAGATTTTTTTTGGGCGTCGCTCGGGGAACTTGACCGTGTTCTCGCGGCTGGTTCCAGCGACGCGGACATGATGGATCACGTGACGCAGGCCCGGATCGCGCTGGCGGAACTGCGGTCATCACAGAACGGCGGCGCGGCAGAAACGCAGGGGGCGAGCGACGAGGTCGCACCGATTGCATCGGACGCGACCGGCACAAAGGGAGATGTGAATAAAGTTTCGATAGCCGCGCCGCGTGAACTGGCGGCCGATAGCGTGCTTGACCCTGCGACGCTCGGACGTAAGTATCTCGATGCGACGTTCATGCCGGATACCTCCGAAATATTGCTGCCACCGGCGACGCGGGCATTCGCCGATAACGTGCGTGTCGAGAATGTGACGATTGCAGGCGCCGCCCAGACGCTCGACGGAATCCACTGGCGCGATGTGACGTTTGTCGGCACGCATCTGCGCTACGAGAGCGGGGAACTCGATCTACAAAACGTGCATTTCGTGAATTGCCGATTTGGGTTTCCTTCGAACGATGACGGGGCACGGCTCGCGAATGCAATTGCGCTGGGGCAAACGTCCATCACCATCGATCAGCCTGAGGTGCAGCCGAAACAGCCGTGATTGGTCGTACGGGGGACGGCGGCGAGCCGCCGTAGTCCACTCAGTGCCGCCTGCCCGCGCGGATGGCGAGGATGATCACGAGTGCGCCTCCTGCCAAGGCAAATGGTGAAAATAAAGCGGCAGCCGGGAAATAGGGACTGAACTGTGAGCCTTCGAAGATCGTCGCAATACCTGTAACAATCATCATCGCGCCCAGCAAGATTACGGCGAATTGCTGAAAGCGCGAGAGTCGCCTCGGTTGCTGTTGTTGTTTTTCTTCCCGCTCATCCATCAGGTCGTCAAGATAGCAGAACGCGCACGCCACAAGCGAGAGACGAATGTCCACACAGACACGCATTCCGAATGCGAATCCGGCGATTGTGCCGGTGGAAGGGCCGGCGTCTTCGGCCGTTGCGAAGAGAGATCCTTCAGCCGACGAAAAGCAAAGGCGTCGGCTTCAGGATGACGGCGTCAGCGGAGGGACGGCCGGCGGCGGGGCGCAGGTGGAGACCGGCGCGAATCCGTATGGGGCTAACAACGAGCAACTGCCGGAGCGGATGCAGGAAGCGCTGCGGAGGCTGGTCTTCCAGTTTTCGACGGAATCGGAGCTTTCGCGGCGCCAGGAAATCAGGCGGATCAAGCAGGCACACCAATTCTGGCGCGGGCTTCAATATTTGTGGTGGGACGAGCGCGACCAGAACTGGCACCTACCGTTCGAGCAGAAGATTCTGGACAACAGTTCGATCGAAGATCTGCCGCGATATGAATTCGTGACGAACATTTACCAGGCGTTCGGGCTTTCGATCATTTCGGTGCTTTCGCAGGACGTGCCGCGCGTGCGATTTTTCCCTTCGTCGGCGCAGGCAGAAGAGGATGTTGCTGCAGCGAAGGCCGCGACCGAAGTGGCGGCGCTCGTCGAGCGGAACAATCGCATCGGGAACCTGATCGTGGATGAGGCGTTTCACCTGTGGACGGGCGGGAAGGTTGGGGCATACGTGCGGTTCGTGGTCGACGGGCAGCGATTTGGATTTCATCCCGAGACGGAAATCGGGACGCGGGACGTGAAGATTGGCAGCGACGTGTATGTGTGCCCCGAATGCGGTGAGGAGACGGAAGCGAGAAGCAAGGCAGGCGACGACGTGTCCGGTCACTCCGGTCGTGGCGAAAGACAAGAGCAGATCCCTCTCTTCGCTCGGAATGACAGCGCGAAGTTGGACGACGCTGGGGCGCAGGGGAATGCTCGGGTTGACCAAACCGACCGCCATATCCCATGTCCTCAATGCGGGGCGATGCTGACGGAGGAGGATTTTGTCGCGGCGGAGACCGTTACGGTGCCGGCAGCACAGACGCGATTGCGTGTGGCCAATGGCGAAGAGGTGGTGACGATTACGGGCGGACTTGAGCTGAAGACTCCGCCTTGGGCGAACGATATGCACGAGTATCCGTACCTCCAATGGAACATGGAGGTGCACCAGGCGCGGCTGCGCGCCGCATATCCGCACGCCGCGGACAAGATTGGGCCGCCGGTCGCGACGAGCATGCAGGAGTACGAACGTCTGGCCCGGCTCGCGCAATCGCAGGGCGGTCCACTGACCGAGGGCGGCGACTTCAACATCAATCTGATTACGTTTCAACGGACGTGGCTGCGGCCGTGGGCGTTTTTCGCGCTCGACGACAAATCGCTGCGCGAAGAGCTGCTCCAACTTTTCCCGGACGGCGCGTATGCGGCGTTCGCAGGCGACGCCTACTGCGAATCTCGCAACGAAAATATGGATGACCACTGGCGGGTGCTGCACGCCCTGCCGGGCGATGGATCGAGCGGGCGGCCAGCGCTCGGGGACGTCCTCATCAGCGTACAGGAACGATTCAATACTCTGTCGAATTTGCAGATCGAGACGTACGAGTACGGGATTCCGCCGATCTACGCGGATAGCGAAGTGCTTGATTTCGATTCGCTGCAGAGCCAGACGGCCGAGCCCGGCGCGCACTATCCGGCGCGCGCGAAACCGGGTCAATCACTGGCCGCGGGATTTTTCCAGCCTGAGCCGGCGCAAGTACCTCCCGATCTAGCGGAGCACGCAGCAAACCTGATGGGGCCGATCGCGCAGTTTTTGACGGGAGCCTTTCCCGCGCTTTTCGGCGGGGCGATGGCGAACAACGACACAGCGGCTGGCTATTCGATGGCGCGCGACCAGGCGATGGGGCGAATCGGGCTCGTTTGGCGGCGGATGAAATTTTTCCACGCGGACGTGATGCTGCTGGCAGTCGATTGCTTCCGGCAGAACCGGCCGAACGACGTGGAAGTAACGCTGCTCGGGGCGGGTGCGGCGTTCGAGTCGAAATGGATTCGGCTCGCGGATCTTAAGGGCAACCTCTTCAGCTATCCGGAAACCGACGAGCAGTACCCGACGCTGTGGTCGCAGCAGCGCGCGGTGATGATGCAACTGTTGGCGAATCCCGATCCCCAGATTCAGGCCGTGCTGGCGCATCCGGAAAACATGGCGCTGATCAAGCGATTGATCGGGCTCGAGGAGTTCGTGATCCCAGACGAGAAATCACGCACGAAGCAGTACCGAGAAATCGCACAGATGGTGGGCGAAATGCCGGTGGTGCATCGGGACGACACGACGGGTGTGGAATTGCTGCTGCCGAGCGTCGTGCCGGACGAATTCGCGGACAATCACGCGGTCGAGCTTGAGATCTGCATGCGATGGTTTTCGTCGGACGCGGGGCAGGTGGCGAAGATCGAGGCGCCGGCGGGATATGCAAACATCCGCGCGCACGCGATGTTTCACCGGGAGTATATGCTCAAGCAGCAGCGCGAAGCGCAACAGCAAGCAGCGCCGCCGGCACCAAGAGCTGTGAGATAGGACGCGGCGATTACCCAGACGTGAAGCGGGAAGTACCCCGACCGCGATCGTGGATGCTTTTAGAGATTGCGGTCGACGCCGCCGGAGACACGCGTGCCGTAATAGCTCTTCGTGGTCGGCGGCGGCGCCACGAGTCGGACGACGTGGGCGAGGCGGTCCGGCTGGAACGGCTTCGCCATGCACACCACCGCGCCCATCTGATGGCTCGCAGAATAATCGGCGGGCTGAGCTGCGCGCGTGAGCAGAATCACGGGCACGCGCTGGAGGCGTTCGCTACGCTTGACGATAGCGCAGAGATCGTGGCCGGAGATCTCCTCGCATTCAACCTCGGCAATGAAAACGTCCGGGACATTCACACGAAGAAAATCGAGCGCTTCTTTCGCAGTCTTAACGATGACCACGTTGTAGCCATCCTGGCCGAGGATGGTGCGCATCATGTCCGAAACGCGGACATCGGGTTCAACCGCGAGAACGACAGGCTGGCGCTGTTCCTTGACAGGCTCGGCGGCCGCGGGCACGCGGTTGTGGGCAGTATAGCCGCGCTTCTTTTCGCCGACGGCGTCAGCCTTCGCCGTAACGAAATGGACGGCCACGGCGAACTTGCCGTCCTGCGGGGCAACGCGCACGATTTCGGCCGGCTGCGACTGGTTGAGGGCACCGGGGCCCGTGGAATACGGGAAAGTGACGTCGAGCATCTGGCCCTGGGCGTAGCCCGGGCGCGAGGCGATAAAGAGAAGGCCGTCGCGCGAGACATCCATTGTAGTGCAGACCTCCTCGAGGCCTGCCGGTGAATTCGTTAGCTGGATGCGAAGCTGAGCGCTAATTCTGGCGCGGCGCCGCCGGCGGCGCTCGATACCGTTGCCGCCTGAATTGGCCGATCCTGCGGATTTTGCGTTTGCCGAAACGACGGTCGTCAAACTCATTCACCACCTCAGGGCATTCACGGGGAGAGACGCCAGAGCTTCTACCCGGGCGCTGGGAGGGTTCCCCGCTACAGGCAGATTCGCAAAATGCAACGGCGGTGGGAATAGTACCTTGGTGCCAATCTGGATGCTGGTGGTTTGCGCATAAACATGCGATTTAACGGAGGCTTCTACCATGGCAGCTACGCAAACATCCGGGCAGGCCGCTTCACAGACGAGCTCAGCCGCGAAACATACAGGCGAATCTCGCGCAAATCCGGCTCGGCGGGCGGCGACGGACGATGAAATTTTGGGAATTGGCCAAGCAACCGAGGACGCGGGTGCAAGTTCGAGCGCGGGGTTGAAAACGGCCTCTGCGGGACGAGAAAGCGAGAGCGAGCGGGACTCGACTGCAGAACAGAGGACGCGAGAGGAGACGGCTGAACCGGAGAGCCTGCGCACCGCTCTTGACGCGAATCCGGAATTGCGCCAGGCGTGGCGGGATGCGCAGGCGTACCGCGAAACGTTTGCGACGCCGGAGGAGGCGCGCGCGGCGACGGCGTTGCTCGCCGACCTCGATCATATGGATTCGCTGTTCTTTTCCCAACGCCCTGAGGATCACGCCGCGCTGGCGCGTGCCGTTGCGAGCCTCGACCCGGCGGCTTTTACTTCGCTCACAAAAGCGATGAACGGATTAGGCACAGCGACACAGAGGAACGGAGAGAACCCGACCGGGAGAAACGGAACGGAACAGGGAAGGGTTAACAACGAGGATGCGAATGCCATCGCATCGACGCCGAGCGCGGGCGATGGGCTTGGGAGAAATGGTGCGACCGCCGCACAGGAGGATTTCTTCCATGCGACGAACGCGGCGGCGGTACAGAGCGTGCTCGACGCGATTGAATCGCAGGTGGAGCGGCTGCTGCCGGAGAGCGCGTCGAAAAGCGCGCGGAATCGCGTGGTCGGCGAAATCTATCGCGAGCTGGACAATACGCTGCGATCGAACCGACAGCTTGCGCAACAGATGCGAGAGGCGTTTCGCTCGGGCGCGCTTGACGCCGATCACCAGCGGGCGATCGTTTCGCTGATCTCGGGACGCGCGCGCCAGGCGCTGCCGGGCGTGGCGAAACGCGTGCTCAACGAGTGGACATCGACTGTTGTGGCGGCGAATCAGGATCGGCGAGCGCGGCAACGCGCAGCGGAGCGGCGCGTCGATATCGCGGGATCGAACGGGGCTGGGAACGATGGCCGGCGGCCGACGACGCCAGGCGACATCGACTACGCACGCATGTCCGACGCAGACATTTTGAACCTGTGAGGGTCGTGATGGGCAACAGCCTCTGAGCATAGAAGGCTGGGTAAGCACCTTCTCCACGCCCACCGTGATGTTTGCACATCGTTTTTCACGTCCGAGGAGGACATCCACGCATGACAAATCATTCGACGACTTCACGCTTCCTTAGTGTCGTCATTCCAAGGGGGACCCCAGTCCAATGGCACAAATGCAGAACGCCCAATCGGTTGCGCTGCAACTGGAAAAAGTGCGGGACAAACTTCCGCTGCTGTATGAGCGGGACGACATCCTATTGACCATGATCCAGCAGCGCGGCGACGTGGAACGCGTCAGCTCGCGCAATATGCGGCTTCCGCTGCAAATCCGTCCTGGAGGCAAGGCCGGCCTCGCGAACATGGACGGCGGAGACCTCGGCCGCGGTTCGGGAACGATCTACGACGTGGCGCAGGTGACTCCGGTATTCTTCCGGCACGCGGTCGAAATCACGAAGCTCGTGGAATACGCATCGAATGCGCCGGAAAAGGCCATCGAGAACGCCGCGAAGCGCGAAGTGAAAAACGCAATGGTGCAATTCCGCTCGTTCCTCGACAAGGTGATGCAGACGAACGGCAACGGCGTGCTCGGCACGATCGGCTCAATCACCACGAGCGGGCTGCCATCAGGCGTCGCCGCGCAATTCACGATGGCGAAGCCGCCCGGCGCACAGCTTTTCTACTACAACCAGACGGTGCAGGTGTACGATCCGACGCTGACGACTAACCGGGGGTCGGCGAACGTCCTGCTCGTCGATCCGTTCAATTCACTGATTCAGGTGGATGCGCTGCCAAGCGGCACAAGCGCAAATGATCTGGTGGTGCACGATGGCCTTACCGGTGCGCAGCCCGTTTCACTTTTCGGCGTCCTCTACCATCAGACGAACGCGACGACAGGCACGTGGCTGAACTTGAATCGCGCCACGTATCCGGTCGAACTGGCGACGCCGCGCGAGAACGGCAACAACTCGGCGATCACGCCCTGCGCTGTGCGGCTCGCGATCAACAAGGTGCGGAAGTCTCTCGGCACGAACCAGGTGAGCAAGCTGATCGCTTACACGTCGCTCGAGCAGGAGCACCAGTGGGAGCAGCTCGGCGTCACGATCTCGCAAATCATCAAGGAGGGAGCGGGCGGGCGCGCGAGCGATCTCGACCTACTCTTCACGGGCGAGAAGTCGATGGCGGGCGTCCCGATTAAATCGAGCATCAATGCGAATCAGTCGCGCATCGATTTCCTCGATTTGTCGCACTGGGGACGCGCCGTGATGCAGGACATCGATTTCTACGATGTCGGCGGGCAAACGGTGTTTCCGATCTACGGTGCAAGCGGAGGTCTCGCTTCGGCGTATATCTTCTACTTCGTCACAGGGTTCCAGGTGTGGAATGAGTCGCCGCGCTCCGGCGCCTACATCGACAACCTGGCGATTCCGACGGGGTATTAGACCTTGGATCGTAGCGGTTGCCTTTAGGCAGGTTGCCTTCTGCTCTTGTGGTTCAATTCTGCCGGCCTAAAGGCCGCCGCTGCGAAACCATCTGAGATTAATCACACCCGGCCTCGTGGGAGCCATCTTACTTCGGCGAGCCGAGGAGGAATTCCCAGTCAGCCGCATAGGCTGGATTGCCGTTGGCATCAACTGGCGTGAGACGCGGTGAATCCATGCTGCCGTGATATAGGTCCGCACGGGGATTCATGCCAGAACCCGGCCGCGGATCGAGCGTCATCACGCGGACGTGCGACGGCGGGATCTTCAGCACCGCATACGCCGCTTTCATCGCAGCGGCCCGCGACTCTTTCTGGTGATACGCCGCATACCAGCGATCGAGGGGCGTGGCGCTGGGTGCCGTGATCCATGGCGCCCATTCTTTCGTGGCTTCCACGCGGTCCCACGCGCCCGACAGAATGATCACCCGGGCGACCTTGTATTTTTTCGCGACGAACGGGCCCATCCCTCCGCCCTGCGAGTGCCCGCCAACAGCAATGCGCGACCATTTCGGCTGACCCTTGGAGAGGTAGCGGCTCCAGCCTTCGTCGTGGTGGTGCGCGTCGAGATATTCCAAGAGCTTTGTCAGCCGTGTGACGATCGACTCAGCCGGTAGGTCGTCGATATCTTTGGTGACGTCGTCTCCGAAAACACGTTTCTGCCGAAACCGGTCCGAGCAGGCAGGGTCAGGATTCTTTCCGCAGGTTTGCGGCACGGAGGTCGCATTGTCGTACTCCAGGCCGATCACGCGTTAGCCTACATTCGCGGCCACCTCCATGAATGGCCAACTATTCTCAGG
>JBAPOM010000034.1:0-14682 GCA_049279635.1 Candidatus Acidiferrales bacterium
GAGAGCCTCCACTCTCGACCGGATCGGCTCGTCCTTTTCGAGCGTGCTGAGAAAACGCTCGAACGCTGCCGTGCGCACGACGAAGCCGGGCGGCACGGGTATGCCCGCCCGCTTCAATTCGCCCAAGGATCCGCCCTTGCCTCCGACGGTGGGGCGATCGGACAGACCGATGTCTGCGAACCAGCCGATGATCTCTGAAGACGGCACGCTTAGATTATCCTAATCGAGAAGAGTGACAATGCCCCGCCCGCCATCCACGCGGATACGCTGGCCATCTCTGATTTTCTGCGTCGCTGTGCCCGTGCCCACCACGGCAGGCAGGCCGTATTCCCGAGCCACAATCGCCGCGTGGCTCATCGAACCGCCGATGTCCGATACGGCTGCGGCGATCTTCTGGAACACGGGCGCCCAACTGGGATTGGTGACTTGGCAAACCAGGATGTCGCCATGGTGGAGACGATCGATCTCCTCAGCTGCCTTGACGACGCGAGCCACTCCTTCCACAACGCCATTCGAAGCGGCAACCCCTTTGATCTCGTTGGAAATTAGCTGCTCGTCCGCCTTGAGCCACGTGTCGAGGTTCTCGCGAGTAATGCCCCACAGCATGACAATGGCGGGATCATCGATGATGTCGGGAACGGGCCCCAGAGCGGGCGGCGTTTCGTGTTTCGCCCATTCCGCGATTGCCGCTTTGCGCTCGCGCACGATCGCAGGCCAACGCGCCGTGCCGCGCGGAAGCGAACCATTCGACCACGAAGTCATGAGGTCGATGATTGCGGACTCAAGCTCGTAGTGGCTCAGCTGAAAGACGTCCTCGGCGTCGGTGAAAAAACCATTCTTCGCCAGGAGCGCGCCGAATTCCCTGATCTTGTTGAAGAACAGGTTCGTGTACCAATGCTCGCAGTAGAATTTGTGCCCCTCGACGTAGGGGAAGACTCGGTGCGCCAGCTCGATCATCTGGTCGTAGGCGGCCCGCTCTTCGTCGTTTTCCAGCAGCTCGCGATAATCCGCGATGATCTGCTTGCGCTCGGCCATGAGCTTGTCGGTCTGGCGCTCGAGCCGCTCGCCCCTCTTCGCATTCGCGATATAGCCCGGCAGCGCGGCGAACGGCATCGACAGATCGTCGTTCCAGGAGCGGTGGTAGTGGTAAAAGCCGTCGCCCACATTGATGTTGAACCAGGGATCGCGCGAAATCGCGAGTTCCTTAAGCCACGCCGCGCCCGGCTCGCCGAGTCGCTTGAGCGATTGAATGATTTCGTTGGCCGGGACGCCTTCCCGGAACTGATCGTCGATGCCCAGTTCGATCGCGCATTTCGCGAGCCGCCTGAGTTCGTCATCCGGACGGAAGATTTCCGCCTCTAAGCCCGCCACCATCCGTGCGACCGTCTGATCGCTGATTTCCGGAAACGCTTTCTTGCAAAAATCGAAGAAAGTCAGGTAGGCGCCGTATCCGAGCAGAAGAAATTCGAAATGGTGGTGCCACATCCGGAAGTAGCCTTCGAGCGTTTTCTGGTAGGTTTCGAGAATGTAGTGGTTGGAGGCGATGCCGCGGCCCGCGTGAACGTGTTCCAGAGGCTCGAATTCGGGAAGGTCAAGCTTCGGAAGCGCTTCGGCCTCGTGGATGAGCGCCATCATCTTGTCTTTCCATTGCGCGAAAAGGCGCTCCCAATTTGCGTAGTAGTAAAACGCCCGGCGCTGAAACTCGTGCGTTCGCTTGGCAATCTCGGCGGGATCCGTCACGCCGTTGCCGCCGATATACACGCGGCCATTCAGGACGCGGTAATCGATGCCGAGCGTCGTGGGCAGCGAGTGTACCCGCGTGTTGGCCGAGCCCAGGGCGCAGTAGGCAGCCTCAGCCGTGATCATGTCGAAGATGCACATCGGCTCGGGAAAGTGCATGGAATTGTAAAACCAGAACCGCTCATCGTCTTCTTTGGCGAACTGCATGTAATAGGGGTAAGCGGCTTGCGCCCGCTCCGTGCCCGCGATCACCTTCAGCGAGCTCGGAAGCGGAAAGCCTTTTGTTTTTGTGGTTACGGTTGTGCTCATGTTTCTCCCTCTAACGAGCCGCGCTAGATTCCGCGTTTGCCTGCCAATACTCCGGTCGATACCGCCGCCGTCGCTTTCGCCTGGTCTGTTCTCAGATGGCAGGCCAGCAGATTATATCCGGGCGAGCCGCCGGTCGCCATGATATGAAACTCGCCAGGGCGCTGGGTAACGGAAGCGCGCACGCGGACTAAACGTAGTCTAGCGACATATGGTTGTCAAAACAACCGTCCGCACAATACGTGCGGGGAGCGACAGCGACGAACGCGCTAGTTGTCTTGACAACAACAGTGCAATCTGGTGTACTTGCGCCGCACGCTCGGTGGAACGGCGCTGAAGAGGAGGTGGATCGTATGGATCGACGAAAGATGTTGGCATTGCTGGGTGTCAGCCCCGCGCTCGCAGCCGGCACACGTTCCTACGCGGCGCCGGCTCCAGTCGCGCATCCCGCGGCCGCCTTGGAACCAAAGGTTGCCGTGCTCAGCCCCATGGGGACTCCTCCGGCCATCAAATCATTGGCCATGGCGCCGCGGCCGAAGTCTCTCGATGGCAAGACCGTCTATTTTGTGGACGACGGCTTTCCGGGGACCGACGTCCTGATGAAGGAAATGGCCGCCTGGTTCAATCAGAACGTTTCGGGCGTCACTGCAATTTACAGGCTGAAAGCCGGCGGCTTTCCCCAAGTTGATCCGGCGCTGTGGGCGGAAATCAAAGCCAAAGGCGACGCAGTGGTGATGGGCGTTGGGCATTGAAGCTACTGCTCGCCAGCGGTCGTTGGCCATTGCATCAGTTTCGAATCCGAGTTTGGCAAGCCGACGGTTTCCATCATCACGAAATACTTCAAGCAGCTCGTTGACGAAAACGCCGCCAAGAAAGGGATGCCCAACCTTCGATTCACGTTCGTTAAGTCACCCGTGTGGGGCAAAACCGCGGAACAGCTGCAGCAGGACGTAATCCAGGGCGCTGATCCAGTAACCGGCAAACCGGTGATGCAGGAGATCGTCGACGAATTGACCACTCCGCTCAGCCCGGAAGACAGCATTACGCGCACCATTCCGCAATCCGCCGGCCCGGAGCGGTTCGGTCCCGATGGCGCGGAAAGTCTCCAGCGCATGTTCATGGAAAAGCGGATGACGGATTTCCTTCCGATCGTGCTCCCCACAGAAGAGAGAGTCGACGCAATGCTCAAGGGCACCAGCCGCAAGCCCGATGAGGTCGTCGGCCACATGTCTCCAACGCCGGGCGTGTATGAAAACTGGTCGTACACGGTGAAGCAGGTCGCGGTGAACGCAGTGATGGCGGGAGCCGATCCCAAGTATTTTCCGGTAATTCTGGCAATCGCGGCCGCCGGCACAGAGTCCATATCAAGCTCGGACAATTCGTTTGCGAACGCAGTGGTGATCAATGGCCCGATCCGCGACGAGATCGGCCTGAATTACGACATCGGCGCGCTCGGCCCCTTCAGCCACGCGAACGCCACGATTGGGCGCTCCTACACTCTGCTTTCGATCAACGGCGGCAACTGCGGCAAGGTCGGTGAAACGTACATGGGCGTGATCGGAAATCCCATGAACTACGCCAACATCATAATTGCCGAGAACGAAAAACTGTCGCCGTGGCAGCCGTTCAGTGTCCGGCACGGACACAAGCCGGACGAAAGCGTCGTCAGCATTTTCCAAGGCTGGGGTCTGCTTTCGGCGAAAAACTCCAAGTACGCCGTCTGGTCCAGAGACATGAATTTCGCCCAGGAACTCAAGAACATCGCCAACGACCAGGATCAGCTTTTTGGAATCGTTGCCGTCCTCAGCCCGGCCGTCGCCGATTACGTGAAGAGCGAGGGCTACGACAGCGTCGAAAAGCTTACGGATTTTCTCTACCAGAGCGGGGACGAATCCGCGCCCCATTTCAGAAGTAAGGCGCAGATCAACGTGCTTGTCACCGGGTCGTCGAACAATCTTTACTGGAGCTACGGCGGGATGTTCCTGGCCAGGAGCGTCTCGGTTGACCAGTGGCGCTGACGAGGATGTAGAGCGGCGCGGCCGTGCGGGCGGTGGCGTACTGATGTTGTCTTGACAACAACAGCGCGGTTTGCTGTACTTGTTGGCGTCTCCCGCGCGGTGCGGTAACGTAAGTTGACAGGAGTGCTGCCATGGCCACGCTGTTGCGTTCGGCGGTATTAAATCCGGAGGCGTACCGAACCGTCAGAGACGCTGCGGGAGACGCACCCGCTAAGCCCCCTTCATTCTCTTCGCTCGCTCCGCGCCTCGACAGCGTGAAAGGCAAGACGATCTACCTCGTCGACACTGGATTTGGAGGAAGCGGCAAATTCCTGGATCAGGTGCAAGCGTGGTTCGCCGAGCACATACCATCAGTCAAGACCGTGCGGCGGCGGAAGACGGGCAACATCTTCCGCGATGATACGAAGGATCTGTGGGCGGAAATCAAGGAAAACGGCCAGGCCGCGATCTTGGGCGTCGCGGGTTGACCGGGTTGCGCAGCGGCGGTCGCCGCTTGCTCCCGCACGCTCGAGCAGGAATACGGAATCCCGACGGCGCCCGTCTCGACTTTTGAGTTTGCCAACGTAGTGGCCGACGATCGCCGCTTTCACGGAGTGCCCCTGCGCTTCATTTACACACCGCATCCGGTTGTAGGCATGCCTCCGTCCGTTCTTCGCGGCTACATCGAAGGGAGCGATCCAGCAACGCAACAAACCGTTATCGATGAAGTGATCGAGGCGCTCACAAAACCCGTCAGCGAAGACGAAGTCACCGGGGACTTCGCGCCCGTGTCGCGAACCGGCATCAGGCAAACGCAGCTTGAGCCGGACAGTGAGGACAACCTGCAGCGCCTGTTCTACGAGAGGGGCTGGACCGATGGGCTGCCCATCATTCTTCCCACGGAAGAGCGCGTCGCGGAAATGCTTACGGGCACAAACCGGGCGCCGGACGAAGTGGTCACGGAAATTTTCCTGCACGATACCCAGGAATACTTGAAGTTCACCGTCGAGATGGTTGCCATCATCGGCGTGATGGCGGGAGCGCGGCCCGAGCACTTGCCCGTTCTTCTGGCCATTGCTTCCACAGGGCATCCGTCTATTCCGGGCTCGACGACGCCGTTTGCCTGCATGCTCCTCGTGAACGGCCCCATCCGCAATGAGATCGAACTGAATTCCGGGATTGGAGCTTTTAGTCCGCGCACGCTGGCGAATTCCGTGATCGGACGCGCCTGGACGCTTCTAACCATCAACTGGGGTTACATGCGGCTCAGGAAGCAGTTCTGGACTTCGCAGGGCAATCCCATCGGTTACAACAATATGTGTGTCGCGGAGAACGAGGAAAGAAGCGCCTGGGAACCTTTCCACGTGCAAAAGAAGTTCCGCCCGGAAGAAAGCGTTATCAGCCTTTTCCGCGGGTGGAGCTTTGTGAACAACGTAGTCGGGTCGTCTCAGCGGTCCGTCGGCAAGGACATGTTCCTGCAATTAGGCGCCATGCCGGGGTTGTTTTCCGCGGCGACGTTGATCCTCGATCCGCTCGTGGCGAGGCACCTCAAGGAAAACGACGGCTTCCGGACCAAGCTGGATTTCTGCCGCTGGATTTCCGAAAACTTCACGATGCCCGCGGGCCAGTTTTGGGGTACGGACCTGATTCATATGATGATGGCCCCGCTTGCGGATCAAGGTGTTGAACCGTACGCGTCTTGGAAAAAGCTTCCCGAAGACACGCTGATCAAGCCGTACGACAAGCCCGAGAACATCAACATCGTTGTTGTGGGCGGCGAAACAAGTCCCATGTGGAAAGTCTCGGATTTCGCCTACGCAGTCAGCGCTTCTGTGGACAAGTGGCGCGCCAAGCCCGTTACGGATGGCTGCGCCGACGGAAGCTGCGGACTTCCCGATGAGCCCAGCAACGGAGCTAACTGAAAACCGGAAACCCATTCACGGAAGAATTGCGGACAGACTGCACCACGAACGAGATAGGAATCGAGGAGGCGGATGATGGATCGAAGAAAAATGTTGGCGTTGTTAGGAGTCAGCCCAGCTCTCGTGGCCGGTACCCCGTCTTTTACCCGGGCGGACGCGACAACAACCCCGAAGGCTGTGCCGGGAGCCGCGAGTTATGACCCGGACAACAGCGCGGTCACCGTCCTGAACCCAGCCATCGCCACCAGTTTTGCGAATCGCGTGCCTCTTGCGCCTCGCCTGGATTCCCTGGACGGCAAAACGATTTACCTTGTGGACTTCAACTGGGGAGGCATGGAGCAGAACGACAGCATTCAACAGGAAATGCAAGCATGGTTTGCCCAGCACATGCCCGCCGTGAAAACGATTATCAAGATCAAGGGCGGCAACTTTGTTACGGACGATCCGGGGCTGTGGAAGGAGATCGCCGCGAACCATGGTGACGGCGTCATTATCGGTGTAGCTGGTTGACACGGCTGCGTCGGGGCCGTGAGCCACGAAGCAGGAGAAATCGAGCAGAAATATGGCATTCCCACCGTTGCCGTCGCCGGTAGGAATGTCGTGACGTTCGGCATTAACGCGAATTTCAAATACAGCACCGGCATGCCTCTCCGGTTTGTCGGCTTCCCGTTCCCCTTTTCGGGCCAGCCGCAGTCGGTGATCAAACAATACGTCGAAGGAAACGACAGCGTAAGCGGCAAGCCTCTGATGCAAGCGATCGTGGACGGTCTCACGAAGCCGCTCACCGCTAATGAGAAATTGTCCGGGACCGCTCCTGATGCCCCGGCCCCGGAACCAAGATTGCTCGACGCCGACTCGCGGGACAACCTGCAGCAACTGTTCCGCGACAAAGGATGGACCGACTACAACCCGGTGATTCTGCCGACGCCCGAAAAAGTCGCGGCGATGCTGAAGGGTACCAGCCACGCGCCGGATGAGATCGTCAAAAGCGCCGCGGGAACCTTTGGATCGCACCGCCCATTTACGGTCGAGAAGGTGGCTACGATTGCGGTGATGGCGGGCGCCAAGCCTGAGTATTTGCCCGTGATCCTCGCGCTATCCACCAAGGTGCCGTATCAGGACTCCACAACTTCGATCGCGAACATGGTCGTGGTGAACGGGCCGATACGCAACAAGATTGGGATGAATTCGGGTCTTGGCGCGCTGGGTCCGGACAATGAGGCAAATGCCGTCATCGGCCGGGCGATGACGCTCATTCATAAAGTGATCCAGGGATACGTGGAGGGTGTGACCGGCTTTGCTTCGCTGAGCAACCCGCTGCGCTACGACAATCTCTGCTTCGCGGAAGACGAGGAATCTCTTCCGGAAGGCTGGCTGCCTCTTCACGTCCAACAGGGCCACAAGCCGACCGACAGCGTTGTCACGATCTTCACCGGCTGGAACTTCATCAACAGCACGGGCTGGGTCGAACAGCACTACGCCCCTCAATTCCTGATGCGCGACTATATGTCGTCGCTTTCCGGCATGAGCGCCACACTGATCATGGATCCCACGGTCGCGGAGCTGCTCAGCGGCGTGCAGGGCTTCAAGACAAAGGCGGATCTCGGCGCCTGGCTTTCGCAGAATGTCGAAAAGACCGCCGAATCCTACTGGGGCAATGCAATCGTGTCGAGCATGTTGGCCCCGGTGGCTCGCCAGGGGCTTAAACCATACGCAGATTGGCTGGATCTTCCCGGCAAGACCATGGTTAAGCCGTTCACCAACCCGAACGGAATCCATGCGGTCGTGGCCGGAGGAAAAACGGCGAGCGTTTGGTTCGCAACGGATTTCATGCCTGACAGAGGCACGTCGATCGACGAGTGGACCTGACGCGAGGGTCAATCGCCCGTGCCTCTAACGGCTGCGCGATAATCCTTAGCCGAAATTGTGGGTTAGCCGACTGATCAGGACTCAGTCAGATGACCTGTGGTCAAGGCGCGTCTGTCTAGAGACGGCTCAATGCGGGTAGGCCGAAGTGTAGGCGGGCGGAATTAACAGCGGTGTGATCTCGCTGCGTCGTGATGTGGGTCCGAATGACCGCCAGACTCCGGAAGTAGCGCCCGAGCGGCGCCGTCTTGGCAGCGGCGGAGGTTCCACTTGTGCGGAACATCAGGTCGACGGCCTCCCAGCAGAGGCGTACGCACTGCTGCTCGATTTGCAGGAACCTGCGATCCTGCTCCTCGCTGAACGGAACTCCCTCTTCGGCCTCGCGGCGCGTGCACTCGATGTAGTCCGACGTCATCTGCAAGAGCGCCGCCTCCGCGGTGTCGACGAGAGAACGGGCTTCGCCGTAGTGTCGCTGAAACTCGGGCTCCTCTGAACGCTTCCGGAATGGCGCGTAATTTGCCGGCTTGTTGTTGAGAATCTCCTCGTAGATGTCCAAGGCCCCGCGCCCGATTCCCACGCAGACGGCGACCAGTTCCGAGACAAGCATGGACGTGAACCACCCTCTATAAAACGGATTCTTGTGCAGAAGGCTTCCCGGGTGCGGATGGATCGTTTCCCCTGTGGCAGTTGCTAACATCAACGCGCGATGAGCGGGAAGAAACGTCTCCTCGACAATCACGCGTCGCGAACTCGTTCCCTGCATGCCGAAGACGTGCCAGTTGTCCACGATTTGATACTGGTCGCGATCGAAGAGGGCCATCATCGCGCCGAGGGGACCTGGAGAGTTCGGAGCGTGAATGATCGACAGGCCGATGAAATGTGTGGCTAGCTCGCAGCCGGAGGAATAGTCCCACGCTCCCTTGATGCGGTAGCCACCGTCGACCGGGACGGCGATTCCTGTCGGCATCGCGACGCCGGGACAGCGGAATTCGCCCCGATCGCCGAAACCCTCTCGCTGGCCGGCCTCGGGATAGGACGCGAGCAGGAATGCGTGGCCCGCTGTCAGCGCGAGCACCCACCCGCTCTCGGAACAGCCGCGAGAGATGGCGATCATCACTTTCAAGAAAGTCGGAAGATCGAATTCGTATCCTCCGAAGCAGCGAGGCTGCAGGATGCGATAAAAGCCGGCTTCGATAAATCGTCTGTTGGTATCTTCCGAGACTCGCCCATTGGCTTCGCAATCTGCCTGGCGCTCGCGAAGCAGCGGGCGCATCGCCTCTGCGCGGCGAATGATTTCGTCGGGTGTGAGGCCCGGCTCCGGCGGCGCGATCGCGGGTTGCGGTGCAGCTGTACTGTCTGTCATGAGCGGCTCCTGGATGTGGCGTCGCCGGAATTGCGTGATGGGGAGTATATACTCCGGCCCTGTTCGGCTCTACCAGGTTCGCCTGCCCATTGCACAAACCTAAGTGGCTTAATCTTAGTTCTTAGCCCCCTGCCCTTTGCGCTGGAGCAAGCTCCGGTTCGGCGCTCGGGACGGCCTCGGGAATGCCGCATGTTCCATCTTTGCAGGTCACCGGTGCGGGCATCCGAAGCGGCCGCGCGTCGCGGCGAATTCCACACTTCGGCCGCCACTTATCAACCGCCACACTTCTGGTGTGCATGAAATCCGTCGTGATCCACATCGGGTTCGTCTCGCCACCCACCACCAGGATATTGACGTCCGCGGACGAATGGCGTGGAGTAATCAGCGCATCCTTCGGCAGCTTCGCCCAGGAGGCAAACGGCTCGATCCCCTGCTTGGCTAATTGCGTCGCCATACCCGCCTGCATCAGCCCTTCCCAGAAGTGGCCGGCGGGAACCTTCGAGTTTTCCACGATCCATTTGCAGGCATCTTGCTTGGTCTTGAAATCTTCCGCTCGCAGGTTCTTGCTGACGAGCGGATCGACGACGAACGTAATGGTGGGCATCATCGCTCCGAACGTGGCGATCACATGCGCCATCTCCTTCGCCGGACCCAAGCCGAAGTTGAGCATGTTCCATCCACGGAAGATGCTGACCACGCTTTCGTCCGGGCGGAAGCCCTTCTGCACGTGGAACGGCTCGAAGGCGCTCAACTCTTCGTTCTCGCCGAAGCACATGTTGTTGTAATTCAAGTTGTGGCCGAAGGTCGCCATGAAATTCTCGCCGGCGCGCGCATCCCCGAAGTTGATGCTCATCAGGGTCCACGCCCTGCCGATCACCGAATTCGCTAGATTGAAGGGACTGAGCGCCGCCGTGCCGCAGTTCATGCCGATCTCATTGCGAATCGGCCCGTTTACGACCATCATGCGGCCCCAGGAAGTCGTTGAGCTCGGCATCGACGGTTCCTGCGAAGCGGCAAGCGCGAGGATCACCGGAAAGTGCTCCGGCCGCGCTCCCGCCATCACGGCGATGGCGGCCACTTTTTCGACGGTGTACTCCATCTTTTCCTGATGCGTGGTGATCAACATCCGGCCGACGATCTCATCGCGATCGTGGGCCGTTCCGGTCAGCATCTCGGCCACGCGTTCCTCGGTGGGAAGCACGATCGGCAGGCCGTCCGTCCATCCATTTTCGACAAACTGGCGATAGAGATTTTCCGGGGTGTCGGCGGAAAGCAAACGCGGGCGCCGCCGCTTCCGGATAATCGTGGGATGCCTTTCTCTTTCGGTCAGCGGCTGCGTGAGGGCCTCGATCACTTCCCGCATCAAAGGCTGTGAAGTGATCGGATCTCTTCCCTCGACGTACTGGCGCAGCACGTCTCGCGACATCCCCATCACCGGATATGGAGGGAAGCCGAAGCGCAGCGGTGTCCCGCGATTCCGCGCGTCGCGTTCCACGAAATCGGCAAACCGGGCGGTGACCAGAGGCGCGGTAGGAATACCGAACTCGTCTTCCAAAGTCCTCGAGTAATCGGCGACACTCGCCGAGCAGGCCTCTCAACCACCAACACCGAGGATGACCGCGTCGCCGCCGCCCGATTTGATTTCCGCCCAGAGCTCGGGATCATCGGTGAACATCGTGCCCTTCTTATGCCGCAGCTCTGTTTTCACGCTCGGCATATTGCGGGAAAACCAGCCCTGCACTTCCTGCATGAACTCGATACTGCCCGCGAATCCGGTCTCCACGAGATAGACAGTTTTGCCGTCGAGGGTGCTGATGCGAGGCGCCATCGAGATGGGCTTAAGTTCGCCGCTCGGCTGCTCGGCGGGATCCAGGATGGCTCGCGGATTCGACTGCGCGTCGAGGCGGCGCCCAAAGATGCCGGAAGGCTGCCCGTGCGGGTCCAAGACCGTCAATTTGCCGTTTTGCTCCATGTGAGTCCTCCCATATCCAAAGCGCGAGCCGGCCGATAAGCGGCTCGCGAACAAGACCAGCGGATTTAACTGACTCGACCTATTCTTCCTCCCGCCGCTTGCACAGCGTCCTTGAAAATCGGGTTGGAGGTCAAATAGGGAATTTCCTTGGCGCGCGTTTCGTTGACGGCTTCCTCCGGGAAAGACGCCAGCATCGCTTCCATGCGCTCCGCCACGCCTTCTTTGAATTCACGATGCGTGAAGATGTACAGGTCGTTGCGCCGGATGCCGCGCAGAACGCGTTCTCCGCATTCCTCAATACTCATCCAAGGCGGAGGCCCCGAGCTCTGAGCGGCCGCCATCTGTTGCCGCCGCTGTTCCTCGTATGCCGCAAGGCCGCTTTCCTTCTTGTATTTTTCCGGGCGAAGCTTGGTGCTTTCGCCGATGGCCGTCAGGACGGGCCCTGGGCAGAAAGCGGAGACTCCGATATTGTCGAGCGCGAGTTCGCTGCGCAGCGTTTCCGACAAGGCGATCACCGCCGCCTTGGCCGTGTTGTAAATCGAGCAATTCGGAACCGCGATCACACCCGCCATCGAAGCTGTGTTGACGATGTGTCCGCCCTCGCCATGCCTCAACATCCGCGGCAGCCAGGTAATGATGCCGTTCACGACTCCGCCCAGCAGTACGCCCAATCCCCAGTCCCAGTCGGCATGGCTGCACTGTTTGAACGGGCCGGCGATACCTATTCCGGCGTTATTGCAGAGCAAATGAATCTTGCCAAATACGCGTTCCGCTTCGTTTGCCGCAGCCTCGAACGCCGCGCGATCCGTCACGTCCAGCCGGATCACATGCACGCTCTTCTCGTGACCTTGCGACCGGAAGCAGGACAGAGCCTCGTCAAGATGATCCTGCCGGACATCGGCCAGCACCACTTTCATGCCGCCGCTCACGCACGCCATGGCGATGCCCAGCCCAATGCCGCTGCCTCCGCCAGTGATGAACCCGACCCGGCCGTTTAGCTCATCCATTCGTTCCAGTCCTTCCTGATCCGTGCTAGGTGAATGGCTGCCATAGATTGGAGCGCGACGTCGCCGCTGATTGTAATTCTTCTCCCAAGTTGTTGTCAAAACAACTTTCTCCGTGCGGCCGGACCACCCCGCCCTGACGATTCGGCGCACGTGTAGTGGGCTATGAGTTGTGGCGGAGCTGTTATGCGCTACCGGTTCATTCGGCCATGAAAAGCGCTAGCGGCGGCGGGCGGCCCGAGTCTTCTGTTGTATCGCGCGCTGAAACATTTCCTCGGCTCGGGCGGAAAGCAAATCCAGCACTCGCTCCACGTCGCGAGCCCGTTGTCCCTGCAACAATTCGCGCTGATACTCCTCCGCGACCGGGGCGATCTCGCGCAAAAGCGCCTCACCCTTCTTCGTCAGCGAGAGCAACGAAGCTCGGCTGTCGGACGGATGCGACGTCCTCTTGATCAACTTGCGGCGCAGCAAACCCTCGAGCGAGCGGCTGATCCAGGCCTTGTCGACATGCGTCCTGCGGCTCACTTCATTCACCGAAATCGGCTGGTAGGCGCCCAGCATCACCAGGATTCGCAAATCCGTCGTTTTTACGCCAAAGCGGTCCCTGAAAGTGAGCGTGCCGATGCGAAGGATCATCTCAGAGAGACGGACGATGCGCACCGAAACCAGCCGGATGAGCGTGTCGATGTGGGGAGCGTGCTCCTGCCGGTGCCTCGGCTTCCCCAGATCGGGTCGCCCGCTTCGGCCGGTTTCGAGAACCTTGGTGTAAGGAACGGTCTGCGAGTCGCCAATGCTCATCTGCATTTCTCTCCCTGAATACGTCGATGCGAGTATAGAGTAGCTCGTTCGCTGGCCCAAGCGGCGACATCAACGAACGGCGCTCGTCAGGATGATGTCTTGACAACAATTCGCTACGCGAGTATATAGCAGATCGGCCCTAGAATATAGGTGCTGCCAAGGATTTTGTCCGAGGAACGGGTCGCGCAACGAATCGGGAGAAGGAAGGAATCATGAATCGACGAAAAATGCTGGCGGCGTTGGGCCTGAGCCCTGCGCTTGTTGCTAGCTCTCCAGCCTACGCGCGAACAGCCGCGCCGGAAACGGCCTCGGCGGGCGATGGCCCGGTCACGGTCTTGAACCCCGGCATACCGAACAAACTGGCCACGCGCTACCCCCTGGTGCCGCCGCTCGACAATCTCGAGAACAAAACGATCTACATGATCAACCTTTCCTGGGAAGGGCCGGATGCCGGCAATTACT
This sequence comes from Candidatus Acidiferrales bacterium, assembly GCA_049279635.1. Lineage (GTDB taxonomy): Bacteria > Acidobacteriota > Terriglobia > Acidiferrales > UBA7541 > Palsa-295. The sequence goes on from JBAPOM010000034.1 coordinate 13,431, forward strand.
TCTACGGAGCGATGCGGGAGTGGCTCGCGCAGCGCTACCCGGGGATTAAAACATTCGTGAAAGTGACCGCCGAGGGCATGTTTGGCAGCGATGCCTCGATCATGAAAGAAATAGTCGCCAACAAGGCCGACGCGGCAATCGTCGGTGTCGCCGGTTGAAACGCCTGCTGCGCGGCCGTGAGCCGCTGGGCGAAGCAAATCGAGATGCAGTGCAAGATTCCCGCGATCGGCGTCGCATCTTCGAACATCGTGCATTACGCGACCGGCTACGATTTCAAATACAACAACGGAATGCCCATCCGCTACGTCGCCGTGCCCTTCCCCTTCACCGGGCAGCCCCGGGCGGTAGATGTTGGATACGTCAGCGGCAACGACGTTCTCACCGGCCAGCCGCTGATGACCGCCGTGATGAAGGCGTTCACCGATCCTCTCACCGCCGAAGAAAAAATCTCGGGTAAACCGCCGGAAGAGGTGGAAAACGGACGGTTCCTTGAACCCGATTCCGAGGAAAACCTGCGGCGCCTGTTTGAAGATAAAGGTTGGACCGATTACAACTGGGTCAATCTGCCCACTGAAAAGCGCGTTACCGAGATGCTCAAGGGCACCAGCCACAAGCCCGACGAGGTGATCAAAACCGTCGACATCACCGGCGGCCTGCGGCAACTCACCGTTGAGAAAGTGGCCATTGGCGCGGTAATGGCCGGGGCTTCGCCGGAGCACCTTCCGGTGATTCTGGCCCTTTCGACGCAAGCTCCCTTCGGCAACTCCACCAGCTCGATGGCCAACATGGTTGTGATCAATGGCCCGATACGCAAACGGCTCAACTTCAATTCCGGGACGAATGCCCTGGGCCCCTACAATCGGACGAATGCGGTTGTCGGTCGCGCCTTCACCATCATCTCCAAGATCGTGGGCGATCTCCGCAACAACGTGAACGCGTGGGAAAGCTTGGGCAGCAATTTCCAATACAACAATCTGTGCTTCGCCGAGGACGAAGAGAATCTGCCCGCTGGTTGGGATCCTCTGCACGTTCAAATGGGATTCAAGCCCACTGACAATGTTGTCACCGTCGGGATCGGCTGGACGAGCATATCGAGCGTCGGTGGAAGCCAGAGCCTCTACCCGACCCATTTTCTGATGCGGGATTACATGCGTTCGCTTTCCGCATCCGGCTCCGCCGCTACTATTTTGGTGGATCCGACGGTGGCCGCTTTGCTCAAAGATACGCATGGCTTCGCGACCAAAACCCAATT
>JBAPOM010000035.1:0-15320 GCA_049279635.1 Candidatus Acidiferrales bacterium
GGTCGACATATTCCGGCAGGAAGCGGCCGGCGTCGTCGCGCGAGAGGCCCATCGTGGTTTGCGTGAGGTCGTTCGTGCCGAACGAGAAGAATTCGGCGACTTCCGCGATCTGGTCCGCCAGCAATGCCGCGCGCGGAAGCTCGATCATCGTGCCCACAAGATATTCAAGTTTCACTTTAGACTGCGAAATGATCTCTTCAGCGACGCGGCGCGTGGCGACTTCGAGAATTTTCAGCTCTTTTTTGTCGAGCACGAGCGGATGCATGATTTCAGGTAACACTTTAATGCCGCGTTTCTTGCAATCGATCGCGGCTTCGATGATCGCGCGCACCTGCATCTCGAGAATCTCCGGGAACGTGATCGAAAGACGGCAGCCGCGATGGCCGAGCATCGGGTTTGCTTCGTGCAACTGCTCGACGCGGCGGCGGACGGTCTCGGCCGAGATGCCGATTCGCTTCGCGAGTTCGGCTTGCTTATCGGCGTCGTGTGGAACGAACTCGTGCAGCGGCGGATCGATCAGGCGGATCGTGACCGGGAATCCATCCATCGCCTCGAAGATGCCGATAAAATCGCGGCGCTGGAACGGGAGCAGCTTCGCGAGTGCCTTGCGGCGAGAATCGATATTGTCCGCGAGGATCATTTCCTGGATCGCCTGCTGCCGCTCAATGCTCTTTTCCGGATGCTCGAAATCCTTGAAGAACATGTGCTCGGTACGACAGAGGCCGATGCCTTCGGCGCCCATCTGGCGGGCGGCGCGAGAGTCATGCGGCGTATCCGCGTTGGTGCGCACGCCAAGCTTGCGCGTCTTATCGGCCCATTTCATCAATGTTTCATAGGCTTTGGGAGGCTCGGGGCGCACGAGCGCGATCTCGCCCGTGTAGACGGAGCCATCGCCGCCATCGAGCGTGATCCATTCGCCTTCACTGACCACGCGGCCGTTGACGCTCATCTTTTTGGTGGCGGCATCGATGTTGAGTTTTTCCGCGCCGACGATGCAGCACTTGCCCCATCCGCGCGCGACCACCGCCGCGTGGCTGGTCTTGCCGCCCGTCGCAGTGAGGATGCCCTGCGCCACGTACATGCCGCCGACATCCTCGGGGCTCGTCTCGCGGCGAATGAGAATCACCTTCTCCCCGCGCGCCGCCCATTCTTCCGCCTCGTGCGCGGTGAAGACGGCCTTGCCGACCGCCGCGCCTGGCACGGCGTTGATCCCTTCGACGAGTTTACGGCTGGCCAATTCGGAACGTTGAATCTTGACGTCGAGCACGGGATAGAAAAGGCGCTCGATGTCTTCGGACTTCACGCGTTCAAGTGCTTCTTCAACTTTGATCAGCTTCTCGTTGGCCATGTCGACGGCGATGCGGAATGTTGCCGCGGGCGAGCGCTTGCCGGTGCGCGTCTGCAACATGTAGAGCTTGCCGCGCTCGACGGTGAATTCCATGTCCTGCATGTCGCGATAATGCTTCTCGAGTTTCGCGCGGACTTTCTCGAGCTGCTGATAGACCTTGGGCATGAGCTTCTTGAGTTCGCTCAGGTGGAGCGGCGTGCGGATGCCGGCGACCACATCCTCGCCCTGCGCGTTCAGAAGAAAATCACCGAAGAACGTTTTCTCGCCGGTCGAAGGATCGCGCGTGAAGCAGACGCCCGTGCCGGAATCTTCGCCCGTATTGCCGAAAACCATCTGCACTACATTGACGGCCGTGCCGAGCAGGCCCGTGATTTTTTCCACGCGGCGGTAGGTGACCGCCTTTTCGCCCATCCAGGATTCGAAGACGGCTCCGATCGCGCCCCACAGCTGCTCGATGGGATCTTGCGGAAAATCCTTGCCGGTCTTTTGCCTGAAATAGCTTTTGTAATCGCCGACGAGCTGGCGCCAGCCGTCGGCGCTGACCTGCGTATCGTCCTTCACGCCCTGCGCCTCCTTCATTTTACGCAGGCGCGCTTCGAGATCGTCCTTGGGCAGGCCGATCACGACGCTCGAATACATTTGAACGAAGCGGCGGTAGGCGTCCCATGCGAAACGGTCGTTTTTCGTGGCCTTCGCGAGGCCTTCGACGGACTTATCGTTGAGGCCGAGGTTGAGTATCGTCTCCATCATGCCGGGCATCGAGCGCGCCGAACCGGAGCGGACGCTGACGAGCAGCGGATCCTTCGCGTCGCCGAGCTTCTTCTTGGTGAGCTTTTCGAGACGCGCGACATGCTTGGCGACTTCTCCGCGCAGCTCCTTCGGATATTTGTGGTCGTGCTTGAGGTATGAATCGCAGGCCTCAGTGGTGATGGTGAAACCCGCCGGCACTGGCAGGCCGATGCGCGTCATTTCGGCGAGCCCGGCACCCTTGCCGCCGAGCAGTTCCCGCATGTCGCCTGTGCCTTCCGCTTTTCCTGCCCCGAAGAAATAGACGTATTTCATTTCGCTCCCCAGATATCGCTTTCGATTCCGGTTAAGTTTCGTCGGCGCGCCCACATTTGAAGCGATGCTTCAGGGGCGCGTTTTATGCATGAACCGTTACTTGAGCGGGCTCTTTCGAATCCTCCGCGCCCAGCTCGGAAAAATCGGCGATGGTCGAGAATTCCTTTAACAGCGTGGCAAGCAGCGCAATGCGATTGCGCCGGATTTCCTCGTCCTCAGCCATCACTAGAACTTTATCGAAAAAGTGATCGACCGCCGGGCGCAGCTCGGAAATTTTCTCAAGCGCTACTCGATATTTCTTCTCCTTCTTGCGGCTGGCCGCCTCGTTGCCGATTCTTTGCGCGGCGGTGTAGAGCTGAAGCTCAGCCGCTTCTTTCAATAGATCGGGGCGCACCGTGCCCTGAACCTTGTCTCCCTTGCCCGCGGACTTTTCTAGAATGTTCCGGATGCGCTTGAAGCTGGCCGCGAGCGGCGCGAAGTTTTTTGTGTTGCGGATCGCGCGCAGCGCGGCGATGCGTTCGGCTGTGTCGACCAGGTCGTCGGTGCCGGCGGCGAAGGCGGCGTTGATTTCGTCATAAGCGAACCCGCGGCGCTCGCGAAGGATGTAGCGCGCGCGCTCAAGGAGGAAGTCGAGCGCCTGTTGCTCGACCTGAGGCGGTGCAGGGATCTTCGGCGCATGGTCGCGCAACGCGATGGTAGCAGCCGAGATCGTAGCTGAAAGCGAGATCGACAGCTTCTTCTCGAGGATGATTTTGACGATGCCGAGGGCGGCGCGGCGCAAAGCGAAAGGATCGCTTGAACCTGTGGGGATCGCGCCGACGGCAAAACAAGCGACGAGGGAATCAAGTTTATCCGCGAGCGCTACCGCGCAGCCCGCCAGATTGCGCGGAATGGGATCGTCGAGGCCGAGCGGCTTATAATGATCGTAGACCGCCCAGGCGATTTCGTCGGGCTCGCCCTGCGCGCTCGCGTAGAGCCCGCCGACGATTCCCTGCAACTCCGGAAACTCGCCAACCATTTCCGTCACGAGATCGCATTTGGCAAGTTCCGCCGCGCGGTCGGAGCCCGCCACATCAGCGTGAGCGACGCCGCTTGAGAACCACTGCTCGGCGAGCCAGCGCGCGAGCCAGCGAATTCGTTCGACTTTATCGCCATAGCTGCCGAGGCGGCGCTCGTAGGTGACGGCCGCAAGCTTCGGCAGATACTCGCCGAGCGGAATGCGCTGATCGGTCTTCCAGAAAAATTGCGCGTCGGCAAAGCGAGCACGCAGCACCCGCTCGTGCCCCGCGCGAACGAGACCTTTCGGATCGCGCGGCAGATTAATGACGGCCAGGAAATGCGGCGCCAGTTCCCCGGCGCGATTCTCGACGCCGAAATATTTCTGATGGCCGCGCATCACTGTGAGAAGAATCTCTTCGGGGAGATCCAGAAATGAAGGGGCGAAGCTGCCGAGAATCACGCTCGGGTATTCGTTCAGGTACGTCACGAGGTCGAGTAGGACCGGGTCCGCGTGCGTATGCAAGCCTTTGCGCGCGGTGAGCGAATGGATTTCGCCCTCGATCTTCTTGCGGCGCTCCTCGGGGCGGCACAGCACGAAATTTCTCCTCAGCTTCGACTCGTACTCGCCGGGTCCTGCAAGCGGAATGATGCGCTTGCCGAGGAACCGATGCCCATCGGACGCGCGTCCCGATCGAACCTCGGCAAATGAGAACGGGATTATCTTATTATCGAGTAGAGCTACGATCCAGCGGATCGGGCGGATGAAGTGCGGGCTATCCGCGCCGGTCCAATACATGGAGCGAGGCCAGCTAATTTCGCGGATCGCTTCCGGCAGAGCTTTCGCAAGAATTTCGGTGGCCGGTCTGCCAAAGACCGTCTGCTTGACGGCCAGATAATCGCCTTTTGGCGTGCTGACCGTCGAGAGCTTTGAGAGCGGGACGCCTTGTCTCTCGGCGAAGCTGAGCGCCGCGCGCGTGGGTTCGCCTGCGGCGTCGAATGCGACGGATTTTGGCGGTCCAGTAATCTCGCGCGTCACATCTTCTTGTTTTACTCGAAGTCCCCGGACGATCGCTGCGAGCCGTCGCGGAGCGCCGAAAACTTGAATTGCATCTTCAACTGTCGGCTCGTCGACCAATCCGTGCCCCGACAGTTGCTTCGCAAGTATCGCTTTAAGTTCCTGCGCCGCCTTCGGGATCATCCCGGCAGGAATCTCCTCACAGCCAATTTCAAAGAGCAGGTCGGCGCGCAGATTTCCATCCTTCACTTTCGCTGCGGCGCTCTTCGGTTTGGGCTTCAAGCTTCGCTTCATCCCGTCACTCTAGCCAGCGAGGCGACGATCGCGCCGCCTTCGATTATGGCGCGCTGGTCGAGCCACGCGCGAGCGACTTGCGTCGCAAGCTTGCGCACGCGCCCGATCATCCCGGCGCGCTCGGTGACGGAAATCGCGCCGCGCGCGTCGAGGACGTTGAACAGGTGCGAGCACTTCAGCGTCAGATCGTAGGCCTCGAGGATCGGGAACCGGCGAACCTGCTCGCCCTTGATCTTTGCATATTCGGCCAGCAGGCGCGCGGCCTCCGCTTCGACCAGGTCGAACTGCTTGCGCGTAGAAACCGCATCCGCGTGATCAAAGCTGTAGGCCGAAAACTGCTCTTCCTCGGCAAGCCGTACCTCACGATAGCTCATCGTGTCGGACCACATCACGTCGTAGACATTCTCGACATCCTGCAGATATGCGGCGATGCGATCGAGTCCGTAGGTGAGCTCGACGGAAATCGGATCGAGATCGACTCCACCACACTGCTGGAAATAAGTGAACTGCGTGATCTCGAGCCCGTCGAGCAGCACCTGCCAGCCGATTCCCCAAGCGCCAAGCGTGGGCGATTCCCAGTTGTCTTCCTCGAAGCGAACGTCGTGCTCCTTGAGATTGATGCCGACGGCAGCGAGGCTTTCGAGGTAGAGGTCCTGAATATCGGCGGGCGAAGGCTTGAGTATCACCTGAAGCTGCGTGTGCTTGTAAAGTCGATTCGGATTTTCGCCGTAGCGGCCATCGGCGGGGCGGCGGCTCGGCTGTGCGTAGACCACGCGATAGGGCTTCGGCCCGAGCACCCTGAGGAATGTCTCCGGATGCATGGTCCCGGCGCCCACTTCCACATCATACGGCTGCTGCAGGATGCAGTCGCGGCTCGTCCAGTATTCTTCAAGTTTAAATAGAAGATCCTGGAACGTGAGCCCCTTGCGTGGGTGCTTTGTTATTTTGCCGTTCGTCGACTGCGTCGAATTCTTCAAGCGGGTGACTCCAGAAGTTCTCGGGATGTTAGCTTGCGATCGATTTGATGTTCGATCACGTCGAGCATGGCCTCGGTCAATTCTCGCATGGCGCGGGGCGGAGCGCCGTTCGAATCCGCGCCGTCGCTCAAGCGGTCGAGTCGTTCGATGAGCATCTTGCGCGCGAGCGAAACAGCCGCTGGGGAAAGCGTGCGCATGCCCGGCATGCGGCACTTTCCGCAAACGATCGCGGCCGCGCTTGCTGAAAAATAAGCCGCTTCGCCGGCCGGCAATTCCCTGCCGCAGCGCCCGCAGCGATCGAGCTGGGGCAACCAGCCGCCGAGCTTGACGGTCCAGAGCGCGAAGTAGGCCAGCGGCAGCTCGGGCTTGCGCGAATGTTTCACGGCCTGCGCAGAAAGCAGAAGCAGTCGGAAGTTCGCGTCGTTCGCTTCGCGTTCGGGCAGAACGGCCTCGGTGATTTCGGAGAAAAGCGCGAGAGCGATGCTCGAGGCGTAGTCGCCGAACGCGTCGAGGAAGGATTCGATCATCTCGCACTCGCTGATGCGCACCAGCTCGCGCGTCTCTTTCTCGAAGAACCAGATGCGGATGTGCGAGAGGCGCTCGAGCGTCGAGCCGAATCGGCTCTTCGTCCGGCGTGCTCCGGCGGCGGTACCGCGGACGCGCCCCATGGCCCGCGACAGGAAGCTTACCAGGCGGTCGGCCTCGCCGAGCGGGTAGCTGCGCAGCACGATGGCCTCGGATTCATGAAGTGGCATGTGAAGTGTCGGCTCGCCGACGGACGGCTGGGCTGCTCCCGCGCGTTTTGCCCGTGTGATTCACGTGTTGAATAAACGACTTCATCGGGCCGGAACAGTCCGCGTGAGCCGCATGCACCGGAAGAAAATTTTTATCACAGCCGCGCATACCGCGCAATTGCTAAACGGCGCCGCGCCGGATATAGACTCACGGAAACGCGAGAATCTTCGATCCCTTCGCTTGAAAATCCCGCGCGCTCGGCTAAAGTGTTTTGATGGTAGGTGCGTCCGGATCATCGAAAGCTGTGGACGTGGTGGGCGTCGGGATCAATGCGACCGACACAATCATCCGGCTGCCTCGCTTCCCTACGCTCGACTCCAAGGTCGAAATCATTTCGTCGCAGATGATTCCGGGCGGACAAATTGCGAGCGCTATGGTCGCTTGCAGCCGCTGGGGACTGAGTGCGCGCTACGTGGGGAAAATCGGCGAGGACGCGGCCGCCCGGCTTCAGATCGACGAAATGGAAAAAGAAGGTGTGGATGCACACTGGATCACGGCTCCCGGCTGTGACAGCCAATCGGCGTATATTCTCGTGGACGAATCCTCGGGCGAGCGCACGGTTCTATGGAAGCGTGATTCAAGTATCGCTTTAATGCCGGGCGATCTCAAACGCGAGTGGATTTGGGACGCACGCATCCTGCTGGTCGATGGACATGACACCGAGGCGTCCGCCACAAATTGCGGGATGGGCAAAGCAAGAAGGACTTGAAGTCGTCGGCGATTTCGACAATCGCTATCCGGGGGTTGAAGCGGTTCTCGAACTGACGGACTTTCCTGTCACATCGAGAGATTTTCCAGAGAGGCTGACGGGCGAGAAGGATTTGTTGAAGTCCTTGCCTGCCATTTTCCGGCGTTTCAAGTGCCGCTTAATGGCGGCGACACTCGGCCGGCTCGGCGTGCTTGCATGGGACGGCGTGCGATTCCTCCTTTGCCCCGGGTTTCGCGTGGATGCCGTCGACACGACTGGCGCCGGCGATATTTTCCACGGGGCGTTTGTTTACGGCCTCGCGCGCGGGAAGCCGCTTGAAGAAATCCTCGAATTCGCCTGCGCGGCGGCTGCGCTCAACTGCATGGCTTCGGGCGCGCGCGGCAACATCGCACCGCTTGCCGAAATCGAAAAACTGCGCCGCACTGGTGCTCGCTCCGAGATGGCGTACTCGGCCGCGCAACTCGGCGAGGCAGCGCGAGACGCTCGTGTTTCCCGCATGGGGGCCCGGCAATGATCCCGCTGAAGGACATGACGCCGCGGCGGTCGTTCCCCGTGATGACGCTCATCCTCATCGGGATCAACGTCGCGGTCTTCGTTCATCAGATTGCCCTGCCGGGGCCTGCGGGCGACGCCTTCATCAATACCTACGGCCTCGTGCCGGCGAAAATCAGCCTGGCGCTGGCCGGACGGCACTACACGCTCGAGCAGGCGCTGCTGCCATTCTTCACCTGTATGTTTCTGCACGGCGGCTTTCTCCACATCATCGGGAACATGTGGTTTCTGTGGATTTTCGGCGCGAATGTGGAAGACCGGATGGGCCCCCTGCCTTATCTGATGTTTTATCTGATTTGCGGCATCGGCTCGGGGATCTCGGAGGTTGCATTTTCGTGGGGCTCGCACATTCCATCGATCGGCGCGAGCGGCGCGATCTCGGGCGTGCTGGGCGCATACATTGTGCTGTTCCCGAAGTCGCGAATTCTCACGCTGGTCCCGCTGCTCATCATTTGGTTCCTGTGGAAGGTTCCCGCCGTTATCTTCATCGGGCTGTGGTTCCTCATGCAATTCGTGAGCGGCATCGCCACGCTGCACTCGATGGATAACGGTGGCGTCGCGTGGTGGGCGCATGTCGGCGGATTCCTGCTCGGGATGCTTTTGGTGAACGCCTTTGCTATCCGGTCGCAACGGCCGACTTATTACTATTCGCAGTGAAGTCCCGGGCATGCTTTCTTAGCTAGGTGATTGAAGTGGCGCTTGACGTTCGCTGGTTTCGTCGGCTTGCCGACAACTCGAGTTCCGGTTTACGTTTAGGCCGTACGTTGCGCCCTTTCAAATCGCGCCACCGGCACGAAGTAAAACCTAAGCATCGAACTTTTCCATGAAAACACGCGGTCTGTGACGTGGATCACACTTCCTCGGTCCGCATTTTTTCGACATAACACGCGCGCGAGTGGTGCCACGGAAGCGGAGATTGTGTTAAGGTAACAGGCTTCGTTGAGGTGCGCTGCAATCCGCGATTCTCGTCCGTGGTGGCGCCCTGGGGGAAACCAATCGATGAAGAATTCATATAGCGGCGTGGCGGTCCCGAAGGGCGGCCAGGTGATCGAGTACAGCGGCGGCGAATTTCACGTTCCCGACCGGCCGATCATCCCGTTCATTGAGGGCGACGGCACCGGGCGCGACATTTGGAAGGCGTCGCGGCGCGTGTTTGATGCGGCGGTCGAGAAAGTGTTTGGCGGAAAGCGCAAAATCGCCTGGCTCGAGATCTATGCCGGAGAGAAATCATTCAATCAGTTCAATGACTGGCTGCCGCAGGATTCGGTCGACGCGATTCGCGATTTTCGTGTCGCGATCAAAGGCCCGCTCACCACGCCTGTCGGCGGCGGCATCCGCTCGCTCAACGTGACGCTGCGCCAGCTGCTCGACCTTTACGCCTGCGTCCGTCCGGTGCGCTATTTCGAGGGTGTTCCTTCGCCGGTGCTGCACCCCGAGCGCATGAACATCGTGATCTTCCGCGAGAATACGGAAGATGTCTACGCGGGAATCGAGTGGAAGTCCGGCACGCCCGAAGTGAAGAAGCTCGCCGACTTCATCAACAACGAGATGCTGAAGGGCACGGGTAAGCGCCTGCCCGATAACGCGGGCATCGGCATCAAGCCGATTTCGCCGCAAAATACGAAGCGCCTCGTGCGCCGCGCGATCCAGCACGCGCTCGAGAAGAAACGCCGCACCGTTACGCTGGTGCACAAGGGCAACATCATGAAGTTCACCGAAGGCGCATTTCGCGACTGGGGCTACGAACTGGCCGTCGAGGAATTCCGCCAGCAGATCGTCACCGAGCGCGAGAGCTGGATTCTCGACAACAAGGACCGCGACTCGAGCATCTCGATCGAGAATAACGCCGAGTTGATCGAGCCGGGTCTCGAGCAGGCCACCGAAGACTTCAAGAAAAAGATCTACGCCGAGGTGAAGCAGACGCTCGATTCGATCTATGCGTCGCACGGCCGCGGCCAGTGGAAGCAAAAGGTGCTGGTCAATGACCGGATTGCGGATTCCATTTTCCAGCAGGTGCTGACGCGCGCGGACGAATACCAGGTGCTCGCGACGCCGAACCTGAACGGCGACTACATCTCGGACGCATGCGCGGCGCAGGTCGGCGGGCTGGGCATGGCGCCGGGCGCGAACATCGGAGATGGCTACGGCTGCTTCGAGGCAACACACGGTACCGCGCCGAAATATGCGGATAAAGATGTGATCAACCCGAGCTCGGTGATCCTTTCGGGCGTGATGATGTTCGAATTCATGGGCTGGGACGAGGTCGGCCAGCTGATCGAGGCGGGGATCGAGCGCACGATCCAGCAGAAGCGCGTCACCTACGATCTCGAGCGCTTGATGAAGGGCGCGACCAAGGTCAGCACCACGGACTTTGCCACGTCGATCATCGAAAATATGCAAGCCCCCGCGTCCGTGGGCCGCTAGGATAACGCGCATCAAGATCTACCGCAGAGACGCAGAGGGCGCAAAGAAATAGCCGGACATTCTCCGCGTCCTCTGCGTCTCTGCGGTGAATTCAAGGAGTCTTACGAATGCGAAAGAAAGTGACGGTGGTGGGCGGCGGATTTGTCGGCTCGACGACAGCTCAACGGATACATGATGCCGGACTGGCGGATGTAGTCCTGACGGATATTCTCGAAGGCGTGCCCGCAGGCAAGGCGCTGGACATGGCCGAGTCCGGGCCGATCCTCGGCTCCGATGCGCAGGCCGCCGGTATCTCGACAGCTACCGGCAATTACGATGAAACGGCGAATAGCGACATTATCGTCATCACCGCCGGCTTCCCTCGCAAGCCCGGAATGAGCCGCGACGACCTGCTGAAAGCCAACTATGACGTAATTAAAGCAGTGGTTGAAGCCGTCGTGAAGCTATCGCCGAACGCGATCCTGATCGTCATCACGAATCCGCTCGACGCAATGGCACAGGCAGCGTTCAAGGTGAGCGGCTTCCCCAAGCATCGCGTGCTCGGGATGGCGGGCGTTCTGGACTCGGCGCGCATGAGCACATTCGTGGCGCGCGAATTGAATGTGTCAGTTGAGAATGTACACTCGTTCGTGCTGGGTGGCCATGGCGACGACATGGTGCCGCTCGCGCGCTATTCGACCGTCGCGGGAATCCCCCTCCCCGAATTGATATCGAAAGAAAAGCTCGAAGCCATTATCGTCCGCACGCGCAAGGGCGGCGCGGAAATTGTCAACCTGCTGAAGACGGGCTCGGCCTACTACGCGCCGTCGGCGGCTGCGGTCGAAATGGTCGAGGCAATCTTGAAGGATAAGAAGAAGATTCTCCCCTGCGCGGTCTATCTCGAAGGCGAATACGGAATCAAGGGGCTATTCGTCGGCGTGCCGGTAAAGCTGGGCGCGAAGGGCGTCGAGCAAATCATCGAAATTAAACTCACGCCCGAGGAAAGGGCTGCGCTCGATAAATCGTCGGCCTCGGTTCGTGAGCTAGTTAACGTTCTCGGCATCTAGCCCCTAGCCTGGTTCGCTGTGATGCTATAAAGACTTGTGCGAAAGAAGGCGCTTCTCTGTATAGCGGTCGGATGTGCTGTTGCGTTCGGGATTCCCGCACTGCAGTACGCCTGGTACTCGGTCCTGGGTGTACCGTTCGATTGGCTGCAGCTCCTTTTTCTCATCATTCAGGCCCCAGGGATATTGATAAGTGCCGTTGTCTTCCGCATCCCTGTCACGAGTCATAACATGGGACTCGCGGCGATAATTGCAAATGGCATTTTCTATAGTGCCGTTGCCCGAGCGGCCTGGAGCGTTCGAGATCTGCTACGTGCTTCGCCTAAACCGAATACTTCTGAGCCAGGGGGAAGCGGCGGCCTACGCTGAAAGCTTTGGATGTGACCTTTAATCCTGGAGGCGCTTGCTTGCGCTTGTACTCGTTGCGATCGACCTGCAGCGCGACAGCGCGCACCAGTTCGATCGAAAATCCGTACTCCTCGGCAATCTCGCTCGGCGAGCGCAAATCCTCGACGTACGCCTTCAAAATTTTATCGAGGACGTCGTAGGGCGGCAGGCTGTCCTGGTCGGTTTGATTCGCGCGCAACTCGGCTGACGGGGCCTTCGTGAATACGCTCTCGGGAATACGCTGCCGCTCGCGATTCGCGAAGCGCGAGAGCTCATAGACCATCGTTTTCGGCACATCGGAAATCACGGCGAGGCCGCCCGCCATATCGCCATAGAGCGTGCAATAGCCGACGGCCATTTCGGATTTGTTTCCCGTGCTCAGCACGAGTGAGCCGAATTTATTCGAGAGCGCCATCAGCAGATTGCCGCGGATGCGCGCCTGCAGATTCTCTTCGGTGGCATCTTCGGCGCGCCCGGCGAATGCCGCGTCGAGCGTCTTGCGGTAGCTGCGAAACTCGTCGTTGATGCCCATGGTCAGCAGCCGAATGCCAAGATTCTCCGCGAGCGCCCTCGCGTCACGCAGGCTGCCTTCCGACGAATACGGCCCCGGCATGGCCACGCCGGTGACGTTTTCCGGGCCCAGCGCGTCGACCGCAATCGCCGCGACCAGCGACGAATCGATGCCGCCGCTCAGCCCGATCACCATCTGCTTGAATCCGCATTTGCGGACGTAATCGCGCGTGCCGAGCGCGAGCGCGCGATACACGGCCTCGATTTCCTCGCCGATCCGCGGGCGGATATCGCCTTCGCCCGTCACCGTATCGAAAAAGACGAGATCTTCGTCGAACGATTTCGCAAGCGCGGCGACCCGCCCGTCGCCCATGAACGCGACGCTCGAGCCGTCGAATACCAAGCTGTCGTTGCCGCCCACCTGGTTTACGTAAACGAAGGGCAGCCGGTGCTGCCGCGCCGTCGCGCGCAGCATCTCGAGCCGGAAGGCGCGCTTGTCGAAGGTGTATGGCGACGACGAAATATTCAGCAGCAGCGTGCTTCCCTTCCCCGCCAGCTCTGCCACGGGATCGCGTTCGTAGAGCTGCTTGACCCAGAAATTCTTGTCGTTCCAGCAATCCTCGCAGATCGTGATGCCGAGCGAATCGGCTCCCATCGCGAACACATGCTGCGTGTGCGCGGGCTGAAAATAGCGGCTTTCGTCGAAGACGTCGTAGGTGGGCAGCAGCATCTTACGCTGCTCGAAGAGGATTTTGCCGCGGGCGATCAGCGCCGCGGAATTGGCGACGGGCTTGCCGGTATTGTCCTGCGCCTTCCCGACAAAGCCCACGAGCGACGGCAGCGGAACCTGCTCGGCGAGGCAGCCAAGTTCCTTCTGGTTGCGCTCGGCGAAAGATGGCCGCTCAATCAGGTCCTGCGGCGGGTAGCCGCAGAGGCACAGCTCCGAAAAGACGGCCATGTCCGCTCCGCCCGCTTTGGCCATCCGCGCCATATCCATGATGCGCGCGCGGTTGCCTTCGAAGTCTCCAACGGTCGGATTGAACTGCGCCAACGCTATCTTCATGGGAAGCAAACAGCATACGGGGCGCAGCGCGGGTTTTCAATCGGTGAGGAGTCGTCTGGAGGGGCTACGGTCATCATCTGGGTGCAATATGCGGACGTCCGGTTCATGGTTTGAAAGATTTGAATGTAACGCCGCGGCCTTAAGCGCGGCATCTTTCTTGAGGCCGATTAAAACGAAAGCTCCCGAAGCCAGAGGCTCCGGGAGCCAGGAAATCGAACGGGCCGAGCCGCGCTTGCGAGCACAAGCAAGCGGTACAAAGGGCCACCCAATCAGTCACCGCGACCGCTTAGACGGTGAACGAGCTGCCGCAGCCGCAGGTGCTCTTCACGTTCGGGTTGTTGAACTTGAAGCCCGAACCCTCAAGCGTCTCGATGTAGTCGATCGACACGCCCTCGAGATACATCTCGCTCATCTGGTCGACCAGCACCTTGAGGCCGTCGAATTCGTATACGTTGTCGCTGGCCTCGTTGATCTGGTTCTCGAAAGCCATATGGTAGCTAAAGCCCGAGCAGCCGCCACCGACCACGGCCACGCGCAAACCCGTGGGCGCGGGGGTCTGCGCCGACAGAATCTCCTTCACCTTCGTCACAGCTACCGGCGTAAGTTGAACCATTCGAATCCTCCCAAAAGATTGCGCGCAAGCCTCTTACCGCCGCGCACCAGAGTCCCAAAGACATTATATCAGATGCGCGCAAAGCGGGTAACGCTTCGTGCATGAGCGAAGTTCCATCGAGCATTAGCTCGTGCCAGTCGGCCCATAAGGCGCCGCGTGCTAGGACTTAGCAGGGTTTAGCTCACCCAACCGAGGGTTCTTGCGGTCACGAACCACTCCTCACCGTACTTGTGGAGATGAAGTTCCACTTCGCCGCCGGCAAGGGGCCCTTCATAGTCCGTGAAGGAAACAGTAGCGTCGTTCTTGGATCTGGCTGTCATTTTCCACGAAACGAAGATGCCGCCTTCCGGATGATTCGCAGTCCATTCCTTGACGTCATCGAGATAGAGAACGGGACCCAGATAACCCCAAATTTGAAACCGCTTCGAGTCTGGTCTCACTAACAATAACGCCCGGGACCTACTGAGACCGAGTTCGGCTAACACCGCCTTCTGCAAGATTTGCACTTCCTCGTCATTTTGCTCGCCTGGTGTTGGCGCATAGTTCGGGCAGATGTCTTGTCCGTCGGGAATACCGTCTCCGTCGGTGTCGCGATTCCGAGGATTTAGGCCCAAGCGTTGCTCCTCAATGTCTGTCCACCCATCCCCGTCGGAGTCCTGCGTGAGCGCTTTCAACGATAGGACCCACGTCTGCTTTCCCAATTGCGGGGCCCTCTTCGGAGGCGTCAGTTGGCCTTCCATAAGATCTCGCGGTCCGGGCTCATCTTGCACAAAGCTGAAGACCAACTGTCCTGGCTTGCCCTCCCTCAACGTCTGCCCGTGAAACCCGCGATAAATCCTGTTCGGAATCAGGATTGGCCGCGTCCATGACCTCCGGTCCTTGGGCGAACGACTGGAAATCAAGAACAGATCGTAACTGTCGCCGAGCAGATCACTATCCACAATGGCGTAGGTGGTTCCGTCTGCCGTTTGGGCTTTTGCAAGAGGCTCCGTTTCCGAGTCTCCGAAGTGCCACATCGGATGCGGCCAAATGCCTAGCGGCACCGTCGCAGGCAGCAGTGGCGTTGCCTTCAGCTTTTGTTCGACGCGCCGCGCAGCCGCCAAACTCTGCTCCGTTCCAATAGCCCCTAGCCGAGCGTATGCCACCGTACGATGGTCTTTACCGCTCTGCCCCATGTACATATTCTCGACGTCCTCGCTTGCGTCTGCACTCGCTATGCGCTCCAGCAACGCCACATCATTCGAATTCTCAAGCGGATCGCGTTGCATTTGAGCGGAACCCGAATGGATAGCGGATGGGGAGCTCAACAGCAGAACGCTTATCGCCAGGGCGTAGCGCAAGGTTGAAGTATTTCGCACGGCGTCCCCCTTGATTGGGCACCACTTCGCTTCCAGATGTTCCCACATTCCTCGGCGGCAAATCGAAAGTCTTGCGGCAGTCTGGACCACACGCCTGATTAGACCGCTTACGGGACGACCGATTACCGAGATTACGAAGACGAATCAATCGCTCAATCGCGGTGTACAAGC
>JBAPOM010000036.1:0-2420 GCA_049279635.1 Candidatus Acidiferrales bacterium
GTCATAGACACCACCTCGGAAGGAAAGATTCATATCAGGTGGTGTTGCATCGACCTATTGAATGCACCGCGTTAATGAGGAGTTACGCTGGCGTTCATGGAGAAACTCAAGCGCGTCAGCACATGAAGGAGATTATTTGCTCCGTATTGCGACCACGAACGGTTCAAGAATCAGCGGCAACTCGAATGCAATTGCTTCTGGCGGCTCGCAGACAGTGTCGCTGCATTGCTGAAAACTCAACCGACCGGACAGCATGATCTTCCCGGCATCAAGCGGAAACTTCAGTAGCAGTGAACCTAAGCCTTGGAATGAGCCGCTGTACACGGGAACCGTTTCCCCAAGGAAATTAACCCGCATTGGCGCGGCTGGCGGAAGCTCAAAGGATTGACGGACAATGGTTGGACCGTCGAACGTTACCGACGTGGTCGTGTGACCCTTGGGCAGCGGTGAACCGTAGACGTGCCATCCGGACTCGAGCGCGAACTTCGCAAAGAAGCTGATTTCCTGGCCAGCGAACGCTCTCGCGGTAGAAAGTCCTATGTCTACTGTAAGTGCGCCACCTCGCAGTGTGATCGCCGCGGCCTCCTCACTTACAACTCCGAATTCTCGATGAACGACAGAGGACGCAGTGACCCGATGCTGGTAGTTCGGCACAAAATATTTGCGGATGACCAGCCCGTCCGGAGCGATCAGATACTCTACGGGATGTGGAACGCCATGTGCGCGTAGGCCGGGAGCAATGTTTGTGTTCAAGATGCCAAAGCTTCGGATGACACCGCTATCCCAATCGGACAGCAGCGGGATCTGGATCTGGTATTTCTCTGCAAAATGCTGGAGGGTTTCCCGGGAGTCGTAGCTAACCGCGGCGATGCGGAGACCTTTCCCTTCGAGCATCGGACGCGATTGTTCCAACTCGACCAGTTGGGATCGGCAGTACTGTCACCAATCGGCGCTTCGATAAAAAACAAGGAGCAGGCCATTGGGACCGGAGAGATTCGCGACAGACCTTTGCACGCCCTCCTGGTCTGGTAGGGAGAAATCGGGTATGCGCTCGCCAGCCTCCGGGCCCGTGGCGTAGCGATCGTTGGTGGCGTTCACGTGCTTCGCCTGCAACTCGGCGGGAACTGGTTGTCCGGCAGCACGAAGCCGTCCGAACTCTTGCATGATCGCGGCCTTTTCTTGGAGGTCTTCCGGAATGTTGTTCGCCATCGGCAATCCTCGACGGCCACTATATCACCGCTCGGAAAGTCATGCTCGGTACACACGCAGGTTCGTCGAAAGGTTTCGTCTAACCGCATTCTGGGCGGCAGGACGGTCTATCGCCGGACGTGCTCAGGACTGGCCCGGTGAATTTACCCGGTAAGCGCGTTTATCAAGAGCTGGGCGTCGAATTTTCGAAATCATTCTGCCAATATCGGAGCGGGGGTTTCGAGCATACAATTCTCGCCGATGTAGAAGTCAAGAACGGAATCTCGGTAAAGGAGCGTGCCATGGGTGAAGTGGTGGAGAACACAGCCCAATTTAATCAAACCGATCGTTATGCTGCCTTAATGGATGTCGTGCGCAATCGCATGACGAACCGCGCGTTCGCCCCTTACAGCGTGCCGCGCGAGCACTTCGAAATGATCCTCGAAGCGGCTCGCCATGCTCCTTCGGGCGCCAATGCTCAGCCCTGGCACTACATTGTCGTTACCGATCCGGCCGTGAAGCAAGCCATCGGCCAGTGCTTCGTGGATGAACAGCAGCACCGCGCCCGGCTGCACATGGGTTTCCCCACTCCCAATTACAACGGTGTCAAGACCGCTCCCGGTTTGATCATCGTGTTGGCCGATTTCCGCTTCGTGCGGGCTTTTCCCGTTTTGAACGATGGTTCGGAACTCGACCGTCTGTATCACCAGAATGCTGAAAGGATCCTACTCCAGTCCGTTGCTGCTTCGACGATGTCGGCTCACCTCGCCGCAGCGGCTCTGGGCTATGCTGTTTGGTGGATCACCGCCATTGGGCAGGAGGATATCCAGCGCCAGATCAAGCCGCTTCTCGGCGTTCCGGAGGAGCTGTCGATCATTGATGTCATGTGCTTTGGCCCACCGGCAAAGCCGTCCTACAAACGGTGGAAGAAACCCCTGAATCAAATCATGAGCTGGGATCGGTTCAACCCGGAATGCCTCATGACGGCGGAGCAGATCGATGAATGGGTTAAAACCACGCGCCACAAAGTCATGTACCGCGACGAATCAAAGATTGATTGACCGCTCAAGTACAGCCAAAAGGTTGTTTAGTGCCTGATAAGTCGTGCCAGCTCAGGTGGTCGACGCAACACTTGCTTGCAGTCTACTCGCAGGAGTCTGGAATCCTAAAGTCTTTCTCGGTCGCTGATTCAAGCGCAGCGAGACCTGGTCGAGCTGCGCTTGAGAGATGGG